>JBGPDL010000058.1:0-16546 GCA_041482275.1 Gemmatimonadota bacterium | reverse complement strand
GGCTCACGGTGGGTGTTCCAGCTGGGGACACGCTACACGTTCTAAGGGTGCAGGTGAAACGGTAGCCCCCGTCGCTCTGGGGGCTACCGTTTTCTGGCTTTACGTCCGCGCCTTCCTCCACAGCCACACTCCCGCCGCGCCGAAAATGAGATTCGGCACCCACGCCGCGAACGCCGGCGGCAGCGCGCCGCCCGATCCTACGGCCTTCGAGAGCTGGAACATCAGCAGATCCACGAACGTCGTGGCGAGGCACACCGCCACGCCCCACGCCGTGCCGCTGCGCGGCGTGGAGACGGCGAGCGGCGCCCCAAACAGCGCGATGATGATGCACGCGAACGGCACCGCCAGCTTGAGCGCCCGCTCTACGCGCAGCTTCCGCGTGTCCGAGCCGGAGCGCGACAGCGCGTCGATGTAGCGCCCCAGCTCCGCGTACCGCATCTCGTCCGGCGCCTTCGGCTCGGCGAGCAGCGCGGCGGGCGTCTCGCGCAGTGCCTTGGTCTTGAGGCCCTCGAACCGGAACGTCGGCTCGCGGCCGGGGCCGAGGAGGTAACGGACGGCGCCCTGGGAGAGCGTCCAGCCGCCGCGCCCGCGCGCCGTGTCGTACGTGGCGCGCTGGGCCGCCACCAGAATCGTGGGATAATCCTCCCCCGTGCCCTCGCGCTCGAGGATCGGGTCCCGCATCTCGGCGCCGCCGGTCTTCAGGTCGAGCGAGCGGATCGAATACACCCAGCCGCCGTCCGCGCGGTACACGAACGGGCTGAAGCGGGAGCGCGTGGGGCGCGCCGCCTTCTCGCCCAAGAGCTCGGCACGGCGCGCGGAGGTCACCGGGGCGAGCTCCGTGAGCCCCAGGTCCAGGAACACTGCGGCAAGCGAGGCGAGGAGTAGCGGCCGTATCACACGATGAAAGGAAATGCCCGACGCTTTCGCCGCGGTCAGCTCCGAGTGGCGCCCCAAAGCGCCCACCGTGAACACCACGGCGAACAGCACCGCGACCGGCAGCACCAGCGAGATCGTCTCGGGGAGGAAGAACACATAGGAGTAGACCACGCGGCCCTTCGAGATTCCCCGGCCGAGATAGGTGTCCAGCTTGTCGGTCAGATCGATGACCATGACCAGGAAGGGGAATCCCAGCGCCGCGAGCAGAAACACTTTGGTCCACTCGCGCAGCACGTAGCGGTCGAGGGTGCTCACGGAACGCCGCGCCACCGGGTCCAGATCCGCAACAGCGGCTCGACGACGTCGCTCCAATCGCCCCCGTGCGGAGTGTTGCCGGGCTTGCGGATGCGCCACAAGCCGATCAGGCCGGCGACCGCGAAGATCAAGTTGGGCGTCCACATCGCCAAGAACGGCGATACCATGAGGCGGTCGCCCAGCTCCTCGCCCGCGATCAGCCCGACGTAATACACAGTGAACACCGCGACGCTCATCCCGATGACGAGCCCCACTCCGCCGCGCTGAAACCGCAACGCTACCGGCGCTCCCACGAGCGCGAAGATCAGGCACGCGGCCGCGATCGCGTACTTCTTCTGGATCTCCACCTCGTAGGTCGCGGCGCGGGTGTGCGCGTTGCGCAGCCGCTGCTCCTCGCCCAGCCCCGCGCCCGGCGTGATGTACACGGGCGGCGCGCCCTGAGACGGCGCCGCCGCGGCGGGCCGCTGGGGAGGTGGCGCGGGCTGGAGCGGCCGGGGGACGGGCGTCTGGGCCTCGGCCTCCCGCGGGAGCAGCCAGGCGGTGACCCGCCGCAGCGCCCGGCAGTACAGCCCCGGCGGCACGGTGTCGGGCTGGTACGGCATCGCCTCCGGCGCCACCGGAGCGAGCCCCGCCAGACGACGCAGGTCGTTCTCGATCACCAGGCGCGCGTCCTGCACGGCTCGGGTGGCGTCCCGGCGCGCCCCCATCGCGGCGAGGCGCATCTCGCACGTGGACATCTCGCGGTCGCTCTTGTAGGTGTCCTTCTCGGTTAGCACGAAGATGTTTCCCACGCCCGCGACCCGCATGCGGTTGGTGCGGAAGAAGGTGCGGTTGAACTGGGCCGGATCGGCGCGGTCGACCTCCTCGATGTCCCCGTCCTGAAGCGTCAGGAAGAGATCCCGTCCACCTGCGGCGTACGCCATCCGCCCGCTGTCCGCCACGATGATGCGGCGGCGCTCGGCGTTCCCCAGATCGTACAGCGTGACGTCCTTGAGCTTGTTCGTATTGCCGTCGATGCGCGCGGCGCGCAGGAAGAACTGCCCCGGCACGACCTCGTTGATCACCTGCTCCTTGAGCGTCAGCGACGGCTTCTTGCGCTGGATGTCCACCTGCAGGGTGCGCAGCACGTGGTTGGTGCGGGGGAGCAGCTGGTCGTTCCAGAGAAACGACAGCAGCGCGACGCCGGCGGCCGCGCCGAGGACAGGCGCGACGAGCCGCGTGACGCTCACGCCCCCGGCCTGCAACGCGGTGATCTCGTTGTCGCCCGCGAGCCGCGTGAACACGTGGAGCACGGCGACCAGCACCGCCATGGGCAGCGTGACCGCGACGATGAACGGCAGCGACAGCACGAACACTTCGATGATGACCCCGGTGGGCAAGCCCTTCCCGAGGAGGCTCGAGAGCTGTTTCGCCACCTGCTGGATGAGCATCAACGAGGTGAGCGCCGCCAGGGCGAAGCCGAGCGGCGCGACGTGCTGGCGCAGGAGGTAACGGCTGATGGTGCGCACGATCGGTGGCGCCATTATATTTGGAAGTCCAAGTCTCAACAAGACATCACTACCCCCGTGACCATCCGAAAGAGCCGCCTCCGGCGCGCCGCCACCTGCCTCGCGCTCGGTCTCGCGTGCACCGCGCGGAGCGGCGCGAGCCGGCCACGCGAGTTCGCCGGTCAGCGGGCGTTCGGCTATCTCGAGCGCCAGATGCAGTTCGGGCCGCGCATCCCCGGGACCCCCGGCCACGAGCGGGCCGGCGACTGGATCCTGCAGCAGCTCCGTACCACCGCGGACAGCGTGGTCGTGCAGGCGTTCACCCATGTGACCCGCCGGGGGCAGAAGCTCGCGCTCCGCAACTTCCTCGCGCGCTATCGGCCTCGGGCGACGGAGCGCGTGCTGTTGCTCGCCCACTGGGACACCCGTCCGCGCGCGGACCAGAGCGCGAACCTGGGCCAGCAGCGTCTTCCCGTGCCCGGAGCGAACGACGGCGCGTCCGGGGTCGCCCTGTTGCTCGGCGTCGCCGATGCGCTCAAGGCGAAGGCCCCGGCCCTGGGTGTCGATCTCCTGTTCGTGGACGGCGAGGACTTCGGCGACTTTACCACCGACTCGAACGACGTGCTCATCGGCTCGCGCTACTTCGCCGCCCACCAGCCGCTCGGGTATCAGCCGCTGTTCGCCGTGCTGTTCGACATGGTGGCCGACAAGGATCAACAGTTTTACTACGAGGGCAACTCCCAGGCGTTCGCCCCCGAAGCCGTGGACCGCGTGTGGCGCGCCGCCGGCGATCTGGGGTACGGCCGCGTCTTCATCCCGGGCGTGAAGCACACCCTGATCGACGACCACGTCGCCCTCCAAAAGGCGGGCATCCACGCGATCGACGTGGTGGACTTCGACTACCCGTACTGGCACACGACGGATGACACGATCGACAAGGTGAGTGCTGCCTCTCTGCAGGTGGTCGGTGATGTCGCGGTAGCGTTGGTGCGCTGAGGCAGAAAGGTTGTGGAGGATGGTGGAGGTTGGTGAAGGTTGCTTCGGCGCCGCCTCCACCATCCTCCACCATCCTCCACCATCCTGTCTTTTTCCGGCTCACCGCGCGTGGAATTGGTGCCGTCGGTCTGCGGGCGAGCCGTTAGGGTGCAGGCATGGACGACCGTCGCGCCGCGCTGCTGCTCGCGCTCCTCACGCTCGCGGGAACAGGGGTGCGACTGGCCTTCGCGCCGGCCACCGCGGCGGCCCCCGGTGACGTGCAGCTTGTCGCCGTGGACACGCCGCCGCCCCGCGGACTGTGGGAGACCGCGCGCAGCGCCGCCCGGCTCGCTCGCCCGCTCCTGCCCGGCGAGCGCATCGATCTCGACCGCGCCGACGTGACGGAGATCACGCGGCTACCGCGCGTCGGACCGGCGTTCGCGCAGCGCATCGTGGCGTGGCGCGAGCAGCACGGTCCGTTCGGCGGCTTGGCGCGCTTCGACAGCGTGCCGGGGGTGGGGCCGAAGCTCGTCGACGCGCTCCGCCCTTACGTGATGTTTTCGGGGGTGATCCCGCCCGCGCCTTGACTTCCCCTCGTCGCCAACTCATGTTATGCCGTTCAATTTCAACGAGTTGCGTACGGCGACCGCTGCAGCCACCTCCGACAAGCTGGGCGAGATCCTCCTGCGCGAGGGGCTGATCACCCAGGAGCAGCTCAAAAAGGCGCTCCTCGAGCAGAAAAGCACGGGGATGCGCCTCGGCTACACGCTCGTGAAGCTGGGCTTCGTCGAGGAGACCGAAATCTCCAAGATGCTGGCCCGGCAGTACCGTATGCCCGCAGTCGACCTGTCCCGCTTTGAGGTCGACCCCAAGATCATCAAGCTTCTCCCCCCCGACGTAGCCGTGAAGCACACCGTCCTGCCGCTCAAGCGCGAAGGACGAACCCTGACGGTCGCGATCGCCGACCCGAACAATGTCGCGGCGATCGAGGACATAAAATTCATCACGCGCTGCGACGTCTTCCCGGTGATCGCGGGGGAGTACACGCTCCGCAACGCGATCGAAAAGTACTACCAGCAGTCCGACGCGCAGCTGCAGAACCTGCTCAAGGACATCGAGGCGGCGGACGATCTCGAGGTCGTCGAGGAGCAGACCGACGAGGACGTCAAAGCGCAGGACCTGGCCGACGACGCACCGGTCGTGAAGCTGATCAACGGATTGCTGACGGACGCGGTGAAGCGCGGGGCGTCGGACATCCACATCGAGCCGTTCGAGCACGAGATGCGGGTGCGGTACCGGGTGGACGGTGCGCTGCTGGAAGTGATGAAGCCGCCGATCAAGATGCGCGCGGCGCTGACGTCGCGCGTCAAGATCATGGCGCAGCTGAACATCGCCGAGCGGCGCGTGCCGCAGGACGGCCGCATCAAGCTCAAGTTCGGCAGCAAGGTGATCGATTTCCGCGTTTCCACGCTGCCGGTGCTGTTCGGCGAGAAGATCGTGCTCCGGATCCTCGACAAGGGTAACCTGGCGCTCGACCTGTCGAAGTTCGGCTTCGAGCCCAAGGCCGAGCAGGATCTGATGAGGGCGATCTTGAACCCGTACGGGATGGTGCTGGTCACGGGCCCGACCGGATCGGGGAAGACGACGACGCTGTACTCCGCGTTGTCGCGCATCAACCAGATCGACGTGAACATCATGACCGCGGAGGACCCGGTCGAGTACAACCTGATGGGGATCAATCAGGTGCTGGTCCGGAACGAAGTCGGGATGACCTTCGCGGCGGCGCTGAAGGCGTTCCTGCGCCAGGACCCGAACATCATCATGGTGGGCGAGATCCGCGACCTCGAGACCGGCTCGATCGCCATCAAGGCGGCGCTCACGGGCCACCTGGTGCTCTCGACGCTGCACACGAACGACGCGCCCTCGACCGTCACCCGTATGATCGACATGGGGGTCGAGCCGTTCAACGTGGCGAGCGCGGTGAACCTGATCGTGGCCCAGCGGCTGGTGCGCCGTATCTGCGCCGACTGCAAGCAGGAGCACAAGTACACGGCCGAGGAGATCCACGCGTTCGGCATTCCCCCCACCGAAGCCGCGAAGCTGACGTTCTACAAGGGCGCCGGGTGCGACACCTGCAACGGCACGGGGTACAAGGGCCGCCAGGGGCTGTACGAGGTCATGGCGATGACGAGCGCGGTGCGACGCATGGTGCTGAAGGGCGGATCGACCGAAGAGCTGCGCGATCAGGCGGTGGCGGACGGGATGCTCACGCTCCGCAGCGACGGCATGCTCAAGGTGAAGCGTGGCATCACCACACTGGAGGAAGTCGTGAAGGAAACGGCGGCATGACGGCGAGCGCTTCGCAGTCGGTCAACCTGCGCGGCCTGCTCGAGGAAATGATCGAGCGGGACGCGTCGGACCTGCACATCGTGGCGGGCGAGCGCCCCAAGCTCCGCGTGGACGGGGACATCGTGGACTCCGGCGTGGAAACGGTGCTCACGCCCAAGGATACGCTCTCGATCGCGTACTCGGTGCTCACCGAGAACCAGAAGAAACGGTTCGAGACCGAGAACGAGCTCGATTTCTCCTTCGGCATCCAGAACCTGGCCCGGTTCCGCGGCAACTGCTTCAAGCAGCGCGGCTGCGTGTCGCTGGTGATCCGGCAGATCCCCTTCCAGGTGCGCACGTTCGAGGAGCTGGGGCTCCCAGGGGTGGTGGCGAAGCTCGCCGAGAAGCCGCGCGGGTTGGTGCTCGTGACCGGCCCCACGGGATCGGGTAAGAGCACCACGCTCGCCGCGATGATCGACAAGATCAACAAGGAGCTGAAGGGGCACATCATCACGGTGGAGGACCCGATCGAGTTCATCCACCGCCATCAGAATTGTATCGTGAACCAGCGCGAGATCGGGACCGACACCAACAGCTTCGCGGCGGCGCTCAAGTATGCGTTGCGGCAGGACCCCGACGTCGTGCTGATCGGCGAGATGCGCGATCTGGAGACGATCTCGGCGGCGCTCACCATCGCCGAGACCGGCCACCTGGCGTTCGCCACGCTGCACACCAACTCCGCGATGGAGAGCATCAACCGCATCATCGACGTGTTCCCGTCGCATCAACAGGCGCAGGTGCGCGCGCAGCTCTCGTTCGTGCTCGAGGGCGTCGTCACGCAGACGCTGCTGCAGAAGGCCAAGGGGCGCGGGCGCGTCATGGCGTGCGAGATCCTGATCATGACCCCGGCCGTGCGGGCGCTGATCCGCGACGAAAAGATCGAGCAGATCCCATCCATGATGCAGGCGGGCAAGAAGCACGGGATGCAGACCCTGAACGACGCGCTGTACCAGTTGTACGTCGGACGCGAGGTCACGAAGGACGAATGCCTGCGCGTGACGTCCACGCCGAACGAGTTTCTGCGGATGATCGGGGAGCAGCCGTTGGACGAGAAGGACGTGATGTCGCCGACCGCCGCGCCGCAGCAGCCGGGCGCGGGCAAGGTCGCGGCCCGCCGCTAGGCGCCCGGAGGGAGTGAGCCATGCCGCTCTTCCAGTACACCGCCCGCACGCTCAAAGGCGATCTCGTCAACGACAAGATCGACCTGCCCACCCGCGACGACGTCATCGCGCACCTGCGCAAGAACCGCATGGTGGTGGTGCAGGTCCGCGCGGCGCCGCGCGAGTTCAAGCTCAACTTCAAATTCGGCGGCGGCGTCAAGACCCGGGACGTGGTGGTCTTCACCCGCCAGTTCGCCACGATGATCAACGCCGGCCTGCCGCTGGTGCAGGCGCTCGACATCCTGGCGCAGCAGACCGAGAACAAGATCCTCGCCGAGGTCACGCGCGGGGTCGTGTACGACGTGGAGAGCGGCCAGACGCTCGCGGACGCGCTGCGCAAGCATCCCAAGGCGTTCAGCGATCTGTACGTCAACATGGTGGCGGCGGGCGAGGCCGGCGGTATCCTGGACACTATTCTCATCCGCCTGGCGGAGTTCCTCGAAAAGAACGACGCGATCGTGCGCAAGGTGAAGGGCGCGATGATCTACCCCGGCGTGATTCTGTCCGTGGCGGTGATCGCGGTGTCGGTGCTGCTCATCTTTGTGATCCCGACGTTCCAGAACATGTTCGCATCGGTGAACCTGGAGCTCCCCTTGCCGACCCGTATCGTGATCGGCGCGAGCAACGTCCTCAAGAACTACTGGTGGGTGATCGGCGGCACCATCGCGCTTGGCGTGTTCGGGTTGACCCGCTACTACAAGACGGCGCCCGGACGCCTCCAGATCGACACGATGCTGCTCAAGATGCCGGTGCTGGGCGACGTGCTCCGCAAGTCGGCCGTGTCGCGCTTCACGCGTACCCTCGGCACGCTGATCTCCTCGGGTGTATCCATCCTCGACGGTCTCGAGATCACGGCCCGCACCGCCGGGAACATGGTGATTCACAACGCCGTGATGGAGTCGCGCGCCTCGATCGCGGGCGGGGAAACCATCGCCGCGCCGCTCGCCAAGTCGAAGGTCTTCCCGCCGATGGTGATCTCCATGATCTCCGTGGGCGAGCAGACCGGCGGCATGGACGAGATGCTCTCCAAGATCGCCGACTTCTACGACGACGAGGTAGACGCGGCCGTGAGCGCGCTGCTGTCGCTGATGGAGCCCATCATGATCGTGGTGCTCGGCGTGATCGTGGGCGGCATGGTGATCGCCATGTACCTGCCGATCTTCGACATGGTGAACGCGGTGCAGTAGCCGGACCCGTCAGGGGCCGGGGCGCGGCGGCGTGTTCCCCCCGACGGCCGAGATCACGTCCTTCAGCGGCACCTTGCGCAGCTCGATCCCGAATGCCGGCAGCGCCGTGTCCATGAGATCTGCGAACCGGGCGGCCGCGTCCGCCAGCCGCTCTGCGAGCAGCCCATGCACGGCGACCTGCTGAGTCGTGGGCGCGAAATCCGCGCCGCTCTCCGCCACATCCGACTGCAGCGCCGCGAGCCGGCCGTACAGCTGCATCGGGCCGCGGAACGCGTCCTCGCGCGCCCCGGTCAGCTGCACGTCGAACAACCTGCCCTCCACGGCCAGCGCCTGCGTATCGAGTGAGTCGGCGAGCGTCGCCAGTCGTTTGGCGCCCGCGTCGCCCGCTACAGCGGAATCGCCGCGCAGCTGGAAGGCGAGATCCTGCAGCTGCTTCCGTACCCACTCCAGTCGGTTGATCATCCGGGCGACGCTGTCCTGCTCGGCGCGGATCGCGAGCGCCAGCCGGGTCTGCGCCTGCACGTCCGCGTCCGTGCCTGCGGTGTTCGGGTCCTTGAGCACCGTGAGTGGCTGCGTGAGCGTCACGGCTCCGCCTCCGGTGGAGTCACCCACCGTGAGACGCGCGGTGTAGGTGCCCGGTGGCACGAGCGGCCCGCGAAGCGAGAGGTCGAGGTCCCAGGTCACGAGCGGGCGCGTGCCGCCGGGTCCCACGCGGACGAACGGCTTGCCCGGAGGCGGCGTCCGCAGGTTCGGCACCGTTGGCGCCGCGTAGCGCAGGTCCCACCACACGCGATTGAGCCCCGGCTTCCGCTCCCCCTCGAGTACCCGCACGGTGTCGCCTTGCGCGCCGAGGATCACGAGCTTGGCTGGCTTAGGCCGGCGGGCACTGTCGGCCGGCGTGGTCGTGTCGGCGAGGACGGGCGAGAGATAGTACGTCAGGTCGGCGCCGTAGGGGACGGTGTCCGCCTCGACGCCGCTGTGCGGGGCGCTGGCCACCCCCTGCTGCGACCGGAAGCGGTAGGCCGGCCGCGGCTGGAACAGGATCGTCCGGCCCGTCAGAGCCGGGAGGTCGAGTTGCTCGAGCGGCGAGATGTCGTCCAGGATCCAGGCGCCGCGGCCGTACGTCGCGACCACGAGATCGTGAACGTGCGGTTGTACGGTGAGCCACGAGACCGGTGCGTGCGGCAGGTTGGTTTGCAGGGGCAGCCAGCGCGCCCCGTCGTCGAGCGTCACGTACACGCCGTTCTCGGTGCCGGCGTACAGCATGCCGCGCCGCGCCGGGTCCTCGCGCACCACGTGCACGAACGACAGCGGCGAGCGCGGCAAAGCGTCGGAGATCCGCTTCCAGCTCTTGCCGAAGTCGCTCGTCTTGAAGATGTACGGGTCGAGGTCATCGAGCTCGTGCAGGTCCGCCGAGAGGTACGCCGTGCCGGCATCGAAGCGCGACGGCTCGATGTTCGCGATCTTGCCCCAGGGGGGCAGCTTCGGCAGTCCGCCGGTCACGTTCACCCAGGTCGCGCCGCCGTCGCGCGTCACGTGCACCAGCCCGTCGTTCGAGCCCGCCCAGATCACGCCCGCCTGCACCGGAGACTCGGCGAGCGCGAACAGCGTCGCACCGTCGAACGTCATCAGATTGTCGGTGGTCACGCCGCCCGAGCTCTGTTGGTGCGTCGTGTCGTTCCGGGTGAGGTCGGGGCTGATGACCTTCCAGCTCGCGCCGCCGTCGGTGGTCACGTGCACGAACTGGCTGCCCACGTACACCCGGGTGTGATCGTGGGGCGAGATGGCGATCGGGAACGTCCAGTTCCAGCGGTACTTGAGATCCGCCGGCCGCCACCCGTACCCCGCCTCCGGCCAGACGCGTACGTTGCGCGCATGGTCGGTCCGCACGTCGTACACCTCCAGCCCGCCGTCGTAACAGCCCGACCACACGGTCGTGTTGGTCACGGTGTCGGGAATCGCGAAGCCGCTCTCGCAGCCGCCGACGTGTCCCCACACGCCCTCCGAGATGCCACCGGACAGACTGCGGCTCGGCATCCGGTACGACGTGCCGTCCTGACGGTTGGCGTACAGGTAATAGGGGACCCGCGTGTCGGTGTGCACGTGGTACAGCTGGGCGATGGGGAGCACGACGCGCAGGAACGTCGCGCCGCGATTCACGGTGATGCTGGCCCCGCCGTCGTGCGCGATCATGAACCGGTCGGGGTCGAGCGGGTCGATCCAGACGTCGTGGTTGTCGCCGCCGCCGTGGTAGTCCGACCGGGCCAGCGTGCGGCCTCCGTCCCGCGACATGCTGAAGCGCACCGACACGAAGTAGAGCCGCTCTTCGTCGTCCGGCGCGACGGCGAAGCGCACGTAGTAGGGCGCGCGCTCGGCCATGGTGTGGTCCCGGCTCACCAGCCGCCACGTGTTCCCGCGGTCGCCGCTCCGGTACAGCGCGGGATCCTCGTCTTCGATCAGCGCGTAGACCGTGTTGGGGTTCGACGCGGCGACGGCCACGGCGATCTTGCCAACCGCATGGCGGGCGTCGGGAAGCCCGTGGCCGGCGACCCGCTGCCACGTGAGGCCGCCGTCGCGCGACGCCCACAGACCGCCGCCGGGTCCCCCGCTCTGCAGGTGCCACGTCTTCACCTCGAACTGCCACATCCCGGCGAATAGCGTATTGGGATCACCGGGATCGATCGCCAGGTCGGAGCAGCCGGTGTTCGGATCCACGAATAGCACCCGCGTCCAGCTCTTGCCCCCGTCCGCGGTGCGGTACACCCCGCGGTCCTGCGCCGGACCGTAGGCCCGTCCCAGCGCGCACACCAACACCACGTCGGGGTCCGTCGGGTGAATGACGATGCGCGCGATGCGCCCCGTCGCATCGAGCCCCATGTGTCGCCAACTCCGCCCGCCGTCGGTGGACTTGTAGACGCCGTTGCCGAGCGCCGTGGTCGAGCGGATGAAGAAGGTCTCGCCCGTGCCGGCCCACACCACGTTGTGCGCCGACGACGCCAGGGCCAGGGCGCCGATCGCCTGCGCGGGCTCGCTGTCGAACACGGCCCGCCAGTGCACGCCGCCGTCCTCGGTTTTCCAGATCCCGCCCGACGCCGCGCCCACGTAGGCGACCAGGTGATTGCCGGGCTCGCCCACGATGGCAACGGCGCGGTTGCCTTCCGGGCCGACGAAGCGGTAGCGCAAGCGCGTCCACAGCGTGGTGTCCAGCTGCTGAGCGCGGGCGACCGGGGACAACAGTGCGAGCAGCGCGGCGACGGTGCGGATCATCGGTGACGGAGCCTCGGGCGGAAGGACGGCTAACAATGGCGGCGGGTGAGACGGCGCGCGAGGGGCTGGCTCAGCGGCGAGCGCGCACTACATTCGGACGGATGAGCGTCCCCGAGCATCGGGAGCCGCAGCCGGCACGCACCGGCACCCTGCGGCACGACACCGTGCCCATGCGGCTGTACCACGAAGCCAAGCGGGTCGGCGCGTGGGATCCGCGCAGCCTCGACCTGCGGCGCGACGCCGCGGACTGGGCCCGGTTCAGCGTCGCCGAGCGCGACGTGTTGCTCCGCCTCACGGTGCTGTTTCAGGCGGCGGAAGAGAGCATGACCCGCGACCTCCTGCCGCTGGTGCTGACGGTGGTGCGGGAGGACCGGCTCGAGGAGCAGCTGTTCCTCACGACGTTCCTGTCGGAAGAGGCGCGGCACACCGAGTTCTTCCGGCGCGTGCTCGACGAAGTGTGCCACCAGTCCGGGGACCTGCAGCGCTACCAGACGCCGAGCTTCCGGAGGCTGTTCGCCGAACAGCTGCCCGCGGCCATGCAGCGGCTGCTCGCCGATCCCGCTCCGGCCGCCCAGGCCGAAGCGCTCGTCACCTACAGCCTGGTCGGCGAGGGCGTGCTCGGCGACGCCGGGTACCACCTGTTCGCCACCGCTCTCGCGGCCGGCGACCGCATGCCGGGGTTCCGCGACGGCTTGGCGCGCGCCCAAGCCGACGAGGCCCGGCACATGGCCTACGGACTATTCCTGCTGTCCCGCCTCGTGGCTGAAGATGCGGACGTGTGGACCGCGGTGAGCCGCCGCATGGAGGAGCTGCTGCCGCTCACGCTCGGCATCGTGAGCGAGTTCTTCGAAGCCTACGACCCGATGCCGTTCGGCCTCTCGCTCGACGACACGGTCCAGGACGCGATTGCCCGGTTCGCCGCTCGCTGGGCCGCCCTGGAGCAGGTGCGGGCCGAAGAGCGGGCGCGCGTCGCCCCTCCGAGCACCGACGAAACCGTCCGTGAGGTCCTGAAGTGGGTCGGTGATGAACTCCAGCCGGCGCCGGTCGAGGTACGCCGCGAGGGCACGAGCCCCGTGTACACCTTCCACATCGGCCCGACGGGCGCGTCGGCGTTGTTGATCACGCAGGAGGTGCTGGGGCAGCATGCCTCCGCCGATATCATCGCGGCGCTGCGCGCGCAGCGCGTCGCCGAGCGCCTCCGGAAGAGCGGCCGCACGCGCCTGACCTGCCTCAGCGCGCGCGGCAGGATCATCGTGCAACCCCCGGAGTGACCATGGCGGGGGGGTGCCTAGGGGACAGACGGGGCGGGTGGCTTCGCCATGGGGTCGGGGGCGCCCGCTAGATTCGGCAACTCGAGCCATTGGTGGGGGAAGCGCGGCAGGAACTTCACGTGGCGGTTGACCACCGCCTGCACCCGCCGCCACCAGCACACGATCGGTCCGCGGGCGCGGCCCACGCTCACGACGGCGAACGGAATCGAGTCCGCCGTCACGGTGAGCAGGTCCGGCTGGCTGAGCGAGCAGAGGTCCTCCGGCGTCTTGACCCCGAAGCTCGAATCGGGCCCCGTCCACGGATGGTTGTGCCACACCGCCAGGGTCCCCGGCTCGCACGGCACGGGCTGGACGCGATCGACTGTCGAGCTCACCAGGTCCGGCATCACGAAGTCCTGAACCACTGCCGTATCTCCCGCCACAGTGCCCCGCAGGCACAGCACCACCTCGCGATCCAACCCGGCGGCGAGCAGACTGATGCGCCGGAGCAACGATGGGGTAAGCACCAGACGCGTGAGGGGTTGCGAGGAGAGGATCGCGGAGTCGGCCGGCGTGAGCGCCGCTTGGGCCGGCACCGGCCGGGGGATCGCGAGCGCTCCGACGATCAAGCACGGCGAGAGTGGGCGCGCGAGCCGCATATGCTACGATAGCGAACCCGTCGCTCCAGCGCCCTTGCTCTTGCACTTTGCCACAGGGCTCCCAATACTTACGCCCTGTGCTTCCGCACCGACGGCGCCCCCATTGCGGTCGTAAGATACTGTGAATATTGCTGTTATGAGGCCCCTCTGGTAAGGAGTGCCCTGTGAGCTGGCTCGGCGGCCGGGTGCGAGGATCGGCGATCCCGACCCCCCAGAGCCTGCTGCGGTCGGTCTACGTCGGTCGGCTGTGCGTCGCTGCCGCGATCTATCTGGCCGCCAGCCTCAAGTTTGCGGTTGCGGCGCCGCTCGACCTGCTCCTCAGCTCGCTGGTACTGATCGCGACCGTCGGCGTCACGATCGCCTCGTATTGGTACACGCACGTCCTGCGGCGCTTGCCCGGGCTCACCTTCCGCTACGGCCAGGCGCTGTTCGACGTCGCGCTCATCACCACCGTAGTGCACATCACCGGCGGTCCCCAAAGCGACCTCACCCCGCTGTACGTGCCGTTGATCGCAGTCACGGCAGTGCTGATGCCCCCCGCGAGCACGGCGCTCATGACGGCGCTGGTCGGGCTCGTGTACTTCGCCGACGTGTTCTTCGGGCACCGCACGCCGATGACGGCGCAGATTGCGCTGCAGCTGCTCGTGTTCGTCGCGGTGGCGGGCGTGACGGCGTACTTCGCGAGCCGCTTGTCAGTGATGGGTGCGGAGCGGGAAGCGCTGGCGGGGGAGCTGCGGCAAGCCCGGCTCGAGGCGGCCGATGTGCTGAGGAACATCCCGACCGGCATCGTCACCGTGGACCAGGGAGGCCACCTGCTCTACTGCAATCCGGCGGCGGAGCACATCCTCGGCTTCACCGAGCGTCAGTGGCGCGGGCGCCCCATCATGCCGGAGTTCGCGCGCATCGCACCGGAGTTCTGGGCCGCCGTGACGGCGACGGCGCGGCGCGGGGTGCGGGCGATGCGGGTGGAGGCCACGGTGCGGCGCCGCGACCGCACGTTTCCGATCGGTGTGACGACCACGACGCTCGAGGTCGAGCCGGGAGGCGAGCCGCGGGTGACCGCCATCTTCACCGACATCTCGGATTCGAAGCGCCTCGAGGAGCTGCACCTGCGCGCGGAGCGGCTCGAGGCGGTGGCCGAGCTGTCCGCGAGTCTCGCGCACGAGATCAAGAATCCGCTCGCCTCGATCCGTTCCTCCGTGGAGCAGCTGGAGCGGTCGAAGCGGGCCAACCCCGACGAGAAATTTCTCATGTCGCTCGTGGTGCGCGAGAGCGACCGGCTAGCGCGCCTGCTCTCGGAGTTCCTCGATTTCTCGCGCGTGCGCGCCACCCAGTGCCGGCCGCTCGACCTGCGTGCCGTGGCGGGCGCAGCGATCCGGCTGGTGCGCGAGCACCCCGACTGTCCCGAGGACGCCGTCATCGATCTCGCGGGGGAGCCGACGCCCATGGAGGGCGACGAGGACCTGCTCCACCGGGTCGTATCGAACCTCGTGCTCAACGCCGTTCAGGCGGCGGGCAAGGGCGCGCGTGTCGAAGTGCGCACCAGCCCGGCCGATTCGCGCGAGCTGCCGGGCGGTGCCGGTATCGAGAACCCCGTGTCCCTCGCCGTGCGCGACAACGGGCCGGGCATCCCCGAGAGCCTGCGGGCGCGCCTATTCGAGCCGTTCGTCACCGGGCGGGTCGGCGGCACCGGGCTGGGTCTTGCCATCGTGCAGCGCGCGGTGGAGGCGCATCGCGGCCTGGTCCTCGTAGACACCACGCCCGGGAAGGGCACGACCTTCACGGTGTACTTCCCCGCCGCCCGCCGGAAAGAGGAAGCCGCATGAGCCAGCAGCCTTCGATTCTGGTCGTCGATGACGAGATGGGGATCCTGGACGTGCTCCGAATCCTCCTGAAGGGCGAAGGGTTCGAGGTCACCACCGCGCAGGGCGGGAAAGCCGGCCTCGAAGCCCTGAAGGCGAGTCCGCCCGACATCGTGCTCACCGACATCAAGATGCCGGGGGTGTCGGGCACCGACCTGCTCGCGGCCGTGCGGGAGCAGGATCCCGAGACGCCGGTCATCCTCATGACGGCGCAGGCCTCGCTGCAGAGCGCCATCCAGGCGGTGAATCAGGGGGCGTTCTACTACATCCAGAAGCCGTTCTCGAACGACGACCTGGTCGCGATCTGCCGCCGTGCCGCGGAGCAGCGCCTCCTCAAGGCGGAGAACAAACAGCTCAAGCAGGAGATCCGCCGTCGCGAGCGGTCCGGGTTCGTGAAGCCGCTCGGCAAGTCGCGGGCGTTCCTCGACGTGTTGAAGCTCGCCGACCAAGTGGCGCCGACCGAAAGCACCGTGCTCATCCAGGGCGAGTCGGGCACGGGGAAGGAAGTCATCGCCCGCTACATCCATGAGCTGTCGGCGCGCGTGGACGGCGGGTTCTTCTCGCTCAACTGCGGTGCCTTGCCGGAGAGCCTGCTCGAATCGGAGCTGTTCGGCCACGTGAAAGGATCGTTCACGGGGGCGGTGCGCGACAAGCAGGGGCTGTTCGCCGCCGCGCGGGGCGGCACCTTTTTCCTGGACGAGATCGGCGAGATGTCGCCCGCCACCCAGGTGAAGCTGTTGCGCGTGCTGCAGGAGCGCGAGGCAATTCCCGTGGGCGGCACCGAGGCGATCCCCGTCGACGTCCGCGTCGTCGCGGCCACGAACCGCGACCTGGAGGACGACATCAAGCGCGGCCGCTTCCGCACCGACCTGTACTACCGCTTGAACGTGATCGCCATCCACCTGCCGCCGCTGCGGGGCCGCCGGGACGACATCCAGATCCTGTGGGAGGAGTTCCTGAACCGGATCGCCAAGGAGCGCGGCGAGCCACCCAAGACGCTTGCGGAGGATGCGAAGGCCGCGTTGCTCGCCTACGATTGGCCCGGCAACGTGCGCGAGCTCGAAAACGCGCTCGAGCGGGCGGTCGTGCTGAGCAAGGGCACCACGATCGATCTCGCGTC
>JBGPDL010000057.1:0-17183 GCA_041482275.1 Gemmatimonadota bacterium | reverse complement strand
TTGATCGAGCACGCCGAGCGGTTCGGACTGGCGCAGCTGCACCAGCTGCGGGGCCGGGTGGGGCGGGGGAACACCGCGAGCCATTGCATCCTGCTATCGGACGTCCCGGAGGCGGCGCCGCGGCTGCAGGCATTCGCCGAGACCACGGACGGCTTCAAGATCGCGGAGCTCGACCTCGCGGAGCGGGGCATGGGCGAGCTCGCCGGCGCCCGCCAGTCGGGCGGCGTGCCGCTGCGCTACGCCAACTTCGCCACCGACCTGCCGCTGCTCGAGGCGGCCCGCCGGGCGGCGGGCGACGTCATCACGCGCGACCCGACGCTCGCGGCGCCGGAGCACGCGGCGTACCGGCAGCGGATTGTGCAGCGCTACGAGCGGGGGTTCGAGCTGTTCAGGGTGGGGTGAGCGGAGCGTGCGCGGTGCGCCGTGCGCGGTTGCCGACGGTGATAACCGCGCACCGCGTACCGTGCACCCGTCGCGTTGACAGTCCAGAACGTCACCGCTAGTCTACCGCCCCTATGCCCGACTTCCATCGCATCGAAGAGCTGCCGCCGCTCGCGGGTCAGGCTGTGGTCACGCGGGGCTGGGTGGCCACCACCCGCTCGTCCGGCAAGATCGCCTTCGTGGTGCTGCGCGACGGCACGGGGACCCTGCAGGTGGTGCTGTCGAAGAAGGATGTCCCGGAAGGGGCCTGGGAGGCGTTCGGCCGACTCACGCAGGAGACGTCGCTCGAAGTCACGGGGACGGTGCGGAGCGACGTCCGCGCCCCGGGCGGCGTGGAGCTCACCGGGTCGGACCTGCGGATCCTGGGCCCGAGCCCCGAATTCCCCATCACCCCCAAAGAGCACGGCACCGCGTTCCTGTTCGAGCACCGCCACCTCTGGCTGCGCAGCCGCCGGCAGGTGGCGATCGCGCGCGTGCGCCACGAGGTGATCCAGGCGATTCGGGATTTTTTCTACGAGCGCCATTTTGTCCTGGTCGACACGCCGATCCTCACGGGCGCGATCGGCGAGGCGGCGGGCAACCTGTTCGCGACGGAATACTTCGATCTCGGCACCGCGTACCTGGCGCAGACCGGTCAGCTGTACGTCGAGGCCGCCGCGGCCGCGCTCGGCAAGGTGTACTGCTTTGGGCCCACGTTCCGCGCCGAGAAATCGAAGACCCGGCGGCACTTGACCGAGTTTTGGATGGTCGAGCCCGAGGTGGCGTGGAACGACTCGGATGCGAACATGCGCCTGCAACAGGACTTCGTCGCGTACGTCGTGGGGCGCTGCCTGGAGCGTCGCAAGAGCGAGCTGGCCGAGCTCGAGCGCGACGTGAAGCCGCTCGAGGCGGTCCGGCCGCCGTTCCCACGCATCTCCTACACCGACGCCGTGGCGAAGCTCAGGGCGCTGGGGAGCGACATCGAGTGGGGACGCGACCTAGGGGGCGACGCGGAGACGCTGCTCGCCAAGCAGTACGACCGGCCGGTGATGGTGTTCAACTATCCCAAGGCCGTGAAAGCCTTCTATATGAAGGAAAACCCGGCCGACCCGCGCACCGTCCTGAACAACGACATGCTGGCGCCGGAAGGCTACGGCGAGATCATCGGCGGCAGCCAGCGCGAGGACGACTACGACAAGCTGTTGCACCGCATCCGCGAGGAGAAGCTCCCCGAGGAGGCGTACAGCTGGTATCTGGATCTCCGCAAGTACGGCACGTTCGTGCACGCCGGGTTCGGGCTCGGGGTGGAGCGCACGGTGGCGTGGATTTGCGGCATCCCGCACATCCGCGAAGCGATCGCGTTCCCGCGCACGCTGTACAAGCTCTGGCCCTGAGGCGCGTGATGTACGTGATCGTGTGGCACTTTCAGGTGGCGCCCCAGCGCGCGGAGGACTTCGAGCGGGCCTACGGGCCGGGCGGGGACTGGGCGCGGCTGTTTGAGCGCAGCAACGAGTTCCAGGGGACCGAGCTGCTGCGGGCGACGGTCGAGGAGTCGCTCGACGAGGAGGACGCCCGGCAGAGCGGGCGCGACTACTTCACGATCGACCGCTGGACGTCGCAGGCGGCGTACGTCGCGTTCAACGAGCGGTGCGGAGCCGAGTACGCCGCGCTCGACGACCGCTTCCTAGAGCTGTGCGACATCGAGGAGTGCCTCGGGAAGTTCGAGACGGTCGACTAGCCGCGCTTTACCTCGTTCCACAACTGATCCAGCTCTTCTAGGCTCGCCCGTCCGACGTCCACACTGCGCTGCGCCGCGAGCCGCTCGACGTCCTCAAACCGTCGTTTGAACTTGTCGTTCGCGCGCTCGAGCGCGGCGCGCGGATCAATCTCGAGCTTCCGGGCGAGGTTCACGACGGCGAACAGCACGTCTCCCATTTCGTCTTCCAGCCGTTCCCGCTTTCCCAGCCCCGTTTCGCGCTCCAGCTCGGCGATCTCCTCTTTCACCTTCTGCATGGGTCCCTGCGCGTCCGGCCAATCGAACCCGACGCCTGCCGCCCGCTCCTGCAGCCGGTACGCCATGAGGAGCGGGGGCAACGACGGTGGCAGTCCCCGGAGAGTCCCGCTCCCCGCTCCCCGCTCCTTTCTCTTCACCCGCTCCCATCCTTCGTGATCAGGGGTCGTTGCGTCCCCGAACAAGTGCGGATGCCGCCGCCACATCTTTTCCTCGAGCGCGCGCGTCACGCTCTCGGCGTCGAACTCCCGGCGCTCTTCCCCGATCACGATCTGGAACGCGAGGTGCAGCAGCAGGTCGCCCAGCTCGTCGCGCAGGGCGGCGGGCTCTCCGTCCGCGAGCGATTGATCGAGCTCGAGCGCCTCTTCCACTAGATAAGGCCGCAAGGTCGCGCGGGTCTGGGCGCGGTCCCAGGGACAGCGGGCGCGCAGGTCGCGCACCAGCGCCAGCGCGCGGGCGAGAGCGGCGTCGCCGTGGGCGGATTCTTGAGACGGTTGTCTGGGCATGCGTAACGATAATAGCAGCGCCTTCCAAATCCTTTTTCGTCTTGCATTTAGCCAGCGGGCCGGGTTATCATACCGCGCCTGTGAATGGGTCAATCAGCGGGCGCCAGGCCCGTGCGTGGGTCGAGGTGAGCCTCGCCGCCGTCGTCGAGAACGCCCGCACGGTGGCCCGGGTCGCCGGCACACGGCTCCTCCCGGTGGTGAAGGCGAACGCCTACGGGGTGGGAGCCGTCGCCGTGTCTAAGGCCCTCGAGGTGCTCGACCCCTGGGGCTACGGCGTGGCCACCGTTGACGAAGGCGCGGAGCTCCGCGCCGCCGGGATCGCCCGGCCGGTGGTGGTGTTCATGCCGGCTCACCCCGCGCTGTTCGACGAGCTCGCGCGGTTCCGCTTGACGCCGGTGCTGGGCGACGCGACGGCGATCCGCGAGTGGACGGCGCGCGGCGAGCGTACCTTCCATTTGGAGATCGACACCGGCATGGGCCGGTCCGGCGTGCGGTGGGACGAGATCGACGCCGTGCGCGACGCGGCCGACACGCCCTCCCTGGAGGGCTGCTTCACGCAGTTCCACTCGGCCGATCGGCGCGACGGCTCGGCGGAGGAGCAGCTCGAGCGCTTCACGCGTGCCGTGGCCCGGCTACCGCGCCGGCCGGCATTGCTGCACGTGGCGAATAGTGCAGCGGCGTTGAGCGACCGGCGGTTCGCCTTCGATCTGGTGCGGCCCGGTGTGTTTTTGTACGGCGGATCGCCGGGAGCGGGGTTTCCCGAGCCGCGGCCGGTGGTGGCCGTGCGGGCCCGGGTGGTGGCGGTGCGGCGGGTGGCCGCCGGGGAGAGCGTGAGCTACAACGCGTCGTGGCGCGCCGCGCGGTCCACGACAGTCGCGACGCTGGGGATCGGCTATGCCGACGGGGTGCGGCGCGCCGTCGGGCTGTCGGGCCGGGGCGCGGTGCTGTTGGGCCCGGACGCGCGGCGCTGCCCCATCATCGGCGCGGTCACGATGGACCTGACGATGGTCGAGACGGGCGACCGGCCGGCGCAGGTGGGGGACGTGGCGACGCTGATCGGAGAATCAGCCGGGGGGAGTGGGGCGGGCGAGCGGATCACCCTCGAAGAGTTCTCCGCGTGGAGCGGCGAGCTGCAGCGCGCGGTGCTCACATCACTCGGTCCCCGGCTGCCGCGGGTCTACGATTGAAGCGGGCCGCGATCATCGTGCTCGACGGGCTCGGGATCGGGCCCGCGCCCGACACCGCGGCCTACGGCGACGCGGGATCGGACACCCTCGGCAACGTGGCGCGGGCGGTGGGGGGGCTGCGGCTGCCCAACCTGGAACGGCTGGGGCTGGGGAGGTGTCGGCCCATCGCCGGGCTTGCGCCCGGGGTCAACCCCACCGCGGCGTACGGGGTGGCGCTGCCGGCGTCGCCGGGCAAGGATTCGACGACGGGGCACTGGGAGATCTGCGGGGTGATACTTGAGCGCCCGTTCCGCACGTATCCCAACGGATTTCCGACGTCCTTGTTGGACGAGTTCGCCCGCCGTACGGCCCGTGGTTGGCTGGGCAACAAAGCCGCCTCCGGCACGCAGATCATCGCCGAGCTGGGTGAAGGGCACCAGCGCACCGGGAAGTGGATCGTCTACACGTCAGCGGACTCGGTTTTCCAGGTGGCGGCGCACGAGCAGACCGTGCCGCTCGAGGAGCTGTACCGGGCGTGCGCGGTGGCGCGCGACCTGCTCGTGGGGGAGCACGCGGTGAGCCGGGTGATCGCGCGGCCGTTTGCGGGGCGGCCCGGGTCGTTCGAGCGCACCGCGCACCGCAAGGACTTCTCGATCGCGCCCGTGGGCGAGACGCTGCTCGACCGGCTGGCGGCGGCGGGGATCCCGCGGGTGGGGATCGGCAAGGTGGACGACCTGTTCGCCGGGCGCAACATCACGAGCGAGCACACGCCCACCAACCGAGACGCCTACCGGCTGATCGAGCGGGCGTTGGAGCGGACGGAAACGGGGTTCATCTTCGTGAACGTCATCGAATTCGACCAGACCTGGGGGCACCGGAACGACGTCCCGGGGTTTCATGAAGGATTGCGGGAGCTGGACGCCTGGATTCCGCGGCTCGCGGCGCGCCTCACGGGAGACGACCTGATTATCCTCACCGCCGACCACGGCAACGACCCGACCACGCCCTCGACGGATCATTCGCGCGAGGCGGTGCCGGTGCTGGCGTTGGGTCCGCGGGTGCGGGGCGCGGCCCTGGGCGAGCGGCGCACCCTCGCCGACCTTGGGGCGACGGTGGCGGAATACTTCGGCGTCGCCCCGTTGGCAGCGGGGACGTCGTTCCTCGGGGGGCTCGCAGCGTGACGGCCGAGCTGGTGCGCCGGGCGCGGGCGGTGCAGAAGAACGCCTACTGCCCGTACAGCAAGTTCCGGGTGGGGGCCGCGCTCGAAGCGGCGGACGGGCGCGTGTACGTGGGGACCAACGTGGAGAGCGTTTCGTACGGGCTCACGATCTGCGCCGAGCGGATGGCCATCGGCTCGGCGGTGGCGGACGGGGCGCGCGGGTTCAGCCGCATCGTGGTGGCGACTGACGTGGACCCGCCGGCGTCGCCGTGCGGGGCGTGCCGCCAGCTGCTCGCCGAGTTCGGACTGGATCTCGAGGTGATCGCGGTGGGTCCCAAGACGGAGCGCCGCTGGGTGCTGCGCGACCTCTTGCCCGACGCGTTCGCGAAAGCGGCGCTCGCCAAGTGAGCGGGCGGCGGCTCCTGCTGGTCGGTGCGGCGCTCGCGGCCGCCGCCTGCGTGGAGCGGATGACGGCGCCGGGCACCTGCCCGGACTACTGCCCGTCGGGCCAAATCACCATCGTGGACACGGTGCTCACGAGCAACGTCGCGCGGGACACGGCGTTCCGCGGTTACGTGGTGTCGAGCCAGTCGCCGCTGCTGCTCGCCGCCGCTCTCCCCGGCTTCGTGGACGGCCGGCCGATTTTCCGGATCAACGGGGTCGGCGCGCGGCGCTCCATCAGCACCACGGACACCACGACGGGGCCGATCCTCGGCGCGGACTCGGCCCGATTGCAGATCGTCGTATCGCGGCGCGACACCGCGGCCCACAACCTCACGCTCCAGGTGTACCGACTGCCGAAAACCATCGATTCGACCACGACGTTCACGGACCTCACCGGGCCGTTCACCGACTCGCTGGTGCGGACGCTGAACATCGACACGCTGCTCGCCCGGACCGGGCGCAAGGACACACTCACGGGCGACAGCGTCGTGGTGGACACGGTCAACCACACCCTGGTGCTCTCACTCAAGCTCGACACCGCGGCGGCGCGCTACATCCCGACCGATTCGGGCACCGTCGCGTACGGCGTACGCGTCAGCGCCGACTCGCTCGCGAGCATCGCGATCACCAAAGCGAACCTGTCGCTGCAATGGTGGCTGCGCGTGGATTCGCTCGGCACGACCGTGGCGCGCAAACCGGCCGTGCTCGGCGCGGCGTTCGCGACTTTCGTGTTCGACCCGCCGCCGCCCGCGCTCGATTCGACGCTCGCGGTGGGTGGCGTGCCGTCGGCGCGGAGTTTCCTGCGGGTGACGTTCCCCCGTTTCATCCGCGACTCGTCCCAGGTGATCCGCGGCACACTGGTGCTCCTGCCCGCGGCTGCGGTGCGCGGGGCGCCCGCCGACTCGTTCGTCATGGAGGCGCGCACGGTGCTCGCGGACTTCGGCGCCAAGTCGCCGATCGACGCGCGACTGAGCGACACGACGGTGATCCACACCGGCGTGACCGACACGGTGACCGTGGAGGTGACGAACCTGCTGCAGCTCTGGGCCGCCGACTCCACGCACCCGACCACCATCGTGCTGCGGGCGAAGTTGGAGGCCCAATCGTTCGCCGAGGCGCGCTTCTATCCGTCCATCGCGCAAGCGTTCCGCCCGTTCCTGCGGATCACGTACGTGCGGCGGTTCCCGTTCGGGCAGCCATGACGCGGCGAACGGGCTGGATCATCGGGCTCCTGTTCATGGGCCCCGCCCTGACGGGCGGGGCAAGGGCCGCCGCGCAGGATTCCCAATTCGGGATCCGCGGGCTCGGCACGCCGGGGCGGTGGGAGTCGGTGCGGGCGCGCTCCACGGGCGGCGCGTTCGGGCCGTTCGATCCGCTATCACCGCTGATGGAGGCGGCGATCGCGGACGTCGGCCGGCTCACCGCGACGGCGGCGGGCGGCACGTCGCATCGCGACGCCGAGGTGGGCGGGACCACCACCGCGCTCCGCGCCACGCGCTTCCCGCTGATGGGGGTGGCGGGCCAGGTGACGCCGCGGCTCGCGGTCGCCGTCGGGTTCACGACCTATCTCGACAAGTCGTGGGACGTGACGTTGCGCGACTCCGCGCTCCTGCGGGGCGTGGTGCAGCGC
The DNA here is from genome assembly GCA_041482275.1 of Gemmatimonadota bacterium. GTDB lineage: Bacteria > Gemmatimonadota > Gemmatimonadetes > Gemmatimonadales > GWC2-71-9 > AG41. The sequence continues at coordinate 9,847 of JBGPDL010000057.1, read as the reverse complement.
TACACCGACGAGATCACGAGCGACGGGAGCGTGGCGGACGTCCGGCTGGCCCTGGCGAGCCGGGTGTCGCGCCGGATCGCGATCGGCGGCGGCGTGCATCTCTTGGCGGGTTCGACGCGCATGACCGCCGAGCGGCGGTTCGACGACTCGACGTTCCACACGGTGCGGCAGCTCGCCGAGGTGCGCTACGACGGATTCGGCGTGTCGGGGAGCCTGCTGATCGGGTTGACCCAGGGGCTGTCGCTGGCGGCGTGGGTGCGGTCGGACAACCGGCTGCGCGCCAAGGTGGGCGACACGACGAGCGCGGTGAGCGATCTGCCGTGGATGGCGGGCGGTGGCGTGCTCTTTGCGCCCAGCCCGAGCGTGCGGCTGGGCGCGTCCACTGCGTGGCGCTCGTGGTCGAAGGCCGGCACGGGGGCGTTCGACACGTGGAGCTGGTCCGCGGGGGCGGAGTTCGGCTCCCGGCGCATGCCGTTCCGCCTGGGCGCGCGCGGCGGCACTCTGCCGTTTGGGCCCGGCGCCACGGCGCCAACCGAGATCGCCGGCGCGGTCGGGACGGGCCGCGCGTTCGCCCAGGGCCGGGCGCTGCTCGATCTCGGCCTCGAGCGGCTGCAGCGCCGGGGCGGTGGCCTCACCGAGCGAATGTGGACGGTGCTGGTGGGCCTCACCGTGCGGCCGTGAACGTCTACTTCCACACCTTCGGCTGCAAGGCGAACCAATACGACACCGAGCTGGTGCGGCAGGCGTTCGCCGACCAGGGGGCGGTGGTGGTGGACGATCCTGCGGCGGCGGACGTCGCGGTGGTGAACTCGTGCACCGTGACGGCCGAGAGCGAGGCCAAGCTGCGCCGCTTCGTGCGGCACGTGGCGCGCCGCGGCACGGCGCGCCGTGGTCCGGCGCTCGAGACGGTGGTGATGGGGTGCGCCGCGGCGCGCGACGACGGACGCCTCGCGGCGCGGCCGTCGGTGCGGGCGGTGGTTGGCGGCGCGGACCCGGCGCAGGTGCTCCGCGCTGCCGGGATCGCCCGGCCGCGCATCGACCCGGTGCTGCGGCGCTTCGCCGCGAGCGCCCGCGGCTGGCTCAAGATCCAGGACGGCTGCGACGAGCACTGCACCTTCTGCGCGACGACGCTGGCCCGGGGGGCGAACCGGTCGCGGGGGGTCGGGGAGCTGGTTCGGGAGGCGGAGGCGCTGGCTCAGCACCACGCCGAGATCGTCCTGACCGGTGTGCATATTGGCACGTATGGGCAAGACCGGGAGCGGGGAGCGGGGAGCGGTACCTCCCGCTCGCTCGGCGAGCTCCTCGAAGCGCTGATCGACGCCGTGCCCGACGTGCGCTTCCGGCTCTCGTCCATTGAAGCGACGGAGGTCGACGACACGATCGCTCGGCTCCTGGTCGAGGCTTCTCGCCATCTCGCCGCCCATCTCCATGCCCCGCTCCAATCGGGCTCGGACCGCGTGCTCAAGCGGATGGGCCGCCATTGGTACACCGCCGGACGGTACCGCGCCCGGCTCGAGTGGCTCGCGGAGCGGCTGCCGGTGTTCGGGCTGGGTGCGGACATCATCGCCGGATTCCCCGGCGAGACGGACGCGGATCACCGCGCGACGGTGGCGCTGGTGGACGCGTTGCCGTTCACCTACCTGCACGTGTTTCCCTACAGCGAGCGTCCCGGCGCAGCGGCGGCGCGGCTCGGTGCACGCGTGCCCACGGAGGCGATCCGCGACCGCGCGCGCGAGCTGCGCGAGCGGGGGGAGGAGAAAGCCCGGACCCACCGCGCGAGCCGGGCGGGGCAGCGGGCTGACGGCGTCGTGTGCGGTCGGGGGGAGGGGAAGGTGGAGGTGCTGACGGAGGACTACCTTTCGGTCTATGTTCCCACGCTCGAGTGGAACGGTCGCCCTCGTTTCGAGGTGACGGTTCACTGACAATGCCGCGCATCTACATCGAGACCTACGGCTGCCAGATGAACGTCTCCGACTCCGAGCTGATGCTCGGCGTGCTGGGACGGGACGGGTACGTCCGCACCGACGATCCCGCCCAGGCCGACGTGCTGCTGGTGAATACCTGCGCCGTGCGGGACCATGCCGAGCAGCGCGTGCTGTCGCGCATGGGGGAGCTGAAGGGTCACAAGCGGCCGGGCGGCGTGCTGGGCGTGGTCGGCTGCATGGCGCAGCGGCTGGGCCCGCGGTTGCTGGAGCGGGTGCCCGAGGTGGATCTCGTTGTGGGCCCGGACGGGTACCGCGGGCTGGCCGAGCTGATCGCACGGGCGCGCGGCGGCGAGCGGACCGCCGCGGTGGAGTTCAAGAGCTGGGAGCACTACGAAGACGTGCCGCCGGTGCGCGGCACGCCGGTCTCGGCCTACGTCACCGTGCAGCGCGGCTGCGATTATCGGTGCACCTTCTGCATCGTTCCGATGACGCGCGGGCCGGAGCGGAGCCGCAAGTTGGCGGACGTGGTGCGCGAGGTGGCGGCTCTCGCCCGGGGCGGCACCACGGAGGTGACGCTCCTTGGCCAGACGGTCAACAGCTACCACGACGGGACGCACGACTTCGCCGACCTGCTGCGCGCGGTGGGCGGGGTCGCGGGGACCCGCCGGCTGCGGTTCACGTCGCCCTATCCCACCGATTTCACGGACCGGGTGGTGGCCGCCATGGCCGAGACGCCCGCCGTGTGCGAGCACGTGCATCTGCCGGTGCAGAGCGGTAGCGCGCGCGTGCTCAAGCGGATGCTGCGCCGCTACGATCGCGACCGCTACCTGGGCGTGGTCGCGGCGCTGCGCGCCGGCGTGCCGGGAATCGCCCTCAGCACCGATATCATCGTTGGGTTCCCGGGAGAGACCGAGCAGGACTTCCAGGACACGTTATCGCTCGTGGACCAGGTCGGCTTCGACGACGCCTACACGTTCAAGTACTCGCCGCGCGAGGGCACGCCCGCGACCCGGCTCCAGGACGCCGTGCCGGACGACGTGGCGGGGGAGCGGCTCGAGCGGCTCATCGCGTTGGTGCGCGGTGGCGCGCGCCGCAAGAACGTGGCGCTCGTCGGAACGACCCACGAGGTGCTCATCGAGGGTCGCGCCAAGCGCGGTGAGCTGCTGCAGGGCCGCACCCGTACCAACAAGGTGGCGCTCGTCGCGGGGCCGGACGGGTGGATTGGGGGGTACCGCTCGGTGCGATTCACGGGGACAACGGGCTCGACGTTCACCGCCCATCCGGTGGGGCGGGAGCTTGCCGTCGTGGGGTGACGAACGTGACGTTAGAGGTGGTGCAGCGGGAGTACGAGAAGCTGCGTCCCCAGCTGCCCCGGTTCTGCGGCTGCGAAACCTGCCGCGGGGACGTGCTCGTGTTCGCGCTCAACCGGCTGTCGCCCCACTACGTCTCGACGCCGCAGGGCGAAGTGCTCACCGAATTGCGCCTGGACAGCGATCAGGAGAAGGCGAAGCTCGACGTCGCGCTGCTCGACGGCTTCCGCCGCGTGGGGCTGGCGCCGCGCTGCGGGGCGCGGCCGGTGCAGCTCTTGTAGACCGCTGAGGCGGCCCGGATGCGGCCGCCGATTCTCTTCCTCAGTATCGCGTTCGGGGCCGGCCTGTGGGGCGGCCTCGACGCATTTCTGGTGCGTGGTGTGTGGTACGTGGTTGTCCTCGTCTTGGCGGCGGCCCTGGTGCTTGCCAAGCGAGCTCCACTGGGGGCGGCCGTCGGCGTCATGCTGGTCGCGGGGATGGTGTGGGGGACGGCGGCGGTGCGCGAGCAGGGCGCAACATGCGCCGGAGTGTGGAGCGGGGAGCGGGGAGTGGGGAGCAGTAAGGCCGCGCTGGTCCAGTTGATTGACCCGGCGCCTGCCGAAGGCGGCGTCGTCGACGCCGAGGTGGTGGACGGCGCGTGTCGGGGTCCGTTGCGGCTGCGCTGGCCCGAGCAAATCCCGGCGCGCGGCGGGACGACGTGGGCGGTGGCGGGGCGCTGGGTGGGCCTGGGGGAGCGCGGCGTCTTGGTGGTGCGCCGGGCGCGGCTGCTCGATCGGATGCCGCGCGGGCGGGGCGCGGTGCGCGATCGTTTGGCCAGTCGGACGGCATCGCTGTTCGGGAGCCGCGCGCCGCTCGTGAACGCGCTGGTGTTCGCGCCGCGCGCCGATTTGGACGCCGCGGTGCGGGAGCGTTACGCCCGCTCGGGACTCGCCCATATCCTGTCCATTTCGGGATTGCACGTCGGCTTTCTCGCCGCGTGGCTCGCGCTGCTGCTCTCGAAACTCGGGCTCGCGCCGCGCGCCCGCATGAGCGCGGCCGCGGCGGTGCTGGGCGGCTACCTCTGGCTGATCGGCTTTCCGGCGCCGGCGGTGCGGGCGGTGGTGATGCTGGTGCTGTCGGACGTGGCCCGGCTGCGCCAGCGCGTGGTGGCGCCGGCGGGCACGCTGGCGCTCGCGGCGCTGGTCGTGCTGCTCGCCGATCCGTGGGCGGTGCGCGCGGTGGGCGCCTGGCTGTCGGTGGCGGCGATGGGCGCGGTGATCTGGGCCGATCGCGCGTTTCGCGGCCGCCCGCTGGGCGTGCGCCTGGTCGCGCCCTCGCTCGCGGCCACGCTCGTCACGGCGCCGGTCAGCGCCTTCGCGTTCGGCACGGTGGCGCCGATCGGCGTGCTCGCGAACCTCGTCGCCATTCCGCTCGCCGGGCTCGCGGTGCCCGGGCTGGCGCTGGCCCTGGCGCTCTCGTGGATCGCGTCTGGCGCCGCTCGGCTCATCGCGGCCGGCTCGGGGCTCGGTCTGGCGCTGCTCGATCTCGTGGCGCAGGGCGCGGCGCGCGTGCCGGGGGGTCACGTGGTGATGATTGCGGGGTGGGCGGCGGCGGCCCTGTGGGCGGCGGTTGCGGCGGTCGCCTGGTGGCTCTGGAACTCGCCCCGTCGCCCGTGGCTCATCGCGGCGCGCGTGGCCTTCGCGACCACGGTTTTCGTCGCGACGACGTTCCGTGACGTCGTCTCCCTCGACGACTGCGTCTGTTTGACGGTACATTTTCTCGATGTGGGCCAGGGGGATGCCGCGGCGTTACGGACTCCGAACGGCCGCTGGATCGTGATCGACGGCGGCCCTCGCATTCCCGGGAGCGACGCGGGGCGGCGGGTGGTGGTTCCGTTCTTGCGCCGGCAGGGGGTGGGGCGGCTCGCGGTGGCGGTCGCGACGCACGGCGACGCCGATCATCTGGGCGGCCTGCCGGCGGTGGTGGAGGCGTTCGCTCCCGAGCTGGTGCTCGAGCCGGGGGAGCCGTTGGGGCGGCCGTTGTATCTCGAGTTTCTCGCCGCAGTGGAGGCGTCGGGCGCGCGGTGGCACCCGGCCCGCGCGGGGGACCGGATCGAGGTGGACGGGGTGGTGCTCGAGGTGTTGAGCCCCGACTCGTTGTGGATGCGGCTGCCGCTCGACGTGAACGACCACGGCGTGGTGTTACGGGTGACGTATGGTGCCGAGCGGCTCTTGTTTCAGGCGGACGCGGGGTTGCCGGTCGAGGGGCGGCTCGCGGGGACGGTGGGCCCGGTGGAGCTGCTCAAGGTGGGCCATCACGGGTCGCGCACGGCGACGTCGGACACGTGGCTCGACGAGCTGGCGCCGCACGAGGCGGTGATCAGTGTGGGGCGGAACAATCACTACGGCCATCCGGCGCCGGAGGTGGTGGCGCGGCTGGCGCGACGCGGCATCACGCTGTTCCGGACCGATGAACGCGGCACCATCACTTTCTCCACGGACGGCCACAGTGCACGGGTCCGAAGTCATCACGATTGAGCGGTTCATCATGGAGCAGGAGCGGCTCTACCCGGAGGCGACGGGCGAGCTGTCCAACCTGCTGTACGACCTGTGTCTCGCGGCGAAGATCATCTCGCGTCACGTGCGCCGCGCAGGGCTCTCCGACATCCTCGGCGCCACGGAGGCCGTGAACGTCTCGGGCGATCTGCAGCAGAAGCTCGATCTGTTCGCGAACGAGGCGGTGCGGAACAGCGTGCAGCACACCGGGCGGGTGTGTGTCACCGCGTCCGAGGAAGACGAGCAGCCGGTGCCCGTCCCGCCCGGCAAGGCCGGCGGCAAGTACGTGGTGTTGTACGACCCGCTCGACGGCTCCACCAACATCGACGTCAACGTGTCGATCGGCACGATCTTCTCGATCCACAAGCGCGTCACCAAGCGGAACAGCCCGGCGGGGCTCGCGGACTGCCTGCAGCTCGGCAAGAAGCAGGTGGCGGCGGGTTACATCCTGTACGGCTCGAGCACGATGCTGGTGTACACGACGGGGCAGGGCGTGCACGGCTTCACGCTCGACCCGACGATCGGCGAGTTTCTGCTGTCGCATCCCGATATCAAGACGCCGCCGGTGGGGAAGTATTACAGCGTGAACGAGAGCAACTGGAACCGCTGGAGCTTGCCGGTGCAGCGAGTGGTGGCGGCGTTCAAGAACGGCGAAGGGAAGATCCAGCCCAAGAACGCGCGGTACATCGGTTCCCTGGTCGCCGACTTCCATCGCAATCTCATCTCGGGCGGCGTTTTCCTCTATCCCGCCGCCACCAACAATCCGCAGGGCAAGCTGCGCCTGTTGTACGAGGCGGCGCCGCTCGCGTTGGTGGTGGAGCAGGCGGGTGGCAAGGCGACCGACGGCTGCCGCTCCATTCTCGACGTCGTGCCGACGGACCTGCATCAGAAAACCCCGCTCGTGATCGGTAGCCGGGACGACGTGGCGTTCGCCGCGCGCATCATCGGGGCCGAGGCGGCGGTGGCGGTGAAGTGAGCGAGCGCAAGCCCGTGTACGGTCCGGCCGATTGGTCCGGTGATCCGGAGCGCGAGCTCGGCGCGGCGGGCGCGTTTCCGTTCACGCGCGGCGTCCATCCCACGATGTACGGCGGGAAGCTCTGGACCATGCGCCAGTACGCCGGGTTCGGCACGGCGGAGGAGACCAACGCGCGGTTCCGTCATCTCCTCGCCGCGGGTCAGACCGGTCTCTCCGTCGCGTTCGATCTGCCGACGCAGATGGGGTACGACTCGGACCATCCGATGGCGGAGGGCGAGGTGGGGCGCGCGGGGGTGGCGATCGACAGCGTGGACGACCTCGAGCGGTTGTTCCACGAGATCCCGCTCGACCGGGTGTCCACCTCGATGACCATCAACGCGACCGCGCCGATCCTCCTGGCGATGTACATCGTGGTGGGGGAAGAGCAGGGCGCGGCACGCGAAAAGCTGCAGGGGACGGTGCAGAACGACATCCTGAAGGAGTTCATCGCGCGCGGCACGTACATCTATCCGATCGAGCCATCGTTGCGGCTCGCGACCGACGTGTGCCGTTTCGTCACGGCCGGGCGGATGAGCTTCAATCCCATTTCGGTGTCGGGGTATCACATGCGGGAGGCGGGGGCGACGGCGGTCCAGGAGGTCGCGTTCACTTTTGCGAACGGGCTCGAGTACGTGCGCCGCGCCGTGGCCGTGGGGCTCGACGTCAACGAGTTCGCGCCGCGGCTGTCGTTCTTCTTCGCGGCGTTCACCGATCTGTTTGAAGAAGTCGCCAAGTTTCGCGCCGCCCGGCGGCTGTGGGCGCGCCTCATGAAGGAGCGGTTCCAGGCGAACGATGCCGCGTGCCGGCTGCGGTTGCACACCCAGACCGGGGGCTCGACGCTCACGGCGCAGCAGCCCAAGAACAACGTGGTGCGGGTGGCAATCCAGGCGCTGGCGGCGGTGCTGGGCGGGACGCAGTCGTTGCATACCAACGCGTACGACGAGGCATTGGCGTTGCCCACGGCGCAGAGCGCGACGCTGGCGCTCCGCACCCAGCAGATTCTCGCCCACGAGACCGGCGTGCCCGAGACAGTGGATCCGGTGGGCGGCAGCTGGTATGTCGAGGCGTTGACGGATCGAGTGGAGCGGGAGGCGCGGGCGTTGTTGGACGAGATCGAGCGGGCGGGGGGAGCGGCGCGGGCGGTGGAGCGCGGGTTCTTTCAGGAGGCGATCGCGCGCAGCGCGTATGCCGAGCAGCGAGCCGTGGAGTCGGGGGAGCACGTCGTGGTCGGTGTGAATCAGTACGTGGACGACCAGGAGGTGCAGTCGATTCCGGCGCCGGATTATTCAGCCCTGGCAGCGGTGCAGCGGGAGAGAGTGGCGGGAATTCGGGGGAAGAGGGAAGGGGGAAGGGTGAAGCGGGCTCTGGGCGAGCTCAAGGCCGCGGCGACGGATCCGAAGGCGTCGCTGATGGAGCCGATTCTCGAGGCGGTGCGGGTGCGGGCGACGGTGGGGGAGATCTCGGACGTGTTGCGGGGGGTGTGGGGGGTGTACAAGCCGGTGTGAGGGCGGAGGTGGTCGCAAGAGAAGGATAGCGGCCGCGTGATTGCGGCCATGTCTTTTCCGGCGGCGTTCCCTACGCTAGAGGGGATGGCCGCCGGGTTCGTTTCGTCCTCTGGGGGTGGCGGGGGTGGTCCGCGCCTGCTCGCTCAGTTGCGGCGGGCGATTCGGGTACGGCATTACAGCCGGCGGACGGAGGAGGCGTACGTCGGTTGGGTGCGGCGGTTCGTACGGTTCTGCGACATGCGCCATCCGGGCGGGATGGGGGAGCGGGACGTAGCGCGGTTTCTCACGAGTCTCGCTGTGGACCGCGGGGTGAGCGCGTCCACGCAGAATCAGGCGTTGTCGGCGCTCGTCTTCCTGTACGATGCGGTGCTGGGCCGGCCGCTCGGGTTGTGCACCGGTGTCATCCGGGCCAAGGGGACCAAGCGCCTTCCCGTCGTGCTCACGAGGGCCGAGGTGCAGGCGATTCTGGGCGAGATGCGTGGGGTGCCGGCGCTCGTTGCGGCGCTGTTGTACGGGTCCGGCTTGCGGCTGCTCGAGGCACTGCAGTTACGCGTCAAGGATCTCGATTTCGAGCGTCGGGAGGTCGTCGTGCGGGGTGGGAAGGGCGATCGCGACCGCCGCACGGTGCTGCCAGAAGTCCTCGTGGAGCCTCTGTCACGGCAACTCGAGGGGCGGCGCGCGGCGCACCAGGTGGACCTGCGGCGTGGGGCAGGCCGGGTCGAGCTGCCGCTGGGCCTCGCGCGCAAGTATCCGGGTGCCTCCGCGGAGTGGGCGTGGCAGTGGGTTTTCGGAGCGATGCGGGAGCACGAGGACGCGGGGACGGGCGAGCGCCGGCGCCATCACTTGCATGAGACCGTCGTGCAGCGCGCATTCCGCGCTGCGCTGAAACGTGCCGGGATCCCCAAGCGAGCGACGTGTCACAGTTTGCGACACTCGTTCGCCACGCACCTGCTCGAGGACGGCTACGACATCCGCACCGCCAGGAGCTCCTAGGCCATCGGGACGTCAGCACCACCATGATCTACACCCACGTCCTGAACCGCGGCGGCCGAGGCGTACGCAGCCCTGCGGATCGCCTCCTGGTTCCGGACGCCGCAATGGACGTCGGCCGTCTGCCGCACCCGCTTAGGCTGCCGCTCTTGCTGCCTATTCCCCCGACCCGCCGCACGTAGTGCCGGGATAGGCTGCGCGGTGCGCCGGTAACCAAGATCGGTTGCGCGGCCGACGTCCGAAGACTAAGCTGTCGAATCCTAGTTAGGCGTCACGCTCGTCCATATGGGAAAGCTTGTCAGAACCTCCGTCTACAGGCTCACGCTGACGTGCGTTGCTTTGGCCTGCGCCATTTCGAAATCCCGGCCACAGATTGTTACGGAGGACAGGATCCGCCATGCGTGGGCTGCCGCGGCTGAATTCAGGCGCGCCCACAGTCGTTGGCCCGATGACGACAACCGCATCACCGTCGTGTTCTGCGGCCACCAGCGTCTATTCGTGATCTTGCAAGCGCCCTCTAACAGCGTCGAGGACCAGTCAAAGGACCTCTCGCGCATCCCGAGCAGTG
>JBGPDL010000056.1:0-17328 GCA_041482275.1 Gemmatimonadota bacterium | reverse complement strand
TCGTCGAATTCGCCGATCAGGTTCGCCGCCTCCTCCGCCACCCCGCTCACGGCCTGCACGGCGGCCCGCTCCAGCTTGCCGCACGCCCGCAGCAGCGCCGCCGCCGCGAGATAGTTCCCGATCCAGATGGATTCGAGGTACGTGGAGAAAAACAGCCGACTCGGCCCCAGCACGTTGTCACGATTGGGGTATCCCCAATAGCTCCGGGTGTAGGCGCGGAGAATTTCCACGGCCCGCCCGGCCGCCCCGGCGTTGTCACCGAAGGCCGCCAGAGTGGCAAGGTGGGCGGCGCGCTCGGCGAGCCAGAGGTGCTGGTAGCGCGACCAGTGGCGGTTGTGCCGCTCGCCGGTGAACGTCTTGCCGCACCGTGGGCAACGGTGTGCCGCCGGACTCCAGGGGTCGAACGCCAGCGCGGTCCCGTCGTCGGGGCAGGCGCCGCCGTCGGTGGAGAGCAGCGCCTTCGTTTCGGGCAGGGGCGGCATCCGCGCGAGCAGCGGCGCCGCGCGCTCCGCGAGGTGCGCCAGCAAGGCCGTGAGATCGGGAGCGCCGGCAATCTGCTTCCGGCGGGCCGCGAGCTCTTCCGGCGTCACCATGCCCGCACCCCGTCCCGCGCCCAGCGCACCGGCAGGACCGTCGCCCCGGCGGCCCGTGCCGCGGCGGCGGCGGGCGCGGGGTCGTCACCGGTGACGAAGAACATCGAGCCCCCCGCGCCCGACCCGGCCGCCTTCCCGCCGAGCGCGCCCGCGGCGCGCAGCACGCTCTCGAGCCGGGCCATCTCGGGCGTGCACATCCCGGGATCGAGCTTCTGCTGGTGCTGCCAGTTGTCCGAGAGCAGCGTCGCGACGCGGCCCACGTCTCCGGCGCGTAGCGCCTCCGCCATCTCGCCGGCCAGGTCCTTCAGTGCCCGCAGCGCGCCCGTCACCCCCGGGTCGCCGCGCTCGTAGGCTGTCATCACGCGCGCGATGGTCGCGCCCGAGACGCGCGACGTACCGGTGTAGCACAACACCGTGCGCCGCTCGAGCGCCGTCGCGAATGCCGGATCGAGCGTGATCGGCTCCACGCCGACGTCGGGATCGCGAAACGTGAGCCGCTGGAAGCCCCCAAGCGCCGCCGCGAACTGATCCTGCTTGCCGCCGGGGATCTTCGCCTCCACGGTTTCGAGATACCACGCCTGCTCGGCGATCTCGCGGGCGGCTGGTCGCTCTCCCCGCGCCAGCGAGAGCACCGCGACCAGCGCCACGTCCATCGCCCCGGAGCTGCCCAGTCCCGACCCCGGCGGCGCAGCGGAGCGCGTGGTGAGCGTGCATGCCGCCTGCACCGGGAGCATGCGGAGCGCCGCCTTGTGGAGGTCGAGCCTGCCGTCCGGGAGCAGCCCGCCCGAATCGGCGCACTCGAGCTCCTGGCCCAGATCCTGAGCGACGAGTCGGATGCGCGGGCCGCCGAGCTGCAGCTCGGCCCGCGCCGTCAAGTCGATCGCCGCGTTCACGACGACGCCGCCCTCGCGCGCCGAAAACGGGGGCACGTCCGTCCAACCGCCCGCGAAATCGAGGCGCACCGGAGCGGTCGCATGAAAGGCCGTGGGGAGATCGCGCCGCGTCACGGCGCCATCCGCCACGCGGCGACGGTGGGGAGCTCTCCGCGGAGGTCCATGCGCACGCCGGTCACCCGGCGGTTCATCCCCTGCACGCCACGGGCCTGATACAGAAACGCCACCGGCAACGAGTCCCGGAACAGCCGCTGCGCCCGCGCCGGATCGGCCGGCAGGCGCATCCCCGCCAGATCGGCGAGCATCGTCAGGTAGCCCAACCCCAGGTCGCCCGGGGTGCCGAGCACGGCGGCGCTGAAGTCACGCCGGGCGGGGCTCACGCGGGCGAGGAACGCCGTGAGCTCGAGCTGGCGGATCGCGACGTCGAAGCCCACGGCGGCGAGCCGGGCCTGGATCATCTGCTCGAGCGCCGCCTCACCGCTCCCGACGGTGATCAGCTCGAAGGCGATACGCTGGCCTCCGAGCAAGCGCCGCGCCGAGTCGGGATCGGCAGGAATGGAGCGCACCGGCACGTAGCCCGGAATCCCGGGCGGTACCGGACCGTCCGCCACGGTGCCGAAGCCATAGAGATAACCGTCGACGATCTCGCGGCGATCGATCGCGAGGGCCACCGCGAGCCGGACGCGGGGATCGTCGAACGGCGGCTGGCGCGTGTTGAACACGATGCCGTACGGCAGGATGAGCGGATAGTCGAGCACCGCCAGCGCGGGGTTCTTCCGGACGAACGCGGCGTGCGCCGGCTGAATGCCGGCGAAATCGACTTCACCCGCCGTGAGGGCGGCGAGCTTGGTGGTAGGGTCGTCCACCACGACGACAATGAACCGCTGGAGCGCGGGCGGGCCCCCCAGAGCGGGGGGGAAGTCCGGGTTGGCGGCGAACACCCAGCGACGGCTCGGCTCGTGTGCCACGAAGCGGAACGGCCCGTTGCCGACCGGGTGCTCGTTCCACGCGGCATGCCGCAGCTCGGCATGGGGAACGGAATCGAGCAGGTGGGCGGGGAGGATGGCGAGATCGGAGAGCACGTCCGGCACCCGATCCTGGGGGCGACTGAAACGAACGACCACGGTGGAATCGTTCGGATCGTTCACGAACGCCACGTCGGCAAAGTCGTTGAGCCGGGCGTATCCGGTCGCGGGGTCCCGGGCCGCGGACAGCGTCCACGCGACGTCCCGGGCGGTCGTCGGCGTGCCATCGTGCCAGCGCACCCTCCCCTGGAGCCCGAACACCAGCGTTTTCCGATCCGCGGTCCACGTCCACTGCCGCGCCAGGTAGGGCCGGGGTGTGAGCGCCGAGTCGTACCGCACCAGCGTGGTAAGCAGGACGTAGCGTTCCACCTGCTTTGCGAGCGGGTGCACCGTGAGCAGGGGGTTCACGCTCTGCAGATCCGCCCCCGAAGCGTACACGACCGTTTGGCCGCGATGCGCCGCCCCCGAACCGCACGCGGCGGTCAGCGCGCCCCCGATGATCAGGCCCAGTGTTCCTCGCAGCACGCCCGGATTCTAGCGGGCGTCCCCGGGTCGCGCGAGATTCGGCGCATGGTCGCACAGCTCGCGCGCCGGCTTCTGGCCGGGGGGGCCGTCATCGCCGGCGTGGTGACGCTGACCTTCGTCCTGCTCCGGCTCGCACCGGGAGACCCGGTGGAGCGCTTGCTCGGCCCGGCGGCCACGCCGGCCCAGATCGTGGCTCAGCGACAGGCCCTCGGGCTCGACCGCCCCCTCGCCGCGCAATACGCGTCCTGGGTCGGCCGGTTCGCCGGCGGCGACTGGGGACGGAGCATCGCCACCGGCCGCCCGGTGCGCGCCGTGCTCGGCGATGCCGTCCCGGCGACCCTCGAGCTGATCGGCCTGTCGCTGGTGTTGAGCTACCTCCTCGGGCTCGCCGTCGGCGTATGGCAGGCCGGCGCCGGTGCCCGCATCGACACGACGCTCTCCATCACGACGGTCACGCTGTTTGCGCTGCCCGGATACTGGCTCGGGCTCATGCTCGTGATGGCATTCACGTACTGGGCGCGCTGGCTCCCCGCCTTCGGCGCCGCCGGCTTGGACGCCGACGCGCTCACGGGCTGGAGCCGGCTCGCAGACCGGCTCCGCCATCTCGCCTTGCCGCTCGCGACGCTCACCTTGATCGGCGTCGGAGGAACGGCGCGCTACGTGCGCGGCGCGGTGCGTGACGTCCTCGGGCAACCGTTCGTGAGGACGGCGGAGGCCAAGGGGCTCTCGCCGGGACGTGTGCTGCGGCGGCACGTGGCCCGGAACGCGTTGGTCCCGGTCCTGACGCTGCTGGGATTGTCGCTGCCGGCGCTGTTCTCGGGCGCGGTGTTCGTGGAAGCGGTGTTCGCGTGGCCCGGCCTGGGCCGGCGCCTGGTGGAGGCGGTTCAGGCGCGCGACTATCCCGTGGTCTTGGCCGCGACGGCCGTGACCGCCACGCTGGTGGTGGCGGGCAACTTGCTGGCGGACGCCGCCGTTGCCTGGTTCGACCCGCGCCTGCGCCACGCGGGACGGGAGCGGTGACGCCATTGCGGCGGGACCGCCGGGCGGCGGTGGGAGCGGCCGTGCTCGCGCTCGTCGCCGGCGCCGCGCTGGCGGCGCCGCTCGTGTCGCGCGGCCACCCCGCCCTGCAGCACGACGTGGTCGCCACGCGCTTCCTGCCGCCGCTCGCGAGCGACGGTGCGGGAGGTTTTCACCTCCTCGGCACCGACCGGTTTGGGCGCGACGTGTGGACCCGCCTCGTGTACGGAGCCCGCATCTCGCTCGCCGTGGGGGCGCTCGCGGTGCTCCTCTCGGTCGTGATCGGGGTGCTGGTGGGCGGCGCGGCGGGCTACTGGCCCGGTCCCGTGCGGACGGTGCTGCTGGGGGTCACCGACTTCGCCCTCGCGCTACCGCGCGTGGTGCTGCTGCTGTTGCTCGCGGCGTTCGCGCGGCCGAGCGCCGGGCTCGTGATCATGGTGTTGGGGCTCACGGGGTGGATGTCAGTCGCACGACTCGTGCACGGGGAGGTGCGCTCGCTCGCCGCGCGCCCGTTCGTCGAGAGCGCCGTGGCACTCGGCCTGTCGCGGCCGCGCGTGCTGGCGCGCCACGTCCTGCCCAACGCGCTCACGCCGGTGATCGTCTTCGCCGCCCTCGGGCTCGGCAACGCCATCATGCTCGAGGCCGGTTTGTCGTTTCTCGGGCTGGGCGTGCAGCCACCCACGCCGTCGTGGGGCAACATGATCGCGTCAGGCCGGGACACGCTGGTCAACGCGCCGTGGGTGGCGGTAGCGCCGGGCGTAGCCCTCGTGCTGGTCGTGGTGGCGTGCACACTCTTGGGAGATGCGATGCAGGACGCTCTGAACCCTGCGGTCCCGCGTCACTAAATCTTCAAGAACCACCTCTTCTCGTAGAGCACCGCCAGCATTCGCGAGCAGCATGCCGGCGATGGTCAGGCCGCGGAAGGCGTCGAGCGAGCGGAGCCGGTCGGTCACGCCGTCCCGAGCTTGCGGAGTACCGCGTCGTCGAGCTCGTGCCCGCCGGCGAACGCGATCTCCTCGTACGGAATGCCGTGCTGTCGCAACCGGTCGGTGATGTTCGCCACCACTTTGGGCGTGATGAACCGATCCTCGCGACCGTACACGAGCGTGAGCCGAGCCGCGCGCAACCGTGCGGCCGCCGGTTCGCGCGCGATATCCAGATCGGGCGGCAACTCGCCACCCCACAAGATCAGCCGGTCGATCCGCGCCTTCCCCATCGCCGCCCAGCGGCTCACGGTCGAGGCGCCCTGGGAGAAGCCCAGTGCGTGCACGGTCACCTGCGTCCGATCGAGGGATCCGACCACGTCGGCATACACGGCGTCGAGATATTGCACGTAGTCCTCGATCTCGGCCAGGCGGTCCTCGCGAGTCATCCAACTCGCGCCAACGCGGCGTTCGGTAGGACTTTCGCTCAGATAGAACCGCGACAATCCCTCGGGAGCTATGAGGAAGCGGCGCCCGTGTTCGAGCCCGCGCAGCCTTTCCAGAAAGCGGCCGGCCAGCTGCCCGTAGCCGTGGCAGGTGAGCCAGACCTCGCGCGTGGCGGCTCCGGGCTGGCCGAGCGTGTAATACCGCGCCGTTCTTCCGATCCGGAGGCGATGTTCGTCCATTCAGGTGACCAAGATGGTGACGATCTCGTGCGGCTCGGCCACGAACCGCACCGTCTTGCCCCGCCCCTCGAGCACCAGGGCGACGGACTCGCGCTCGTCTGCGCGCACGCGATGGGCGCTCTTCACGCCGTCCCCCGCTCCGAAGCGCCACGCGCCCGCCGCCTTGCGATCGGTCGCGTTGTAGCAGCGCAGCACGAGCGGCGAGCCCTGCTGCGCCGGCTTCACCGCCGAGAGCACGAGCCCCGATCCCTCGAGCACGATGTCCACGGGAGCGACGCTCAAGTCCCCCGCGTCGCGGAGCCAGAATCCTCGCAGGGGCAGGAACACATCCTCCCACAGCGCCGGGATCACGTCGCCGCGCTCCAGCTCGGGCTGGGACACCGGCACGAGGGCGAGCTCCACGCGACTCGGGCCCGGACATTGAGCCAGCGGCGTGGACGTGGGCCAGCCGGCGTGGCCGGGCCGGCTGGGCAGGTCGGCACGGGACAGCTCGCCCACCGCACGCAGCAACGTCACCAGCAGGTCGCCCCCGTTCGTCCACTCGTATTCGAAGAACGCCGGCGCGAGCAGCGCGAGCCCGCGCGCCCCGGACGCGGCGACGACGAAGCCGTGCGCCGGCGCCGTGCCCACCGGCGTCTCAAGCGGATAGGCGGCCGCGTCCACCGCCACCGTGGGGCGCGTCACCGCGCCGAACGCCGTCCCGGCGACCGCCGCGGCGCCCCCGAGCCCGGTGGGCAGACGCGCGCGCAGCCGGTGCCACGGCGCCCGATTGTCGATCTCGAGGATGCAGCGGATCATCGGGCTGTCGGCGTGCAACATCACCACGAGGCGCGCGCCGGCGCGCCGCCCGACCTCGAACCGGGCCTCGAGCGCCGCCACGAGCGGGCCGGCCGCGATGCGGCGCAGCTTGATCGGCCCTCGCGCCCGCACCAGGCGGTCGCCCGCCACAGGACAGTAGCTATATGTGTCTCCCGCATCGCCGTCGTCCTCGAGGCGCAGCAGATCCGAAAACCGCTGGCCGGTGCGGCGGTCGTGCAGCGCGAGCGCCCCGGTGGACTCGAGCGTGACCTCGATCCAGTGATTCACGAGCGAGCGACCCTTCACGGCGACACCCTCGCCGGCGACGTCGGATCGCGCCGGCCCGAGACCGGCGCGGACCAAGCCAAGGCCCGGCACACTGGGTGCCCGGAACGCGATGCGAACCTCGTCCACCTCGTCCAGGTCGGGGTGGTGACGCGCGGCGTCCAGCCGCTCCTGCCCGATTCGCCGGTCGAGTACCTGCACGGGGACCGCTCGGCCGTCCGCCGTGGCGAGCGCGAACGGCCGGTACCCCTCTTCCTCGCGGGGAACCCGGTCCCCGGGCGGACCTACCGGCACGTCGCGCCGGAACAGCGTCACGTCGGCGATCACGACCCCACGACGCGGCCGCGCCGCAGGATTCCACAGCACCAGAGACGGCGACGCCGCTGCGACGCGCTGGCGCGCCGCATCGGGGTCGTGCCGCACGAGATCGTGCACGCTGCCCCGCACCACCTCTCGCGCGAGCGCCTCGACGCTCGCGAGCCGCCCTTCGACCGCCGCTGCCACGGCGTCGCTCGCGCACCCGGCGATGGCATCGTGGAACTGGCAGCGCACCAGCGCGCGCCACGCGAGCTCGAGCAACGGCCGCCGGTCACGCCCGCCCCTGCGGCGTGCCAACGCCGCCAGCGGCTCCGCCAGGCGCACGAGCGCGAGCTCGGCGGCGCCATAGCGGCGCTTGAGCGGCGCCCGCGTGCCGTGCACGCCCTGAAGCGTCCAGGCGTAGCGATAGGACCAGCGCAGCTCCCCCGCGAGCGGCGCTGGCTTCCCGCCTTCCACCGCGGCCTGGAAGAACTCGTCGAGCCGCGACACGCGGAATGCGCTCTGCGGTTCGAGCTCGGCGAGCCGGTCGCGGAGCCGTGGGACATCCGGATGCGCGGCGTGATGATCGGCCCCGATGAAGACGGGGAGGTGCTTGCCGCTGGTCCGCTGCACCAGCGCCCGGCGCACCGGAGCCCACGCGGCGAACAGCCGCTCGGCGTCGGCGGGGAGCGTCGCGCCGATCTCGTAGCCCGCCGGGGGGAGGTGCCAGAGCACGACATCTTTGCCGTCCGGCCCGGCCCAGCGATACAGGTCCCGCTCCTGCCCGGCCTCGCCGCCCAGGCCGCGCCACACGACGCCGTATCGCATGCCGAATTCGCGCGCCAGGGTCGGAAACGCGGCGGGGTGGCCGAAGGCGTCGGGAGAATACAGGACGTCGAGCCGGCCGCCCAGGCGCTCGGCATCGGCCGCGCCGAGCAGCAGGTTGCGGACCAGCCCCTCGCCCGAGGGGATCTGTTCATCGGGGAGCACATACCACGGGCCCAGCTGGAGGCGACCGGTCTTGACGAGCGCGCGCACGTCGCCCTCCCGCTCCGGGCGTGCGCGAAGGTAGTCCTCGACCAGCACCGTCTGGCCGTCCAGCAGGAAGCTGCGATACGCCGGGTCCGCCTGGAGCCGTTCCATCAGATCGTCCAGCGCGGCAACGAGCCGGGCCTGGAACGCGGCGCGCGGCAGATACCACTCGCGGTCCCAGTGTGTATGCGGGATCAGATGAAAGATCAGGCCGGTCATGGCGCGCCTAAAGCCTAAGGGGCTGACGCCGCTCCCGCGAGCGGCGATATTGCGCCCCATGCTCAAGCGCGCCCTACTCGCGCTGCCCGCCGTCGCGGGCGTCGCGCTCCTCGCCACCCGGCTTGTCCCCGGTCCGTTGCGTGACGGTTCCACGCTCCTCCCTTCCGGCTGGCGCATCCGTCCGGCAGGGCGGGTCGTCCCCGTCGGCACGCTGCCGCTCAACCTCGTGACGCTGTCCGACGGCTCCGTCATGGTCTCCAACGACGGATACGGCGGGAACAGCCTGATGCGCATCGATCCGGCGCGGGCCCAGGTCGTGTGGCGCGCACCGCTCTCCGCCGCATGGCTCGGCCTGGCACGGAGCGGCCGCGACTGGCGCGACACCGTGTGGGCGAGCGGCGGGCCCACGAATCGTGTGTACCGCTTCACGTGGCAGGGTGGCGCCACCTGGATGGCGGACAGCATCGTGCTCGCCGATTCCGGGGCGAAGCTCTACCCCGCGGGCCTCGCGTTACTCCGGCGCCAGGGGCTGGTCGCGGTGGTGGGAAACCTGAGCGACTCGGTGTACCTCATCGATGCGGCGACCCTGGAGCGCCGCGCGGCGGTCGCGGTCGGGCACCGCCCGTACGCGGGCGTCGCCGATTCCGGTCAGCTCTACGTGAGCAACTGGGGCGACTCGACCGTTTCCGTCATCGACCTGTCCGACCGTCCGGCCGTTCGCATGTCCGTCTTTGTCGGTCCTCATCCGTCGGCACTCGCGTTGTCCCGCTCGGAGCTGTTCGTCGCGTTAGCGGGAGCGAACGGCGTGGCCCGGGTCGACCTCGCCACGGCCGAAGTGCGCGAGCAGCTCACGGTCGCGCTGGCGGCGCACGCGCCCGCCGGCAGCGACCCCAACGCGCTCGGCCTCTCGCCCGATGGTCGCACGCTCTATGTCGCGATGGCGGGCAACAACGCGGTCGCCGTGGTCCGGATCGGTGCCCGGGAGATGCGCGTCGCCGGGCTCATCCCGGCCGGCTGGTACCCGACGGCGGTGGCCGTGTCGGCGGATGGGCGCACGCTTTACGTCGCGAACGGCAAAGGCAACGGCTCCGGCGCCAATGCCGACGGGAAATACATCGGCGACGTAATCACCGGCTCGGTGTCCATCGTGCCCGTGCCCGATTCCGCTGCGCTGCGCCGTTACACGGCGCAGGCGTACGCCCTGAGCCCCTTCTCCAACGCGCGGCTCCGCACGGCCGCCCGGGCATCCGCCCGCCCGCCCGAGCTCAAGCACGTGGTGTACATCATCCGCGAGAACCGCACCTACGATCAGGTGCTGGGCGACGAGCCACGGGGCAACGGTGACCCTGCGCTCGCGATCTTCAACGACTCCATCACCCCCAACGCTCACGCCATCGCGCGGCGCTGGGTGTTGTTCGACAACTTCTACGTAAACGGCGAAGTCTCGGCCAACGGGCACGAGTGGACCGACCGGGCGTTCGCGGGCGATTACAACGAGAAGACCTGGCCCCAGATCTACGCCGATCGGCGCGACTGGGACCTGAATAGCGGGGAGGATCTCGTCAACCCGCATGGCGCGTATCTCTGGGACGCCGCGCTGCGGAAAGGCCTCTGGGTGGTGAATTTCGGCGAGAAGACCGAGTCGGATGAAGGCGACTCGACCGCACACCAGCCGGCCCGCACCAACATCGCGAGCCTCAAGGACATCACTGTCTCGAGCTACCCCGGGTTTGTCCTCGCGATCTCCGACACGACGCGCGCACGGCTGTTCGCCGATTCGGCGGCGAGCTGGGACCAGCAGAATCGCTTCCCCGACCTCGTGATCATGTGGCTGCCCCGCGACCACACATACGGCCGCCGTGCTGACCGGCCGTCGCCGCGCGCCATGGTCGCCGACAACGATCTGGCGCTCGGACAGATCGTGGAGCGCCTGTCGCAATCGCCTGTCTGGCCGTCGCTCGCGGTCTTCGTGCTCGAAGACGACGCGCAGGATGGGCCCGACCACGTCGACGCCCACCGCTCGGTGCTGCTCGTGGCCTCGCCCCACGCCCGTCGCGCCGCGGTGGACAGCACGCTCTACACGACCAGCTCCGTGCTGCGCACCATCGAGCAGATCCTCGGCCTGGCCCCGCTCAGCCAATACGATGCCGGCGCCACGCCGCTCTGGAACGCCTTTGCGCGACGCGCCGACGTGACGCCATTCACGCATCTGCCGAACACCTGGCCGCTCGGCGAGCTGAACCCGCAGGCGTTCCGCTCCAGGATCCCCGCCCGAGACTGGACCAGAGCGGACGCGGCGGACGAAGGAGCGCTGAATCGCGAGATCTGGGAGAGCGTGCGCCCGCACGAACGCGTACCCGCGGCGCGGCGCGCTATCCTACAGGGACGCTAAGCCGCTCACGTCGTCCGGCCGCCGCAGATGGACGTGGGTCACCCGGCGCCCGCGCGCGAGCAACGCCCGGATGTCACCGCGCGCCTGCGCCCGTTTCAGGCGGCCGAAGGTCGTCCCCATCTCGGGAATCTCGGCATCCTCCGTATCATCCGCCGTCACCACCAGGAACAGCCCCGTGTTCGGCCCACCCTTGTGCAGTTGGCCGGTCGAGTGGAGGTAGCGCGGGCCGAAGCCGACGGTGGTGGCGCAGCCCAGGTCGCGCGCCCACGCCGCGCGCACCGCCTGCAGCCGGGTCGCGTTGTCCGGAGTGGGCGCCAGGTAGGCGAGGACGGCGAGATAGTCGCCGGGCCGGGCCGCGCGGGCGAGCTGTGCGGGAGTGAGCGTCGGGAGCGGCGGCGCGTCAGCGGACGTCCGGGCGAGCTCGGCCCGTGCCATTGCCTTCGCCTCCTCCACGTCGGGTTGGTCGAACGCGTTCACGTCCAGCCGGGCGCACAGCTCCCAGGTGGCGTATTCCCAGGCGAGGAACTCCGCCCCCAGGGCCAGTGGCTCGCGCGAGAAATCGCTCTCGATCTCGCCGTCGGGACGGGGGGCCGAGATCGGGTCATCGACCACCGGAATCACGCCCTTCCCGTCCTTCCCCGTGCTCTCCGCCACGAGCTGCTCGACCCAATCGGCGAGCCGCGCCAGGGGCGCGGGCGGCCGGAGCACGAGCTTGTCGCGGCCCGCGAGCGCCGCGGCCGCGAGACGCGCGCCGCGGGCGCGGGCGGCGTCCACGTCGACCGCGAGGGCGCGCTCGAGCAGCGCACGCCCGTCCACACCCGCCAGCGCCGCCGGCAGCATCCCGACCACGGTCAAGGCGGCATACCGCCCGCCCACGTCCGGCGGATGGGGGAACACCGCGCGGAACCCGCGCTCGCGCGCCAGCGTCTCGAGCGGGCTGCCGGGATCGGTGATGGCCACGAAGCGAGCCCCGTCGGCGCGCGCGGCGAGGTAATGGTAGAACGCGAGCGTCTCCACCGTGCTGCCGGACTTGCTGCAGACGACGAACAACGTCCGATCGGCGTCGGGTGCGCGCGCCACGGCGAGCACGGCACCCGGATCCGTGCTGTCGAGAATCGAGAGAGACGGATTTGCGAAACTCGCGGCGAGCACCTGCGGCGCGAGACTCGATCCGCCCATGCCGCACACCACGGTGCGGGTCAGGCCGTCGCGCCGCGCCGTCTCGGCGAACCGGCGCAATCCGTCCCACTGCGCGAGTGATGCGCGCGGCGCGGTCCGCCACCCCAGGCGATCCATTGGCCGCGAAACATAACGCGCCCTCGCGAGCGGCGGCGCGCCCCGCTAGCTTAGCGCCAGGGTCGCTCGTGCCTCCCCTCTCCAAGCAACCTCGTGCGCTGGTGGCAATCGCCGCCGGGTCCTTTCTCACCATCGTGCTGGCCTACGCGCTGGCCCCCGCGGATCGCGCGTGGCGGGCGCCGCTGGCCGACCTGTCGTGGACGTGGGCCGCAACGTACGCGGTGGTGTGTTGCGCCATCGCCGCGCGCCACCACCCTGCGCCCGATCAGCGCCGCGCCTGGCGGTGGATCACGGCAGGCTGCGGACTGTTCCTGGCGGGCCAGCTGGTCTGGAATTACTACGAGCTCATCCGAAGGGTCGCTCCGCCCTTCCCGTCGCTCGCGGACGCGGGCTACCTCGGCGTGTACCTGTGCTTTTTGGTCGCCGTGTCGCCGCTCGTGGGAGTCCAACCGAGACGCCGGTTCGATGTCGAGCTGGTGCTCGACACGATCCTGGTCACGCTGACGGCCAGCGCCCTCGTCTACGAGTTTCTGCTCGAGGAGCTGTTTCGCACGGGGGCGGGACTGGCCCCCGTGCTCACGAGCGTCCTATGGTCCGTCGGCGGAATCGCAGTGCTGTGGCTGATCCTGGTCGAGCTGCTCCGGTCAACCCAGGCGCCCGTCGGGGCTGCAGGCATCGCGCTGCCCGCCCTCATGGTGGTGTGCGGCAGCAATGTGGTGTACGCAGTGGTCGCGCTGCGGGGAAGCTATCGGTCGGGGAGCCCGCTCGACCTCGGCTGGGACGCGGGGTTGCTGCTCCTTGCCGCGGCGGCCGCCCTCACCCCGGAGCGCGCTCACGCGGCGGACGCCGCGGGTCGGAAGGTTGCGGCGCACACGGCGCGCGCCGCGGCCGTGGCGATCGGCCTGGCGGGGATCACGGCGGTGGCGGTACACGTGGCCTTCACCCCGAAGCGCGACGCGGCGGGCGCCCTCCTCATCGCGCTGGCAGTGGTGATTGTCGGCGTCCGGTTCACATACTCGCTGCGGGCGGACCGCCGCTACGCCAGCCTGCTCGAGAACGAGGTCGCGCGTCAGACGCGCTCGCTGATGGACTCGCTCGCCGCCACCGCGGTCGCGGAGCGGAACCTACGCCTCGTCATGGACGCGGTCCCCGATGCGATCGTCGTCGCCGATCGCGAAGGACGCATTCTCGAGTTCAACGCGCCGGCCCGGGCGATGAGTGCGCCGTCCGGGCCCACGCCGGGCCGCACCCTGTTCGAGTTCTTCGGTCCCGACGCGTCGGCCCTCGTACGCGAGACGCTGGCCGCCGCGTTCCGCGGGCAGGTCCAGCGGCTCGAGATTCCGTTCTCCCGCGAGGACGGCTCCCAGGGCATCAGCGCCCTGCTGTACGCCCCGGTCCGGGACGCGAACCGGATCACCCGTGTCTTGGTGCTGGCGCGCGATGTCACCGACCAGAAGCGGAACGAGTCGCAATCCCAGCAGGCGGAGAAGCTGACCGCCATGGGACAGCTCGTGAGCGGCGTGGCGCACGAGATCAACAACCCGGCGGCGATCATCTCCGGCTTCGCGCAGACGCTGTTGCTCGATGAGGTCAAGCCCGAGCAGCGCGAAATGCTGCAGATGATGTACGACGAGGCGACGCGCATCGGGCGCATCACGTCGAACCTGCTGGCGTTCGCCCGCGCGGGCGGCAGGCAACGCGCCCTGGTGGACTTGAACGACATCGCGCGGCGTACGTTCGCGCTGCGGTCCTACTACCTCTCGACGTTGAACATCACGGTCTCGCTCGATCTCGATCCGGGCGAGCCCAAGATCTGGGCCGACGCATCCGAGCTCCAGCAGATGCTCCTCAACCTGCTGATCAACGCGGAGCAGGCACTCGTGACAGTCGACGGACCCCGCACGATCACCGTCTTGACACGCGCCGACGAACGTGAGGCCCGGCTCGAGATCGCCGACTCGGGTCCCGGCATCGCGCCGGAGGTGCGGGACAAGATCTTCGACCCGTTCTTCACGACCAAGCCGGAGGGCGTCGGTACCGGGCTTGGGCTCTCGATCTGCTACGGAATCGCCCGGGAGCACGGCGGCCGCATTTGGGTGGAGTCGGAGCCGGGACGGGGAGCGCGCTTCGGGATCGTACTTCCGCGTGACCCGCGTCAGGAGGCGCGCGGCGTGCCCGACATCGTCGCCCCCCGGGCTCAGGCCATGGGCGAGCTCACGGTGCTGGTGGTGGACGACGAGACCGCGCTGCGCGACGCGTTGCTGCGATTCCTGCGGCGGCACGGGATTCAGGGCGAAGGCGTCGCGGACGGAGCGGAGGCGCTGCGCGTGCTGCGGGAGCGCCGCTTCGACGTGATCATCTCCGACGTCCGGATGCCGGGGATGAGCGGGCGGGAGTTCCTGGAGCAGCTGCGGCGCGATTGGCCGGATCTGGTGCCGCGCCTGATCTTCAGCACCGGCGCCGCCTACGCGCCCGACACCGGGACGCTGTTTCAGGAATCGGGCGTGCCGACCGTCACCAAGCCGTTCGACTTCGCGGCGCTCGTGCCGGTGATCCGCGAGGTGGCGAACCGCCCCACCACCGGGCAGCCTAGGGCTTCGGCGTGAGCTCGAGCTCGAGCCCCGACGCGCCGACGCCATCGGGCGTGGGCGCCAGCGTGAACCGCAGCGGCGCAGCGCTGGCCTGCAACAGCTCGAGCACGTGCGGCTCGACCGCCAGCTCGTACTCCCCCGGCTTCACGCCCATCGCGTAAAACCCGCCGTCCGTGAACGTGCTGAACCGCTGGATCGCGCCGGTGCGCCGGTTCGTGAGCGTGAGCGTGACTCCCCCTTGACCTTCCTGGCGCCCCGCCATCGCGCGCACCACCCTCCCTTCGATCACACCCGCCTGCACGATCGGGATGTTGACACCCCGGAAGCGGTTCGGCCCGGGCTCGATGAGTGCGCTCCCGAACGCGGGAACGAGCAGCGGCGAGGGCAGCGACAGCGAGTCGACCTGTACCGCCACCGGCTCGAACGGGACGACGTCCCACACACGGAACGTGCCGTCCGAGTCCGACACCGCCACTGCCGTCCCCACGCGCACCCGCACGCCCGGGACCCCCGGCTCGCCGGGGTCCGGGATGCCGTTGCCGTTGTCGTCGCGGAACACCCGACCCGAGATGCCGGACCGCTCGAGTGACGGCCCCGGCGCCGTCGCGACCCTGCCCGTCGCGCGGTCCCACAGGAGCGAGCCCTGCACGAATTGCGAGCCGCTCACCGTCCCTCCCGCCGGCGCCGTCACCGTGGTGTAGGAGCGGATGGCAGAGAGGTACGAGGTGAGCGTGAGCGTGACGGCCACGCCGGGCGAGCCGCGGAGCCACGTGACCCCCGTCTCCACGCGGAACCCGGTGCCGAGCGGGCGTGCGGCGAACAGCGAGTAGGCGGAGAGCCGCGGCACACCGTCCACCGCGACCTCGCCGCTGCCGCGTATCCAGACTGGACCGAGCACGGGCCCGAGCGCCGGACGCGGCAACACGAACGCGTTCGCGCCCACGAACGATCGCGTGACGGCCGGGAAGCCGAGGGATCCGGTCCGCTCGAACCGCACGAACGGGAGCAGCCGCACCGCTTGTCCTTGGGTGGACGCCTCGACCCGGAGGAGCGTCGTCGTCCCGGTGGCGCCCGTCATCCGCTGGAACGTACCGTCGAAGAAGAAGAACCCGGCCCGCGGCAGCGGCCGGAGGAAACCGCTGACGCTCAGCTGCGAGCGCGCGCCGGCGAGCGTCAGGAGCGGCGCGACCGTGCCGTCGGCGAATCGCGTGTAATCCACGGTCATCCGCAGGTCGATCGACGGCTCGTACCGCAGGCCGCCGTGGGCGAGCGCCGCTGCGACGCCGTCGAGCGTCACGGCCCACGAGTTCCTCGGACTGCCCGCGAGGGCCAGGTACGGGTGCGACAGGTCGGGCAGCGTGTCGCGCCAGAAGCGATCGAGGCCCGCCTGCACCGTCCAGCGCGCGGTCGCCCCGTAGCGGACGTCCACGTTTCCGTTCGCCGTGCACTGCGAGGAGCGGCACGAGCCGAGCGACACGCCGTACTCGAACCGCCGGGCCGGGAGGAGCTCGCTTGCCACCCGGTACGTTTGATTGAACTGGCGGATCTCGCCGAGCGGCCCATAGGCCGTGAAATCCACCGGATTCTCACCGTACCGCACGGGCAAGGTGAGACTGAAGCGACCCGACGCGGCCACCGAGTCGAATCCCAGGAGCTCCGTTCCCCGGTACGCCTCGATCGACCAGCCCCCCCCCGGCTCGAGCAGGCCGTCGTACGGGACGACCCCGATCACCGACGGCCGGACGAACGGCGCGTTCGTGACCGCGAAGCCCCGCAGCGCGCGGATGTGCGGCCCGGTGGAGGTTGCGTCGCCCAGGCGGAGCTGCTGCAGCGCGCGACTCGCGGGCCACACGCCGGTCCACGACCCGTCGAGCCGCACGACGCCGTCGCCCGCCCGGCCGACGCTCGACGCCACCAGCTCGAGCGACCCGCCCACCACGTCCGCGCCGATGGCGCCGGTGTAGCCGCTACCGGCCAGCGGATCGCTGCTCGGCGAGAGCACGCTGTAGTCGAAGACCAGACCGTCCCAGCCCGGCCGTTCGAACCCGAGCACCAGGTCGGGTCGGATGGGAGCCTCGCGCGCCCGCATCAGCGCGGCACGGGCCGCGTCGCGCCGCAGGCGGCGCGCCAGCGGCAGATCGCTTGGGTCGGCCATCGTGACAGTGAGCTCCGTGAAGTCCACCACCAGCGGCGAGCCAAGCAGGTCGCCCAGCCGCTCGGCGCCGACGTACAGCTCGCCGCCGCGGAACAGGCGGAACTCGGGCTCGAGACGCACGCGCTGGTCGCCGTAGCGCATCGAGTCCGCGTGCACATCGACCACCAACGATCGCGCGCCGGGATCGACCGTCGCTTCAAGACGCCCCGTCAGGCTCAGCCGGTAGCGAATCTCGGCGAGTTGCAGAAACTGGGTCAGCGGAACGAGCACCTCGGTGCGCACCCGGTACGCCTGGACCGTGCGGCTCGCGATGTGGTCGAGGCGCAGCTCCACAAGCACGGGCTCGGGCTGGCTGTCGGGCGATGACGTGACCGGGACCAGTTGGGCCACGGCTCGAGAGGTACTGGCGAGCAGCACGAGCCACAGCGTGGCGAACAGCGTGCGGCGAGCCGGTCCCATGTGTTACAGGTAGGCGATCGAGACGATAATCGTGCCCGTGTAGATCCCGGGCTTGGCAGTGGCGGCGGGACTGACTGTGCCGCCGATCCACAGATAGATGTACGGATTCGCCGGCGGGCCCAGCTTGCCGGTCGTCCCCGCG
>JBGPDL010000055.1:0-17399 GCA_041482275.1 Gemmatimonadota bacterium | reverse complement strand
GGTGGCGGAAGCGGACGATCGCCACGACGAGCAGCAGCTCGACCACCACGAACACGGCCGCCGCCCACCAAAAGATTTCGGTGAAGAGGACGTCGGTGGCCCGCGCGAAATCGGACCGGGGGTGGAGCGTGGATTGGGGGAATGGACCGGCGCACCCCGAAGCAGCGAGCGCCGCGGCAAGCAGCCAGAGGCGTATGCGGGGCACGGCGATGAAAATCCTCAGGTGACGGTCACGAAGCATGGGACAGTAGCAGGGTGCAGGGCGGGCGTCAACGAACCGGTGCGCCTACGCCGCGACGGGCGGGCTTGACAGCCGCCAGTTCATGTAACCGATTACATCCCCCACGGCAGGCCAGCCGGGGGAACCGACGCATGGTCACGATCAGAGACGTGGCGCGCGCGGCGCGCGTGTCCGTCGCCACCGTCTCACGGGTGCAAAACAACAGCAATGCAGTCACCGAGGCCACGCGGCGGCGCGTCCGGTCGGTCGCCGTGCGCCTCGGGTATGCCCCCCATGCCGCCGCCCGCAGCCTCTCCACCAGCAAGACTTCCAGCATCGGGGTCCTGCTGCCCGATCTGTACGGCGAGTTCTATGCCGAGCTGATCCGCGGCATCGACCAGACGGCCCAGCGCCACGGCTATCACCTGCTCGTGGCGAGCTCCCATAACGACAAGGCGACCATCGAAGCCGCGCTGCAAGCGATGCGCGGCCGGGTGGACGGGCTGATCGTGATGGCCCCTGCCCCGGGCGCGTACGCCCCCGTCCGCGATCTCCCCGAGCGCTTCCCGGTGGTGTTGCTCGCCTGCAACGCACGTGGCAGGGCGTTCGACTCGATCGTGATGGCGAACCGACAAGGTGCCTACCAGATGGTGCGCCATCTCGTCGGGCTGGGACATCGGCTCATCGCCCTGATCGCGGGACCGCCGCGCAATTTCGACGCCGCCGAGCGACTGCGCGGCTACCGCACGGCGCTCGAGGACTCAGGGATCGTGGGGTCGCGCGGGTGGGAAGTCGTGGGCGACTTCACGCAAGCGTCGGGCTTCGAGGCGTGCCGCACGCTGCTCGATCAGCAGCCGCGTGCCACGGCGATCTTTGCAGCCAACGATGCCATGGCGATCGGGGCGCTGTCCGCATTGCGCGAGGCGGGCGTGCGGGTGCCCGAGGACGTGGCGGTCGCCGGATTCGACGACGTCCCGATGGCGCGCTACATGCATCCCCCGCTGTCCACCGTGCGCGTGGACATCCGCACGCTGGGCGAGCGCGCGACAAACCGGCTGCTCGACGCCGTGGGGAACGGACGCAAGCATCACAACCGGCGCGAGACGCTGCCGGTCACGCTGGTTATCCGGGAATCCTGCGGCGGGCGCGGTCGGCCGGCCGCTTCTTCACCTCGTTAGGAGGGATCCACCATGAGAGTCAACTCTCTGTTGCGAAACGCCGGGCGGCTCGTTCTGCTCTGGGGCGTTGTGGCAATGGCGCTCGCACGGGGCGCGCCGGCGCAGACGAGCACCGGTAGCATTCGGGGCTACGTGACCGACTCGAGCGGCACGCCCGTCGCGGGTGCGCGGGTCATGGCCGTGCGCATCCAGACCTCGGCGCAGCGCGAGGTCGCGACTCAGAGCAATGGGTCATACACCATCCTGGGCCTCGTGCCGGCCGAGTACGAGGTCACGGCGCGCCAGATTGGGATGGCGTCCCAAAAAGTTCTGGTGCGGGTGCTGATCGCCGAGGTGTTCCCCCTCGATTTCAAGCTCTCCGCGTCGGCGGTCCAACTCGAAGCCGTGACGATCGCTGCGGCAACCGGTGTGCAGACGCGCACGTCCGAAGTGGGTACGAGCATCACGCCGCAGCAGATGAGCCAGCTTCCGACAGCGAGCAGGAATTTCTTCGATCTCGCTGCGCTCGCACCCGGTGTGACGGTCGCGCCTGACTTTGTCAACCTAGGTTCCTCCAACGCCGGCGTGACCGATCGGACCTTTTCGTACGGTGGACAGGGGCCGGGCCAGGTCAACGTGTTCATTGACGGCGCAAGTCTGAAGAACGACCTCACCGGTGGTGAGAGTGGCCTTCACGGCGGGACGTTCGGGCAAGACGCGAGCCGCGGGAACCCCTTCCCGCGCAGCGCGATCCAGGAGTACCGTGTCCTAACGCAGAACTACAAGGCGGAGTACCAGCAGTCCTCGGGCCCAGTCATCGTGGCGACCACAAAGTCCGGGGGCAACGTCTGGTCTGGAGACGTGTTCTTTAACTACCAGAACAAGGACCTCGTGGCGCAGGATTCCATCAGCCGGGCCAGCAAGTTCACGAAGCCCGACTTTACCCGATATCTCGGCGGACTGAGCGGTGGCGGTCCGCTAATCAAGGACCGGCTCTTTTTCTTCGGCTCCTATGAAGGCAACTATCAGAACCGTGATGCTCTCGTGAACATCACGCAGGCGACCGGCCTTCCTGCGCCCGGCACCTTCCCCGCGCTTGACACGGTTTCGTTCGCGAACAAGAACGGGAACTTTACTTCACCCTTCCGAGAGACGCTGGTCTTCGGCAAGCTGAACTACACCATCAACAGCAAATCGACCGCCGAGCTCAGCTTCAACGACCGGCACGAGACCGACGTGCGTGACTTTGGCGGGTTTGCGGTGTTCCAGAACGCCATCAATCATGGTGAAGACGCCATTACGACAATCTTCAAGTACAACTACTTCACCGGACCATGGCTCAACGAAGCAAACCTGACCTACGAGCACTTCAATCAGAATCCGTCGCTCAATACGCCGGACCTCCCACAACGGTGGTACGCGTTCCCCACCGCGTGCTGCGCTACCCTCGGCAGCAACTTGAGCGTACAGGATTTCACGCAGAAGCGGGTCGGACTCCGCGACGACATCACGTACATCGGTTACCACGGCGGCGGCGACCACGTTATGAAGGCCGGGGTGAGCGTCGCTCGTCTCACCTATGATATCAATAAGGCGAACAACCTGATTCCCCAATTCTTCTTCTCGAGCAGCGTCAACCAGTTCGACGCAGGCTGCACGCCGACCTGTACCGGCAACGAGGCGTACAACTACCGCGTGCCGTTCCAGGTTGTCTGGGCATACGGCAATCCGCGCGTAAACACGAATAACACGCAGGTCGGTGCCTACCTACAGGATGACTGGAGTCCGACGTCCAGACTCACTCTCAACCTCGGGATCCGGTGGGACGTCGAGTCGCACATGTACAACTATGATTTCGTCACGCCGACGGACGTGCGCGATACCATCCGTGCGTACGACAGCGCACCCGTGACAAAGGCAGACTCGTTGGTGAGGTCCCAGCTCGACACGGCGAATTACTTCACGAATGGAACGCAGCGCAAGAAGTTCTACGGTGCCTTCCAGCCACGCATCGGGTTCTCGTACGCACTCGATGCGGAGAGCAAGACCGTCATTTTCGGTGGCTGGGGACTCTACTACGACCGAACGTACTTCGACATCTCCGTGGACGAGATGCTGAAGTTGACACGCCCGAACTACACGGTGCACTTCGCAGACCCCGATTCCACGCCGACCTCCGGTCAGCTCGCGTGGAGCGATAGCTACCTGACCACCGACACGACGGTCCTCAAGTCGCTGATCCTGGGTGGCAAAGCGTCGGGCCGGGAAGTCTGGCTGATCGCGAATGACGTCAAGGTACCGAAGTCGAGCCAGTTCAACGTTGGTATCCGCCACCTGTTCGGCGACGTCCTTGTCTCAGCGACGTATGTCGGTGTGAGAAGTTGGGACGGGCTTGTCTTCAACTGGGCCAACTTCTCCTTGAACCCAGACGGGACCTGCTGCACCGGGGGCGGATATGGCCACGGGTTCAGCAACATACTCTACACGACCAACACCGCTAAGACCTGGTACGACGCGCTGCAGGTCGAAGTGAACCGCCCGTACAAGAGAATAGGCAACTGGGGTTGGGGAGCCGGGCTGTCTTTCACCAGTGGAGCCCGCTCGCTGTCCGGGAGTAACGCCGTGGGCGACGTCTTCTCCACCTTCCCCGCTTCGAGCGCCTACCCGAAGCACCCGGCGAACGACGAGAAGAGCCGAATCGTGGCGAACTGGACGATGGACATTCCCTTCGCGGCCGGTGTGCAGTTCAGCGGCATCATCACGGCCGGCACTGGACTGCGTTATAACGTCGGCGGAAACTTCCCCTCAACGAGCTACGTGCCGGGCGGCTTCACGCCACAGCAGTACCCGTTCATCTTCCCCGGCGGTTGGGCGTATCGGGACGTGGACCTTCGGCTGCGCAAGGACTTCCCGAACATCTCGGGAACCACGCTCGGCGTGACACTCGCTGTGTTCAACGTTTTCAATTTCAACAACTTCAGTTATCCTGGCAATGTCTTCTCACCCAACCCAGCGCCCGTCGGTCTGCTAAGCGACCCGCGACGCACGGAATTGGGCGTCGAATATCACTTCTGATGTTCGCCCTCCGCGGGCTACCGGTTGTTCACCGGTAGCCCGCGCGGACACGGGCACCGAGTTATCGTCTGAGCATGAGAGCTAGCGCTGCCGCGGTGGTCGCGCTTCTGGCCGCCTGCTCCGCGAACCACGCCGAGGGGCCGCCGCCCCCCGACTCGACCCAGACCGCCGCGTTCCTCGACACGCTTGAGGAGCGGACGTTCCATTACTTCTGGGATCTCACCAATCAGCAAAACGGGCTGACGCCTGATCGATCACCAACTCCATCCTTTTCCAGCATCGCGGCGGTCGGGTTCGGGCTCACCGCCTACCCGATCGGCGTCGAGCGGGGCTACATCACGCGCGACCAGGCGCGGCAGCGCGTCGTCACCACGCTGCAATTCTTCTGGACCGCGACCCAGGATTCGGTGGCGGCAGGCGTAACCGGCTACAAGGGCTTCTTCTATCACTTCCTCGACATGAGCACGGGAGCCCGATACCAGCAGGTCGAGCTTTCCACGATCGACTCGGCCCTGCTACTCGCGGGCGTCCTTACCTGCCAGTCCTACTTCGACGGCACCGACTCGGTCGAGACCGAGATCCGCCGGCTCGCCGACTCGATCTACGCCCGCGCCGATTGGCGCTGGATCTCGCCCCGCGCACCGCTCGTCTCCATGGGGTGGACCCCCCAGAGCGGGTTCCACACGTACGACTGGCGCGGCTACGACGAGGCGATGATCCTCTACATCCTCGCCCTCGGCTCGCCCACGCACGCCATCGACTCGACCGCCTGGGGCGCATGGGCCGCCACGTACCAGTGGGGCACATTCCAGGGCCAGACCTACCTCGGGTTCGGCCCGCTGTTCGGTCACGAGTACTCGCACGTGTGGATCGATTTTCGAGGTATCCAGGACGCGTCCATGCGCGGTCACGGGATCGACTACTTTGAGAACTCGCGCCGGGCGGCATACGCACAGCGCAGCTATGCGATCGCGAACCCCGGCGCGTGGCGCGGGTACAGCGCCCAAACCTGGGGGCTCACCGCCTCCGACGGTCCCGGCGACGTGACGCTCACCATCGGCGGGCGCACCCGCCGGTTCTACAGCTACGCGGGCCGCGGGGCTTCGTTCACCGGAACCCTGGACGACGGCACGATCGCGCCCACGGCGGCGGGCGGTGCGATTCCGTTCGCGCCCGAGATCGCGATCCCGGCGCTGTGGGCGATGCGCCAGACGTACAGCAGCAGTGTGTTCTCCACCTACGGGTTCCTCGACGCCTTCAATCCGACGTTTACTCCGGCCGGCGCGGCCGGCTGGTTCGACACTGATTACCTGGGCATCGACCAAGGGCCGATCATCGCGATGATCGACAACTACCGTACCGGACTCGTCTGGCGGCTGATGCGGGGCAATCCCCACATCGTCCGCGGGCTGTGCCGGGCGGGATTCACGGGTGGATGGCTCGCGGGGAAGTGCCCGTGACATGTCGCGAGTGAACTCGCGGCTCTGCCCTGCCCGTAAACGGGCGGGGGCGCCGCTTCAGCGGCAGCGCGGAGTCGCGGCTTCAGCCGCGGCCTGCGCCGGGCTCTGGCTCGTGGCGGGATTGGCTGGGTGCGCGCCGTCCAGTTCGCCCGACACGCTGCGGTTCTGGGCGTTCGGCCGCGAGGGAGAAGTCGTCGCCGAGCTGGTGCGGGACTTTGAGCGGGAGCATCCTGGCGTGCACGTCCGGGTGCAGCAGATCCCGTGGAGCGCGGCGCACGAGAAGCTGCTCACGGCCCACGTGGGCGACGCTTTGCCCGATATGGCGCAGCTCGGGAACACGTGGATCCCGGAGATGGTGACCCTCGGCGCGCTGGCGCCGCTCGACTCCCTGGTGCGCCAGGCGCCGGATATGGATTCGACCGGCCATTTCCCGGGCATCTGGGCGACCAACGTGGTCGAGGCCCGAGTGTACGGCATCCCGTGGTACGTGGACACCCGGGTCCTGTTCTACCGCAAGGACATTCTGGCGCGGGCCGGCTACACGCGGATGCCGGAGCATTGGACCGAGTGGCACCAGGCGATGCAGGCCATCACCCGGGTGATGGGGCCGGGCCACTATGCGATCTTCCTGCCGCTCAACGAGTGGCCGCCGCAGGTGATCCTGGGATTGGAGCAGGGCTCGCCGCTCATCACGCCGCAGGGGTACGGGGCCTTCGCCGATTCGAGCTTCGCGCGGGCGTTCGCGTTTCTCCTGTCCCTGTACCGCGACGGCCTGGCCCCGTCGGTGAGCAGCACCGAGGTCGCCAATCTGTACCAGGAGTTCGGCCGCGGTACGTTCGCGATGTACATCACGGGGCCCTGGAACATCGGCGAGTTCCGCCGCCGACTGCCGCCCGAGCTGCAGCACGCCTGGACCACGGCGCCGCTTCCGGGGCCTACCGGGCCTGAGAGCGGCGTGTCCCTGGCGGGCGGGTCGAGCCTGGTGGTGTTCCGCGCCTCGAAGCATCGGGCGCTGGCGTGGGAGCTGATCCGGTATCTCTCACGTCCCGACGTGCAGTTGCGGTTCTCTCGGCTGACGGGAGATCTCCCTGCCCGGCGGGAGGCCTGGAACGACTCCACCCTTGCGGCCGATAGTGAAGCGCAGGCGTTCCGAATCGAGCTCGGCCGCGCCGTACCGACGCCCATGATCCCCGAGTGGGAAGAAGTGACGACGAAGATCATGGATCAGACCGAAGCCGCGGTGCGGGGCGGGACCACGCCGGCCCAGGCGCTCGCGACGCTGGACCGCGACGTGAACCGGCTGCTCGAGCGGCGGCGGTTCTTGCTGGCCCAGCGCGCCGCCCCTCCCGTCGCCCCCGCGCGCTGATGCGCGACGTGGGTCGAGCCGAGTCGCGCGCCGGGCGGATGTTCGTCACGCCGGCGCTCCTGCTCATCGGCGTGTTCTTCGCGATCCCCGTCCTGGGCGCGCTGGTCCTCTCGTTCACCGACTTCGACATCTACTCGATCGGGAATCCGGCCGACACCCGCTTCATCGGCCTGCGCAATTACTCGGCCCTGCTCGCCGACCCGCTCTTCTGGACCGCGCTCAAGAACACCGCGTACTACGTGGCGGTCGGCGGACCGCTATCGGTCGCGGTCTCGCTCGCGGCGGCGGTGCTGATCAACGCCCGGCTTACGCGCTGGAAGCCGTTCTTCCGCAGCGCCTTCTTCGCCCCGTGGGTGACGTCGTTGGTGGCCGTCGCGCTCGTGTGGCGCTACATGTACCACCCCCAGTATGGCCTGCTCAACGCGTTCCTGGGGCTGTGGAGGCTTGGTCCCATCGACTGGCTGGGGAATCCCCACTGGGCGATGCCCGCGATCATCCTCGTGTCGGTCTGGAAGAACTTCGGCTACAATATGCTGATCTTCGTCGCGGGCCTGCAGCGGATTCCGCCCCAGCTGTACGAGGCGGCCGAGCTGGACGGCGCGGGAGCGTGGGCGCGGTTCCGGCACGTCACCCTGCCGATGCTCGGACCCACGTTCGTGTTCGTCGGCGTGGTGACGATGATCGCCGCCTTCCAGATCTTCAGCGAGCCCTATGTGATGACGCAGGGTGGTCCGCTGAAGAGCACGCTGACCCTGGTGCTATTCATGTACGAGCAGGGGTTTCGCTGGTGGCGGCTGGGCTTTGCGGCCGCCGTCGCCGTGGTGCTGGGTCTGCTCACGCTCGTGGGTACGGTGGTGCAGCTCCGGCTGCGCCGGGAATCGGCCACGTGAAGCGCAAGATCGAGGCGGTCGCGCTGCACGCGTTGCTCGTCGTGGGCGTCGTGCTGTCCGCCACTCCACTCCTGTGGATGGTCTCGGCGTCGTTCATGCGACCGGGCGAGGCCAACACCTCCCCGCCGCCGTTGCTGCCCCACGCCCCGACCCTCGAGCACTATCGCGTGCTGTTCACGTCCCAGAATCTCGGGCGTTACTTCCTGAACAGCCTGATCATCGCGGGAGGAGGCACCGTGCTCGGCGTGGTGATCACCGCGCTGGCCGGCTACGCCTTCGCCAAGCTCCGCTTCCGGGGACGCGACCGGCTGTTCCAATGGTTGCTCGTGGGCATGGTCGTGCCGGGACAGGTGGCCATGCTCCCGATGTTCCTGGAGCTGCGCCAAATGGGCCTCATCAACACGCTGTTCGGCGCGATGATCCCGGTGCTGGCCCCGATTTACGGCGTGTTCCTGATCCGGCAGTACGCGCTGTCGATTCCCGACGATCTGCTCGATGCGGCACGGATCGACGGCGCCAGCGAGCTCCGCATCTTCCGCTCGATCGTCCTCCCGACGATTGTCCCCGTCCTCGTGACGCTCGGCGTATTCACGTTCCTCGCGGCCTGGAACGACTTCATGTGGCCACTCATCGTGCTGAGCGACGACGCGCTCTATACCCTGCCGGTGGCGCTGGCCAACCTGGCGGGTGAGCACGTGCAGGACGTCGAGCTCATGATGGGCGGAGCCGTGGTGACGGTGCTGCCGGTGTTTGTCGCCTTCCTGTTTCTGCAGCGCTACTACATCGAGGGCATCATGGCGGGCAGCACCAAAGGATAATGGTGCTCCCCCTGCTGCTCGCGCTCGCGGTCCAGCAGCCCGCGGTGCGGACACTCGATCGGTTCGAGCAGCCGGACGGTTGGAGCGCGCATCCGGCCGACGGCGTGGACCTGACCATCCGCTCCGACGCCGGGTACCGCGGCCGGGCGCTGCGGCTCGATTTCGCGTTCCGCTCGGGCGCGGGGTACGCAGTGGCGCACCGGGCGCTGGCCCTCGAGCTGCCGGACGATTACGAGCTGTCGTTCTATATCCGCGGCGACACGCCCGACGAGAACCTCGAGGTGAAGCTCATCGACTCCACGGGCGACAACGTATGGTGGGTGAACCGCCGCGACTTCCGGTTCCCGCGCGCCTGGCGGAAGGTGACGATCCGGAAGCGCCAGATCGTTTTCGCGTGGGGGCCGGCCGGTGGCGGTGAGCTCAGGCGCGCTACGGCGCTCGAGTTCGCGATCACCGCCGGCACGGGCGGGCGCGGCACCGTATGGATCGACGAGCTCACGCTCACGCCGCGCTCGCCCGAGGCCGCCGACCCGGGCCCGCCGCTGGCGCGGGCCTCCTCCGCCGCCCCAGGCCGGCCCGCCGCCGCCGTGCTGGACGATGACCCAGGGCGCGGCTGGCGCAGCGATCCCGGAGGAGGAGACGCCCAATGGCTCGCGCTCGACTTTCACCGGGCGCGCGAGTACGGCGGCCTGGTGCTCTCCTGGGACCCGCGGGACTACGCCACAGCCTACGTCGTGCAGACGTCCGATGACGGCTGGCGGTGGGAGACCGTGCACACAATGTCGGGCGGGAATGGCGGAAAGGACTACCTCGCGCTGCCCGAAACGGAGTCCCGATATCTGCGCCTGCGGCTTCAGAAAAGCAGCCGCGGCCGGGGCTACGCGCTCGCCCACCTCGGCGTCGCGCCCCTCGGCTTCGCCGCGTCACCGAACGATTTCTTCGCCGCAGTGGCTCGCGACGCCCCGCGCGGGACCTATCCCAAGTACTTCTCGGGAACGCAATCCTACTGGACCGTGATCGGCGTGAGCGGCGACTCGCGGCAAGCCCTGCTCAACGAAGAGGGGATGCTGGAGGTCGAACGCGGCACGTTCTCGATCGAGCCGTTCCTGTGGCTGGACAGCGCGCTTTTCGCCTGGAGCGACGTCACACTGCGGCAGTCGCTCCGCTCTTCCGATCTGCCGATCCCGTCGGTCGAGTGGCGCGCGGGAGACGTCTCGCTGACCGTGACCGCATTCGCTGCCGGTGCGCCGGGGACGGGGACGCTGTACGCCACCTATCGGGTGGCAAACATGGGCTCCGCGCCGCGCCGGGTGCGGCTGTACCTCGCCGTGCGGCCGTTTCAGGTGAATCCGCCATGGCAGTTCCTCAATACGGCGGGCGGGGTGGGCGACGTGCACGCCCTCACCTACGATGGGCGCGCGGTGCGGGTGAATGGACGCACGGCCGTCGTCGCCCTGGACTCACCCGCGGGCTTCGGCGCGGCCACGTTCGATCAGGGCGAGGTGGTGAGCGACTACCTGCGGCGCGGGGTGCTGCCGCGCCGCGGCACCGTCAGCGACTCCGCCGGGCATGCCGCCGGAGCGCTGTCCTACACGCTCTCGCTGCCTCCGGGTGACGCGCGCGAGATCGCCGTCGCGGTGCCGCTCCACCCGAAGTCGCCCCGGCCTGCCCGAGCATCGCTCGCTCGGGAGCTCGAGGCCACGAGCGCGGCGTGGCGCGAAGCGCTCGACCGCGTCACCGTGTCGCTGCCCACGGCGACGGGCGCGGCGCTCGCGAGCACGCTCCGCACCACGCTCGCGTACATCCTGATGGAGCGCGACGGGCCCGCGCTGCGGCCGGGCACCCGTTCGTATGCCCGCTCGTGGATCCGCGACGGCGCGCTGATGTCCCGAGCGCTGCTCCAGATGGGTCACGCCCGCGAGGTGCGCGACTTCATCGTCTGGTACGCGGGCCACCAGTACGACAACGGCAAGATCCCCTGCTGCGTGGATACGCGCGGGTCGGATCCCGTGCCCGAGCACGACTCGAACGGGGAGTTCCTCTATCTCGTGGCGGAGTACGCGCGCTTCACGAGCGACACCGGACTGGTGCGCGAGCTGTGGCCGCGCGTGACGCGCGCGGTGGGGTACCTGGATAGCCTGCGCCGCGTGGATCTCACATCCGCATACCGCGGCCTGCTGCCGCCGTCGATCAGCCACGAAGGCTATTCGGCAAAGCCGATGCATTCGTACTGGGACGATTTCTGGGCGCTGCGGGGGTTCAAGGACGCGGTGGCGGCGGCGCAGTTTGTGGGAGACCCCGCCGCGGCTGCGCGATTCGCGGGAGTGCGCGACACGTTCCGCCGCGACATCGTCGCGTCGCTCCGCGCCGCGATGGAGCGTCACGGGATCGACTACCTTCCAGGGTCCGCCGACCTGGGCGACTTCGACGCGACCTCGACGGCGATCGCCGCCGCGCCGGTCGACGAGCTGGCGATGCTCCCGCCGCAGGCCGTACAGCGCACGTTCGACCGGTATTACGCCGAGTTCCGCGCACGCCGGGACGGCGCGCGGGAGTGGGATGCCTATACGCCGTATGAGCTGCGGGTTGCGGGGACGTTCGTGCGTCTGGGAGCGCCGGAGCGAGCACGCGAGCTGCTCGAGTACTTTCTCGACCACCGGCGGCCCCACCCCTGGCATGCGTGGGGGGAAGTCGTGTGGCGGGACGCGGACGCGCCGAAATTCATCGGAGACATGCCGCACGCCTGGGTGGGCGCGGAGTTCATCCGCTCGCTGCTCGATCTGCTCGCCTACGAGCGTGAGAACGACAGCTCGCTCGTGGTGGGTGCCGGTGTCGCCCCGGAGTGGGTGACCACCGAGCCGGGCGTGGTCGTGCGGGATCTGGGAACGCCGTACGGCCGTTTGAGCTTCTCCGAGCGAGCGAACGGCGATGCGGTGCGGGTGCTGGTCGCCGGGGCGCTCCGGGTGCCGCCCGGTGGGGTGATCGTGCGCTCACCGCTCGGCCGCCCGGTGACGGGCGTCGCGGTGAACGGCGTGACGGTTGCACCGGCGGGCGAGGTGACGGTCCGGGTGCTTCCGGCGGAGATTACGTTCCGATACTGACCGACAACGAGCGGGGGCCGAGTACCTGTGAAACGGGTAGCGGTGCTGACGAGCGGCGGCGACGCGCCGGGGATGAACGCGGCGCTCCGCGCCGTGGTGCGCGTGGGCGTGTCGCGCGGGCTCGAGGTGATCGGGGTTCGGCAGGGCTACTCCGGGCTGATCGAGGGCCAGGTCCAGCCGCTCGGGCCCCGCGACGTCGCGGGAATCATCCATCTCGGCGGCACGATGCTCGGGAGCGCCCGGTGCCCCGAGTTCCGCACCCCCGAGGGGCGCAGGCGCGCCCTTCAGGTGCTGGAGCAGAATCGGCTCGACGGGCTCGTCGTGATCGGAGGCAACGGTTCGCTCTCGGGCGCTCACTCGCTCTCGCAGGCGGGGTTCCCCGTGGTCGGCGTCGCCTCGACCATCGACAACGACGTGAACGGCGCGGACATCACGATCGGCGTGGACACCGCCCTCAACACGGCGCTCGAAGCGATCGACCGCCTCAAGACCACCGCGTCCTCGCACCAGCGCGCCTTCGTGGTCGAAGTCATGGGGCGCGCCCACGGCTACCTCGCGCTGATGGCGGGGATCGCCGGAGGAGCGGACGTCGTGGTCATCCCCGAAGTGGACAGCGACCCGGACGCGGTTGCGGCGGGGCTGCAGGACGCCTACACCCGGGGCAAGCGGCACGCCATGGTGGTCGTGGCCGAGGGGGCGAAGTGGAACGCGGCGGCGCTGGCCAACTACTTCGCCAACCACCGCGACCGCATCGGCTTCGAGCTCCGTGCCACGATCCTCGGCCATGTGCAGCGCGGCGGCGGGCCGGGCGCGTTCGACCGGCTGCTGGCCAGCCGCACGGCCGCGGCGGCGGTGGAGCGCCTGGTCGCCGGGGAGGCCGGTGTTTACACGGCGCTCGTGAAGGGAGTGATCTCCGCGCTGCCGCTCGAGCGCGTGCTGACACCCAAGCCGCCGCCCGACCCGGAGCTCGTCAAGCTGGGGCAGCTGTTGGCGCGCTGAGGGCCGCGCCGCGGGTTCGCACCACGTCGGCGTAGAAGTGCGCGCTCGCCTTGGGGGTGCGGCGCTGGGTCGCGAAGTCCACGTGCACGATGCCGAAGCGCTTGGAGTAGCCGTGACTCCACTCGTAGTTGTCGAGCAGCGACCAGGCGAAGTAGCCGCGGAGATTCACGCCATGGCGGATCGCATCGAGGGCCCCCCGCAAGTGGCTGCGGTAGTAGTCGACCCGCAGCGGGTCGTCCACCCGGCCGTTCAGCGACGTGGCCGGGTCCGCGAACGCGGCGCCGTTCTCCGTCACGTACAGCGGCACATCGCCGGCGCGCTCGCGCACCCAGGCGAGTGTCTCGGCGAGGCCCGCCGGGTACACCTCCCACGCGGTCTCCGTGTACCGGCTGTGCGGCTGGCGCACGGTGGCGGCACGGGCGGGAACGGCCGTGTCATCGTGGCGTGTGACGCCGCGCGTGTAGTAATTGACGCCCAGGAAGTCGATGGGTTGGCGAATCAGCTGCAGATCCGATTCCGGGAAGGCGGGCCACGCCGCACCGTACATCACCGCCAGCTCCGCCGGGTAGGCGCCGGACAGCACCGGCTCCAAGTACTGCCGGTTCATGTACGCGTCGGCGCGGCGGGTGGCGGCGAGGTCCGCCGGGGTGTCCGACGCCGGGTGCTTGGGCTCGAGATTCAGGACCAGCCCGATCTGGCGCTTCCCTTCGGCGCGGTACGCCTGGACCGCCGTGCCGTGCGCCCGCAGCAGGTTGTGACTCACGCGCGGCGTCTCGGCCAGACTCTTGTGACCCGGGGCGAGCGTGCCGTGCAGATAGCCGCCGTCCGCCACGACCCACGGCTCGTTCAAGGTCGTCCACAGCGGGATGCGGTCGCCCAAGGCTCGGAACACCACGCGGGCGTAGTCGGCGAACCAATTGGCGATGTCGGGATTGAGCCAGCCGCCCAGGTCGTCCAGCGCCGCGGGCAGGTCCCAGTGATACAGTGTGACCGAGGGCTGAATGTTCCGCGCGAGCAGCGCGTCCGTCAGGCGGTCGTAGAACGCCAGCCCTCGCGGGTTGACCGTTCCCTTTCCCGCCGGCAGAATCCGGCTCCAGGCGACGCTGAACCGGTACGCGTTGAGTCCGAGATCCGCCATGAGCGCGACGTCGCTCTCGAAGCGGCGGTAGTGGTCGCAGGCGACGTCGCCGGTCTCGCCGTTGTAGGTGCGGCCGGGGGTGTGGGCGAAGCGGTGCCAGATACTCGGACCGGCGCCGTCCGCGAGGGGCGAGCCTTCGATCTGGTAGGCCGAAGTCGCCGTGCCCCAGAGAAAGCCCGCGGGGAAGCGGGCCGTGTCATTCATGCGAGCGGGCGATCCACATGGCCAGTGTGACTCTCGTCGGCATCCGCAAAATATACCAGGACGGGGCCCGCGCCCGGACCGCCGTGGACGGTGTGGACCTGGCCGTCCGCGACGGCGAGCTGGTCGTGCTGGTGGGACCGTCGGGGTGTGGCAAGAGCACAACACTCCGGATGATCGCCGGGCTCGAGTCGATTTCGGAGGGCGAGGTCCGCATCGGCGACCGCATCGTGAACGACGTCGCGCCGAAGGACCGGAACATCGCGATGGTGTTCCAGAATTACGCCCTGTATCCGCACATGACGGTGTTCGAGAACATGGCGTTCGGTCTGAAGCTGCGCGGCATGGCGGGATCCGAGGTCGAGGCGCGCGTGGAGGAAGCGGCGG
Organism: Gemmatimonadota bacterium; assembly: GCA_041482275.1. Lineage (GTDB taxonomy): Bacteria > Gemmatimonadota > Gemmatimonadetes > Gemmatimonadales > GWC2-71-9 > AG41. Next base: position 2,587 of record JBGPDL010000055.1, on the reverse strand, counting down.
GGATGCTCGGGATCGCGGCGCTGCTCGACCGCAAGCCGCGACATCTGTCGGGCGGGGAGCAGCAGCGGGTGGCGCTGGGCCGGGCCCTGGTGCGCAAGCCCGACGTGTTCCTGTTCGACGAGCCGCTCTCGAACCTGGACGCCAAGCTGCGCGTGCAGATGCGCCGCGAGATCGCCCGGCTACACCGCGAGCTCCGCGCCACCATGCTGTACGTGACCCACGATCAGGCGGAAGCGATGACCCTGGGCGATCGCATCGTGGTGCTGAGCGGCGGCCGGGTCCAGCAGATCGACACGCCGCTCGGCGTGTACCGCTCACCCCGAAACACCTTCGTGGCGGGCTTCATCGGCAACCCGGCGATGAACCTGCTGGAAGGCACCCTGGCGGGAGGAGGCGACGCGGGGCTCGGGTTCCAGGCGGGCGGCGCAACGTTCTCGCTGCCCCTGCCGGCCCGTTGGCAGCAGGCCCTAACGGCCCGCGCCGGCCGGCCGGTGATCCTCGGGATCCGCCCCGAGGACGTCCGGCCGGCGCGGGCCGGCGAGCCCGGAGTGCGCATGCGGCTCGACCTGGTCGAGCCGCTCGGCCAGGAGCTGCTCGTCAGCGCGCGCGCCAGCGGGCACGAAGTGACGGCCCGCCTCGCCCCCACCGCCCCGCCGCTACCGGGTCAGGAGATCACGCTCGCCTTCGATCCTGAGGCGCTGCATTTCTTCGACCCGGAAACGCGGGAGCGGATCTCCTAGCGTCAGCGCCCCGTCGCGGGCGACGGCAGCCGCAGCTCCACCGCGCGCGCCACGACGACGGTCGCCCCGCCTCCCCTGAGCGCCGCATTCACCGCGGCGAGATCCCGCCCCAGCGCCTGCTGCAGCGCGACGAGCTGCTGCTGGATCTGCGGCGCGAACAGCCGGAACACCTCGTACATCTGTGCGGTCGGCCTTGCATCCGTCGTGCTGGCCGCGAAGATGAGCGAGCTGAGCCGCTCGGTGGGCCCCGGCGGATACACCAGTCCGTCTTCGTCCGCTTGGCTCTGCACCTGGTACAGACCGTCTTCGATGCGGTTGAGCTTCGCGATCAGGGCGCGCGCCGCGTCCCCCGCCGCGGGCGCCTGCGCCGCGCCACCTTCCAGCTGCGCGCGCACGTTGCGGATCCGGATGATTGCGGTCGTCACCGCGTTGACGGTGTCGCGCAGCTGCTTCAGGAACGCGAACTGCGCCTGGAGGTCGGCCGGCGTGACCTTGGAGCGCGGATCGAGCTTGAGCGCGAACGGCTGGGTGGAGGACCTCCCGCCCACGGTGAGCCGCGCCCGGTAGCTGCCGGGGAGCGCCATGGGACCGTCGGTCGCAACGCCATTGATCCCCCAGAAGTCCCGGGCCGGCGGGTACTTCATGTTCCAGGCGAACATGTTGAGGCCCTGCTTGTTGAGCGCGCGCGGCGCGGGTGAGGGCCGGTGCGGCCACGGCTTGTCTTCGTCCTTGAGCGTATCGGCGAACAGCACGCCGAGGATGCTGTCGACCTTGGTGGAATCGGTGATGCCCGCCTGTTTCAGGCTGTCGGTGCGGGCCTGTTTCAGCGCATCCACCTTGAGGCTGTCGGCCCGGGTGAGCGAGTCCTGCTTGCTCGAGAAGCTCCGGATCACGCGGCCGCGCGCGTCGAGGATATCGAGCGTGACGGTCCGGTCCTTGTCCTTGAGCCAGTAGTAGATCATCGCGCCCGAGGGCGGATTCTTGCCCACCGGATGCGCCTCGTTGGGCGGGAAACTGAAGCCGCCCGACCAATCCACGCGGTAGGCATCGCGCGGTTTGAAGAGATGGGCGGCCTCGCGCGGTACGGCCTTGGCGAGCTGGCGCAGCGGGGCGATGTCGTCCAGGATCCAGAACGACCGTCCATGCGTCGCCGCGACCAGGTCGCCCTCCTTGATCGCCAGATCGTGCACCGGCACAATCGGCAGGTTGCGCCGCAGCGACTGCCAGCTGGCCCCGTCGTCGAACGACACCCACACGCCGCGCTCGGTGCCCGCGAACAGGAGCCCGTGCCGCACCGGGTCTTCGCACACTACGCGCACGAACTCCGTGGCGGGCAGGCCCTTCACGATCTTGGTCCAGGTGCGCCCGTAGTCCGTCGTCTTCCAGATGTAGGGCGCCATGTCCTCGAGTTGGTAGCGGTTCGCCGCCACGTAGGCGGTGCCCGGCGCGTAGTGCGACGCTTCGATGATGGACACGCGGGTGAACTCACCCAGCGCGGGCGGCGTCACGTCGGTCCACGTCTTGCCGCCGTTCCGCGTGAGGTGAATGAGCCCGTCGTCCGAACCGGCCCAGATCAGCCCCTTCACACGCGGCGACTCCGCCAGCGCGAAAATCGTCGCGTAGTACTCGGCCGTCGTCTGGTCGAGCGTGATGGGACCGCCCGAAGGGCCCAGGGTCTTGGGGTCGTGGCGCGTCAAGTCGGGCGAGATGACGGTCCAGCTCTGGCCTTCGTTCACCGTCTTGAAGAGCACGTTGCCGCCGTGGTACAGCACGCGCGGATCGTGCGGCGAGATGAGCAGCGGCGCGGTCCACTGGAAGCGGTACTTCCCTTCGGACGCCGCATGGCC
>JBGPDL010000054.1:0-17844 GCA_041482275.1 Gemmatimonadota bacterium | reverse complement strand
GGGAGCATCGCGCCGAGCTCCCCGAACGTGAGTGCCCCGAGCAGCACCAGCGCGCTCCCGACGACCCAGACGACCAGCGCCACACCCAGGTCTCCGCCCGACTGACGCAGCACCGCCCCTGGCACTGTGAAGATCCCTGATCCGATTGTGGTACCGACGACAATCAGGATCAGATCGCGCAGCGTGAGGACCCGGGCGAGCTCTCGCGAGGCGGTCACTCTCAGAGTCGCGCGGTGACGGCGGCCGCGACCTCGCGCGTCCCCGCCTTGCCACCCAAGTCCTGGGTCCACACGCCCGCTGCGAGCGTCTCCTTCACCGCCCGCTCCAGATCGCGCGCCGCCTCCGGGTGCCCCAGCTGCTCGAACATCAACGCGCCGGTGAGCACGGCGGCCATCGGGTTCGCGATTCCCTTGCCCGCGAGCGGCGGCGCCGAGCCGTGCACCGGCTCGAACAGCCCGGCGCGACCCGGGTGCAGGTTCGCACTCGCCGCGAGTCCCAGGCCACCCACGAGCCCCGCGCCCAGATCCGAGAGGATATCGCCGTACAGGTTGTTGGTGACGATCACCTGGAACCGCTCCGGCTCGCGCACCAGCTCCATCGCCAGCACGTCCACGTAGCGGTGCTCGCCCTCGATGCCGCGGAACTCGGCGGCGATGTGCTTGAACGTCTCTTGCCAGATCACGTGGGCAGGCACCGCGTTCGCCTTGTCGCTCATCGTGACCCGCGTCTTGCCGTGCGCTTGGGCCCATTCGAATGCCGCGCGGATGATGCGCTCGACGCCGGTAGCGGTGTTGATCTCCTCGGCGACATACTCCTTGCCGGTGATCCGGCCGCGCCCGAGATAGACGCCTTCGGTGTTTTCGCGGAAGATGACGAAATCGATGTGGCGGCCGTTGCCGCGCAGTGGCGTGAGGTCGGGGTGGAGCAAGGTGACGGGACGAAAATTCACGTACAAATCGAGCTTGAACCTGAGCCCCAGGAGAATGTCCCGCGCGTGTTCGTTGCCCGGCACCCGCGGGTCGCCCAGCGCTCCCAGGAAGATGGCGTCGACGTCATCGCGCAGATGGCGGAACGCGCTGTCCGGGAGCGTTTCCTTGGTCTTGAGGTAATGGTCGGCGCCGTAGGGGAGCCGCTCGAGGTCTAGGGTGAAGCCGTGCTTGGCGGCGGCCTTCTCGATGGGGCCGAGGGCGGCCTCGACGACCTCGGGGCCGATCCCGTCCCCCGCGATGACCGCGATGCGGTGGTCGTGCCTCACTCGAAGCCCGTCGCGCGACCGCAGCTCACGCAGTAGCGCCAACCCACGTCCACCTCCCCGCCGCAGGCGGGACAGCGCAGCTCTCCCGACGGCGGCTGCCCGCACTGCGGGCAGAAGTTCACCTTGCGGCTCCCGGGGAGGGTCTCGCCACAGTACGGGCACTGGCTGGGGGACTCACTCTGCTCAGCGAGCTCGAATGCCGCGCCCGCGAGCGGTGCCTTCCCGCCCACTCTCTCCTCTTCTTCCTCTTCCTCCTCCCGCTCGGCGGCGTCGGCGGATTCGGGCGGCGGCACCAGCGGGGGAGGTGGGGGCGGCGCATAGGCCCGGTCGCCCCGCAGGAACCGCTCGGCGGCGAGCCGGTTGAGGCTCAGGATCGCATCGGGGAACTGGCGGAACAGGCCGGTGTCGGGATTCGACTCGCCCGCTTCGCGTTGCAGCGCATCGCGCACTTCGGCCGGCTCGAGCGCGGCGTACCCCCGCTCGCCCGCGAGCAGCCGCAGCACCGCCATCTCGTAGTCCTGATGCGTCGCGACCTTCAGAATCGAGCGGTTCGAGCGGTACGGCACGAGCCGCTCGTACACTTCCGCCGCCGGGAACGGCACCGCCAGCCGCCCCGGCGCGTCGTCCGCCAGCACGCTCACCAGACGCTCGAACAGGCGGTCGAGATCGTCGGTCATTTCACGACGACGACCCCCGTCATGAACGGATGCGGCGTGCAGTGATACGTGTACGTGCCCGGCTTGTCGAAGCGGTGCACGTACGAGCTGTTCGGCGGAATCGGCGGCGAGCCTGGCTCGGCGCCGTCGAACGTGACGGTATGCTCCACCGGGTCGCCGTTGGTCCAGCGCACGGCCTGGCCAGTGGAGATCGTGACGGTCTGGCCCTGGAACTTGAGCGCCGTCATCCTCATCTCAGCCGCCACCGTGGCCCCGGCGGGCGCGCCGAGCGCCACCGGCGCGGGCGACTTGTGGAACCACGGTGCAAAGCGCTTGAGATGGAGGGGAATGGTGAATTCGAACCCGTAGAGCATCTTCCCGAAGCCGATCGAGTTCCCCTGCATCGTGCTGGTGGTCGCATTGCTTGCCTGGAGCGAGAAGGTGTGAGGAGAGCCGGGGATCACGAAATCGATCGCCACGCTCCAGGCGGCGCGCACCGTCGGGCTCACGAACGAGCCGACGTCGGCGCTCACCGCGATGTAGTCGGTGAGCCGGGCGCCTACGCCGCCGGCGAACGCCGCGCGCGCCGTGTCGAGTCCGAACGCCTTCGACATCCCGCGGGCCGCACCCGAGAGGGTCAGCCGCCCGATCGTGTAATCGATGCCCAGCTCTCCGTCGGCGGAATGAGCCGCGAAGTTGTATGCGGGAGTCACCGAGACGGCCAAGCCGTCCTTCCCCTCGCCGCCGATCACGCGCCAGCGCGCATACAGCTCCGTCTCGTTGGGCCGGTACGGAGTCTGGACCACGAAGGAGTTCGTGCCGTAGTGGGTCCCGATCGCGAGGCCGCGACCCAGGCCGAGGGCCACGGTGAACGTGGGGAAGTTCGCCACCTTGTGGCTGCCCGCCGCCGGCGCGACGTAAAAACGGTGCACGAAGTTGAATTGCGCCACGCCGGGGTCCGGAACCCACGTTCCGCCCAGGTTCGGCGGGCGGTACATCAGAGATTGGGCGCGGAGCGGTGCAGCGGCGAGCGCAAGACCGAGGACGGCGAGATGAAGCGGACGGAGCTGGTGCATCGCTTGATACCCTCGTGGTTGGAGACGGTCAGCGCCAGTCGCGAACCCATCGATCGTACAAGACCGGCACAACGCCACCTTGCTGCAGGACCTCGATGCCGGACGGGTCGCGGTACGCCTTGCGATAAAACACGTGCGTCACTCCCGAGTTGATGATGAGCTTGGCGCACATCACGCACGGTGACGCGCTGATAAAGACCACCTTGTCGCGCGCGTTCCCCGGGGCCTTCACGAGTGCGTTCATCTCCGAATGAATGCACCCGCAGCTCCCCGGCACGGAGGAGTCGCATTTGTTCGGCAGGCCGCGCGCGTTGCCGTTGTAGCCGATGGCGAGCACGTTCTCGAGCCGTTGATCCGTCACGACCGTGCCGACCTGGAGCCGCGTGCAGGTGGAGCGTTTCGCCAGCTCCTCGGCCATCCGCATGTACACTTCGTACAAGGGCACCCGTTCGACCGGCGGCGCGGGCGTGCCGTCGGCCAGCACGTTCAGGAAATGCGTGTTGGCGGTGACGCCGTCCTTAAAGACGCTCATGCAGCTCCTCATCGGGATCGTACTCGGCGTACTGCCCGCGGCCGCGCTGCTGCGCGAGCCACGTATCAAACCCCGACGGCACCAGGCCGTTCGATCGTTCCTGTCGCTCGGCGGCCCGCATGGCCAGCACGTTGGCGTACTCGTTCTTGGCGTGGCCCGCGTGACCCCGGATCCAGCGCCATTCGATCGCGTGGCCGGCCGCCGCCTGCACCAGCTTCTGCCACAGGGGCAGGTTCTCGATCGCCCCGGCCTTGCGCCGCCAGCCCCGGGCGATCCAGTCCGGCACCCACTGCGTCATGCCCTTGACGAGGTATTCCGAGTCCGACACGAAGATCACCCGGGCCTGCTTCCACTGGCGGTGCAGCCACTCGAGCGTGGCGATCGCGCCGGCGAGCGCCATCCGCTGGTTGGTGGTGTCGGGGGAGCACTCGTACAGATCCCAGCGCGCCACGCTGTCTCCCGCAGGCGCCTCGATCAGCGCGGCGTTGCCTCCGGGATTGGGCGGCTCGGTGCCGTTGCCGAGGCAGCTTTCGTCGGCGTGGATCAGAACGCGGGTGGCGGGCGCGCCGACCATGTCAGGGCTGAATGACCACCGGGATGTCGGTGTGGCGCAGGATCTGCTCCGCGTGTGACACCACGACCGCGCTGGGACGGCCGTCGGTGTGGCGCATGTGCGCGCCGGCGAACAACGCGTCGCATCGGGTCCGCTTGATGACCCGGGCGACGACCTCGCCCGGCTTGCCGCCCTCGACGTGCGTGACGAACGGTACGCGCTGCATCGACAGGGTCGCCTCGGCCACGCCCACCACCTTGAGCCCGGCCTCGCGATCGTCGCTCGCGTGGATGATGTGCACGGTGCTCCCGGCCACGCTGGCGAACTGCGTCGCGCGCTCGAGGGCGCGGCGGCTGGTGTCGCGTCCGTCGAACGCGACTGCGATGGACTGCATCGGCGAGGGGAGGCCGCCGCACACGATCACGCAGCGCTCCGCCAGGCGGATCAGGGAAGCGACGGTGGGGCCGAGGGCGTCGCGCTTGGTCGTCACTCCGCGGCGCCCGACCAGCACCGCGTCCGCGGTCTTGGCGAGCTCGGCGAGCTCCACGTCCGCATGGCCCGTGAGGGCGGTGATCTCGACCTCGAGCCCTGCCGCCAGCACCCGCTCGCGCGCCCGGTCGAGCATGGCCGGTCCGTCGGTCTCGCGCCCGTCGGGCTCACGGACGTACGCCACGATGATCGTGCTGCCGAACCGTTTGCCGAGCAGCACCGCTTGCTCGAACGCGGAGTCGGCCCTCGGGCTGCCATCGAGTCCCACGAGCAGACGTGTGAACATGCTACGGCAGCACCGCGAAGGACTCGAGCTCGCGCAAAGGGAACGCCAGCAGCTCTCCCGTCATCGGCAGCCTCCCTTGCAGGGCCTCGTCGCGCTCCAGCGTGTCGAGGCGTTCCGCGACGACCACATACTCCGTCCCCCGCCGCCGCAGCGCCACCCTCCGCCGCTCCCGCACCGCGCGCTCGAGCGCGTCCAGCGCGTCGGGGGTGAGGCTCCGGAATTCGGGGATCGCGCGCACGCGCGTCACCGGACGGTGATCCGGCCGGCCTCGCCGGCGACCACGCGGCCGATGACGGCTGCCGCCGGGGTCGCTTCCCGCGCGAGCGCCGCGACGAGCGCGTCCACCCGGTCCGGCGCGACGGCGATCAGCAGGCCACCCGACGTCTGGGCGTCCGCGAGCAGCAGGCGTGCGGTCGCGTCCACCCGGTCGGCGAAGGTGACCACGGCGGCGACGCTCGCGGCGTTACGGGTCGTGCCGCCGGGAACTGCCCCGCGCTCCGCTAGGTCGCGCGCGCCCGGCAAGAGCGGCACGGCGGCCGCCGCGAGCTCGGCTGCCGCCCCGCTCGCCTCGAGCAGCGTACGCAGATGGCCGAGCAGGCCGAAGCCGGTGACGTCGGTCGCGGCATGCACGCCGACGGCTAGCATCGCGCGCGCCGCCCCCGCGTTTAGGACCGTCATGGTCTCCACCGCCCCAGCCAGATCCGCCTCACTGAGGAGCTCGCGCTTCAGCGCCGTGCTCAGCACCCCGGTGCCCAGCGGTTTCGTGAGCACGAGTGAGTCGCCCGGCCGCGCCCCGGCGTTCGTCACGATGCGGTCCGGGTGCACTTCGCCGATGGCCACCATGCCGTACTTCGGCTCGGGATCGTCCACCGAGTGCCCGCCCAGCACGAACGCGCCGGCGGCGCGCGCCACGTCGGCCCCGCCGCGCATGACTTCGCCCAGCAACTCCAACGGTAGCGTCTCGCGCGGCCACCCCACCAGGTTGAGCGCGACGAGCGGCGCCGCGCCCATGGCGTAGACGTCCGAGAAGGCGTTGGTGGCCGCGATGCGCCCGAAGTCGTAGGGATCGTCCACGATGGGCGTGAAAAAATCCACCGTCGCCACGATCGCGCGATCGGGAGCCACCTGGAACACGGCGGCGTCGTCGCGGCTCGAGGCGTCGACGAGGATCCGGGGATCCGTCGCGATCGGCACGTGGCGCAAGACCTGCGCCAACTCGGCTGGGCCGAGTTTGCAGGCTCAGCCCGCGCCGTGCGAGTAGCGCGTCAGCCGGACGGCGGCCATGGGAATGGTAGACATACGGTCTACCGAAGATACGCTATCGGAGTCTCCAGGCGAGAATGGCGCCGGCGACGATGTAACGCGCGGTATCCAGGAGGCCGGCGAGCAGTTCCCGCTTTCGTTCGCTCGCCGCTGGTGGGAGCAGGTGCCAGCGCCCGGGATAGGCCACCAGCAGCCCGATCAGAAGGAACAGCAGCCACCACCCCCCGCTGCCCAGCGAATCGAACCACAACGATCCGAGCAAGGTCACAACGACCGCCTCGAGCAGCCGCCCGATGACGTCCCACCGGTTGTACGACCACACGAAGTACTGCCGCCCGATCGGCGGAGCCACCACGAACCACGCCGCGACCGGGAGCCACGCCAGGAAGAGCCGCGTGAGCGTCACCTCTTGCCACGCGCCTCCGGCGGCACGTACCCCGGGCCGCGCAACCCCCGTCCCGGACGCGCCGCCGTGAGCTTGCCGTGGTCGAGCACCTTCTGCCCGTTCACGAACACGTACGCGAACCCCACCGACGGCTGGTGCGGCGCCTCGAAGGTGGCCTTGTCGGCCACCGTCGCAGGGTCGAACACCGTGATATCCGCGGCCATTCCCCTCTTGAGCAACCCGCGGTCGGACAGCCCCACCCGCTGGGCGGCGAGCGCCGTCATCTTGCGCACGGCGAACTCGAGCGGGAACAGCTTCAAGTCGCGCGAGTAGTGGCCGAGGATCCGGGCGAACGTGCCGTAGGCGCGCGGGTGCGCGGACTGCGTGCCGAACGGACCGTCCGGCGCCACACCGCCGAAATCCGTGTTCACGGCCACCCACCACGTCTTCATCGCCGCCTGAACGTCGGGCTCGTCCATCACGGAGTACACGGCGTCGGTGCGGTGGCCGCTCTCCGCGAGCACCACGTCGAACAGGGTCTCGACCGGATCGCGGTGCCGGGCAGCGGCGATCTCGGCGATGGTCTTGCCCTGCAAATAGCGGAGCGAGTCCTGGAACGTGCCCGTGATCAGCACGCCGGCTCCGCCGCCGGCCTCGTAGTAGAAGCTTTCCGGTCCCTTGGGATTGAGCATCTCGTCGCGCAGCCGGGCCCGGGTCGTCGGATCCCGTAGCCGGGCGAGCAGCGAGTCCCAGCCGCCGCTCTGCGCCCACGTGGGAATCGAGGCGTCGAGCGCCGTCGCCGCGCGGGTATAAGGGTAGTGATCAGCCGTGACGTCGAGTCCGGCAGCCCGGGCCGAATCGATCCGGGCCAGCACCCTGGGCATGCGGCCCCAGCTCTGTCGTCCCGAGACCTTCAGGTGCGAGATCTCCGCCGGGATATTCGCTTCGCGCGCGATCCGGAAGACCTCGTCGAGCGCATCGTCGATCCGGATGCCCTCGTTCCGCATGTGCGACGCGTACACGCCGCCGTGGCGGCGTGCTGCCCTGGCGAGCGCGATGATTTCCTCGGTCTTTGAGTAGCTGGCGGGCGCGTACTCGAGCGCCGTCCACAGGCCCAAGGCCCCTTGCTCCATGAGGCTGTCCACGATCGCCGTCATGTGGGCGAGTTCGGCCGGAGTCGGCTGCCGGTCTTCCTTGCCCACGACGGCGAGGCGCACCTGGGTCGCGCCCACGAACGTCGCGATGTTGAGTGCCGCTCGCTGCTGCGCGAGCTGTGCGAAGTAACCGTCCAGGTCGCGCCAGTCCTCACGATAATGCCACTTCTTCATCGCGTCGGAGTCGTCCAGCACGAGGTGGTCGGTGAGCGGCGCCACCGAGCCGCCTTCGCCGGTGACCTCCGTCGTCACGCCTTGCGTGATCTTGCTGAGCACCCGGTTATCGATGAGCGCGTTGATCTCCGACTGGCCCATCATGTCGATGAACCCTGGGGCCACCACGAGCCCGCTTACGTCCACGGTCTCGCGAGCCGCCGCACCGTTCAGGAATCCCACCGCGCCGATCCGGTCGCCCCGGACAGCGACGTCGCCCCGGTAGCGGGGATTGCCGCTCCCGTCCACGATCCACCCGTTTTTGAGGACCAAGTCGTAATGATTAGCCCTGCGTCCCCGGTCCCCCCTCCCGCAGCCCAGCACGAGGAGCAGCATCGCGAGTCGCTTCATTTCGTCCACGTCCTCCTCAACGAATCAGGCTTGATGATCGCGCCCCGCGCCATGACGAACGCGATGCGGCGGGTGGCACCGATGTCCGCGACGGGATTGGCGTCGAGCACGATCAGATCGGCCACCTTGCCTGCCGCGACGCGCCCGAGCGAATCGGCCCGCAGCAGCTCCGCACCCTTGCGGGTCGCCGCGGTGAGGGCCTCGATCGGCGTGAGTCCGGCGGCCACGAGCAGGCTCAGCTCTTCGTGCAGCGACAGCCCGGGGGCGAGCAGCTGGTTCGCGGCGTCGGACCCGGCGGCGACGAGCCCGCCCGCCCGCTTGAACTCGCGGACGAACTGATTCTGGCGCGCGCGGGACCGCCGGAACGCTTGGAGATCGGAGCCGCGCCACCCGGTGCGGCGCAGCAGTCCGGCGACGTCGCGCACGCTCGCGGCGGCGGCCGGCACGTCCTCCATGCCCGGGCGCGACAGCAGCGTGGGGTTGTCGAGCCGCGAGAGCATCTCGTGGAGCACGAGCGTGGGCACGATCGCGACGTGCGTGGCCGCCAGGGCCCGCGCCGTGCGCGCGACGGATGCGGAGTCGAGCGCCGCCCAGCCCATCTCTTCCATGGTCCAGCCGCGGAGGAACTGGTCGTGTGCCTGCACGTACGCGGCGGGAGTGCGGCTCGCCGCCTGGACCACGCCCGCCATGTGCTCGAGGGACGCGACGCCGGCTCTCGCCGCGGTGAGGGCGTCGATCTTGCCGAGGTGCGCCGCCACCGGAAGCTGCAAGGTCGTCGCTTCATCCAGCAGCGGCTTGAGCAGGTCTGCGGTGAACTTGGTGTAGATCTTGACGTAGTCCGCGCCCGCCACGGCGCGCTGATCGACGGCCTTGCGCACCTCGCCCCCTGTCCGTACCGCCGTGGCCGCGGGGTAGGTGGGAGGCGCGCCGTCGATCATGGCCCCCGAGGTGAACATGCGAGGGCCCCACACCGAGCCCAAGTCGAGGTCGTTCTTGAGCGCGATGGACGAGTCGGTGCTGGATGCCCCCAGGTCGCGCACCGTCGTCACGCCCCAGGCGAGGTAGCGCTCCACCGCCCAGCGCTCGACGTGCGCATGTGCGTCGATCAACCCCGGGATGATGGTCTTGCCGATGAGGCTCACCACCTGGGCGCCGCGCGGTACCTCAATTTCGTTCACGCGGGCCACGGCCTGGATGTGCCCGTTCCGGACGAGCACGATCGCGTCCTTCACCGGCTCGCCCCCGGAGCCGTCGATGAGTGTGGCTCCCTCGAGCGCGATGACCCCCTCGCCGCCCGGCTGGCAGGCGATGACCAACAGCAGGAAGAGCGCGGGGAGCGAGAAGCGGACCCTGACGGCGCGCCTCACGGTCTGAGATCGCTGGACGTGTGGTCGTGGAGGATCTGCCACCGCTCTCCCCGCTTCTGCAGGATCAGCGTGAAGGGCCCGCTCGCCGTCACTGCGTCACCGCGCCGCAGCTTGAAGCGCGCGGTGCAGAGGGCGAGATCGAGGGTGAGCGGCCGCACGCGCACCTCCTCGAACGCGAGCGAATCGCGGGACTTGCCGGGCGCGAAGTAGACCGTCTGGTAATGGTCGTACAGTGCCTGCCAGCCGTACTGCACGTGGCCGCCGGACATGTAGCTCGTGAGCGAATCGTGCGCGTAATCGCCCATGAAGCCGGTGAGGTCACCGCGGTTCCAGTCGGCGGCGCTGCGGGCGAGCATCGTCTCGATCTCGGCCTGCGGGTTGCCCGGCACCACCTTGGGAGCGGCGCATGCCAGCGCCAGTGCCGCGCCCAGCCCCCATCTGCAACGCGTCATGCCCATTCATCAGCCCTTCGTTCGAGGAACGCCACAACGTACCTTGAGTCATGCCTGACGCAACCCCGCGACCGTCAGGGCGTCCTTCGGGGCTGCCACTGGCCGGCGCAAAGCGGCCGCGCCCGGACGGCGGATTCCTGTGGGACTCAATCGCGAACGGCCCGGTGCGCTCGCGGCGCCTGGGAGTAAGTCTCGGGCTGAACCTCATCCCGGCGGGCTCGAAGGTGTGCACCTTCGATTGCCCGTATTGCGAGTGCGGCTTCAACACGCCGCGGGTGCGCGAGTCGCGCTGGCCGTCGCCGGACGAGGTGGCGCACGCCCTGCGGCGCGCGCTCACTCGCCTCCCCGCGCCTCCGGATTGGATCACGTTCGCGGGCAACGGGGAACCGACGCTGCACCCGCGCTTCGCCGTCGTGGTGGACCGTGTGCTCGCCGTGCGCGCCGAGCTCGCGCCCGGTGCTCGCATCGCCGCCCTCTCGAACGGGCTCGCGGCGGGCAAGCCCGCGATCCGCGACGCCCTCCGGGCCCTCGACGCGCGCCTGATGAAGCTCGACCCGGGACCGATGGAGCGGGTGAACGGGATCCGGTACGATGCCGCGCGGCTCGCCGACTCCTACCGCGCGCTCAAGCCCTACACGATCCAGGCGATGGTCACGAAGGGGAACGGATGGGATGGCGGGAGCGAGGCGAGTCTCGCGGCGTGGCTGCCGCTTGTCGTGCGCGCCGACCCCGACGCCGTGCAGCTCTACTCACTGGACCGGCCGCCCGCCGACCCGACCCTCCAAAACGTACTGCGGGAGCGCCTGGAAGAGATGGCTCGAGCCATCCGATCGGCGCTCCCGCGGTGTCACGTCGACGTGTTCTAGCGGCGACGCTTCTTGGTCGCCTTCTTCCGCTTGGCTTTCCCGCCCCGCTTCGCCTTCGCTTTGGGCCGCCGCTTCGCGGCCTTCTTCTTGGCTTTCGGTCTCGCCGGCTTTCTCTTCTTCGCCGGCTTCGGCCGTGGCGCCGCCATCGGCTCGCGCTTCATGGGCGCGGGGGTGGGCGGCGTCGAGGGTGCTGGGGGGTACATCGGTTCCATCATCCCGGAGCCAGGCCAGCTGCTCTCCGAAAAATCGGTTGACTCGAGCATCGGATGATCTCTCCTCTGCTGGTTGTCGGTGGGCGTGGCCTATAGCTTACCCTGGGAAAGCTGCCACGCAAGTGGACTGAAGGAGCCTCCGCCGGTGTGATGGGACGCCCGGGCATTTGGTGACAAGTTAGCTTGACAACGGCACTTACGAGGACTTACGTTCGCGCCCCTATGAGGCCACGGAGCGTTTTCATCCTCGCCGCCCTCGCCTGGCCCAGGGCCGCGCTGGCGCAGAACGTCGCCGAGGTGCAGGTGGCCCCGCCGTCCATCACGATCAAGATCGGGGAGCGCAGCGGCCTGCTCGCCACCGCGTTCGACCGGGCCGGGAACGTGATTCCCACGGTGCGGGTGATCTGGTCGTCCAACAACCTCGCGGTGGCAAAAGTCGACAACCAGGGGACGGTGACGGGGGTCGGCGGCGGGGTCGCGATCGTCGAAGCCCGGGTCGGTGCGCGGAAGGGGCAGGCGGCGGTGCAGGTCCTGGGCGCGCCCGCCGCTGGCGCCGCCGCACCGCCGCCGGCGCCCGCTCGCCCGGCCGGCGAGCCTGCGGGTGCCGCTCCGGACCCATTCGCTGGCCAGCCGGCGGGCACTGGACCGGGTGCGGTGTTACGGATCGAGCCGCCGACGGTCTATCTCCTCCCGTCCGAGAACACCCGCGTGGCGCCGCGGGCCCTCAAGGACGACGGCACGCCCGCCGCACCCGTCGCCGTGACGTGGAAGTCGCTGCGTCCGGACATCGCGAGTGTGGACCAGAACGGCGTGATCGTGGCGCTGACACCCGGCCAGGGCACGGTGCAAGTCACGAGCCGGGAGGGCCTCACGGCAACTGCCCCGGTCGTGGTGCAGCCGAGCGACGTCGCGATTCAGGAACCGGTCCCCGTGGTCATGTCTCCTGGCGACGTCGACACCTTGCACGTGATGGTGCCGGCGCAGGGCGGCCGGATGGTGAATCCTCTGGCGTTGCAGTGGTCCGCCGCGGATCCGAGTGTGGCGCACGTGAGCCTCACTGGCGTGGTCACGGCGGTGACTCCCGGCCGGACGACGCTGACCGTCGCCGGGCTGTTGCAGACGAAGACTCTGGACGTGGTGGTGCACAAGACCGTCGGGGCGCTCGCCGTGGTGCCGACGTCGAAGAGCGAGATCCCGCTCCCGATCGAGGGCACTGCGCGGTTTCAGGTCCAGGCGCTCGCCGGTGACAACAGCGTGGTGGCGGAGGCACCGCTTCGCTGGACCGTGGGCGACACGTCGCTCGCGAGCTTCGATCCCGCGTCCGGCGTGCTGACGGGCAAGAAGGCCGGGCGGACCACGCTGGTTGTGAAGGGCCCGGGGCCCGGGCTGGTGGTCACGTGGCAGATCCGTGTGATCGCGGCCGGCCTGAGGCTGTCGGCCAGCCGTGTGGGTCTCCCGCTGGGGCGGCGCTTCCCGTTGCGGGCCAGCTTCGCCGACGAGGCGGGCGTCGTCATCGGGCCCGCCACGGGTGTCGCATGGGTGTCCGACAGCCCGCAGGTGGCCGCGGTCGCGGACGACGGGACGGTTTCTACCGTGGCGTACGGCCACGTCAGGATCACGGCGACGGCGCCGGGGGGCCGCCGCGCCGTGGCCGAGGTGTTCGTGCAGGGAGAGATCGTCGTCGCGAGCTCGCGCACCGGCCGCTTTCAGCTGTACGCGGCGGAGCGCTCCAACCTGGCGCAGCTCCGCAAGGTGATGGACGACCCGGCGATCGCCACCGAGCCCGCGTTCTCGCCCGATGGATCCCGGATCGCCTTCACGTCGACCCGCGACGGGCAGGCCGAGATCTACGTCATGGACGCGGACGGCAGCGGCGCGGGTCGGCTCACCAACGCGCCGGGAGCGGATGGCGATGCGTCGTTCACGCCCGACGGCCAGGCGGTCGCCTATCACTCCCAACGTACGGCGCACCGCCAGATCTACGTCCAGCCGATCACCGGCTCCGACGCGACGCAGCTGACGCAGGAGCCCGCGGACAACTCGCAGCCGACGGTGTCCCCCGACGGCGAGACGATCGCGTTCGTCTCGAACCGTGAAGGGAACAGCCACATTTGGCTGATGGCGAAGGACGGGACGAGCCAGCGCGCCTTCACCAAGGGGCCACAGGGCAAGGAGAGCGCGCCGCACTTCCTGCGCGACGGCTCGCTCGTCTATCTGGCGGAGCGAAAGGAGAGCGGCCGCACGGTCACCCAGGTCGTGAAGGCGGACCTCACGACCGGGAAGGCGGCGCCGCTCACGACCACGGACCTCGTCGTGGCCGACTACGCGGTCTCGCCCGGTGGCGACCTCCTCGGGCTCGTGGTGGCGGTACAGAAGAACGTGTTCAGGGTGTACGTCCAGCCGGTGGGGACGGGCGGGGGAGGTGCGCCCGTGCCGATCCCCACCACCGGCGCCGAACAGATGGTGTCTCCCGCCTTCATGCCGTAACGGGCGCTCCCGCCATGCGCGCCTGGGTCATTCGCGGCACCGGCGACCTCGACCGGCTGCAGGTCGCCGACATTCCTGATCCTTCGGGCCCGCTCGGGCCGCACGACGTTCGCGTCGCCGTGCGCGCGGCTGCGCTCAATCACCTCGACCTGTTCGTCGTGCGGGGCCTGCCGCACGAGTACCACTTCCCCCATGTAGTGGGTGGGGACGGAGCGGGAGTTGTGGACGCCGTCGGGTCGGCGGTCCGCTCCGCGCGGCCGGGGGACCGCGTGATGATCAACCCGGGAATCGCCGACTACACGTGCGAGTACTGCCGGGCGGGGGAGCACTCGCTGTGCGTCAACTACCGCTTGTTGGGCGAGCACCTGCCGGGAACGATGGCCGAATTCGTCGTCGTCCCGGAGCAGAATGTCGCGGCGATTCCCACGCTGCCGAACCCCCTCACCTGGGCCGAGGCGGCGGCGTTCTCGCTCGTGACGCTGACGGCGTGGCGCATGGTGGTGACGCGCGCGCAGGTGAAGGCGGGCGAGACGGTGCTCGTGTGGGGCATCGGCGGCGGGGTGTCCCTCGCGGCCATGCGGATCGCGAAGCTCAAGGGAGCGCGGGTGATCGTGACCTCGTCGCACGACGCGAAGCTCGAGCGCGCGAAGCGGCTCGGCGCGGACGTGACGCTCAATCACAAGACCCAGAAGGTGTCACAGGAGGTCCGCGCGCTCACCGACAAACGCGGGGCCGACGTGGTGATCGAGAACGCGGGTGAAGCGACCTGGGACGAGTCGCTGCGCTCGCTCGGCCGCGGCGGGCGGCTCGTGACCTGCGGCGGGACGACCGGCCCGAAAGTCGGGCTCGACCTGCCCCGGCTGTTCTGGTACCAGTGGAGCATCATGGGCGCGACCATGGGAAACGCCGCCGAGTATCGGGAGGTCGTGCGGCTGCTCGGCACGGGCGAGCTGCGGCCGATCGTCGATCGGGTGTTCCCCTTCGCGGAGGCGCGCGCGGCGTTCGAGCGGCTGGATCGGGGCGAGCAGCTGGGGAAGGTCGTCGTCGCGGTGGCGGGGGACGGGGCCGGCCCGTGAGAATCGCGGCCCGATGGAGCGTGCCACCCCCAGTTGGCGCGGCGTCCGCCGTTGCAATTCACCACCTAAGTATCTAGCTTTCCACAACTTAGGCCTTCCCCAACCGGCGTCCACGGACCACTGACAGCGCAGCCATGACCGCACCCAACGCCCGCGAACGGATCGTCCCGCGTCTCATCGAAGACGAGCTCAAGGAGTCGTTCCTCGACTACTCGATGAGCGTGATTGTGCAGCGCGCGCTGCCCGACGTGCGGGACGGCCTCAAGCCCGTGCATCGCCGGATCCTGTACGCCATGAACGAGCTGGGGCTCGTGCCCGGCCGCCCCTACAAGAAGAGCGCGACCGTGGTGGGCGACGTGCTCGGCAAGTATCACCCCCACGGCGACGTCGCGTTGTACGACTCGCTGGTGCGCATGGTGCAGGACTTCTCGCTGCGCTACCCGCTGGTGGACGGCCAGGGAAATTTCGGCTCCGTGGACGGTGATCCCCCAGCCGCCTACCGCTACACCGAAGCTCGCCTCACGCGCATCGCGATGACGATGCTCGACGACATCGACAAGAGCACGGTCGATTTCGTCCCCAATTTCGACGACCGGCTGCAGGAGCCCACGGTCCTCCCGGCGCGGCTTCCCAATCTCATCGTCAACGGGACATCCGGCATCGCAGTGGGGATGGCGACGAACATTCCGCCGCACAACCTCTCCGAGGCGGTCGAGGCGATCAATCATCTGGTTGACCACCCGGACGCATCGGTCAAAGACCTGAGGAAGTTCATCAAGGGTCCGGACTTCCCGACGGGCGCGATCATCTACGGCCGCGAGGGCATCAAGGAATGCTACGAGAAGGGGCGCGGCCGGATCGTGATCCGCGCGCGGGCAACGATCGAAGAAAAGGAGTCGACGGGCAAACAGCAGATCGTCGTCACCGAGTTCCCCTACCAAGTCTCCCCGGACCGCGTGATTGAACAGATCCGCGATCTGGTAGTGGCGAAGAAGCTCGAGGGGATCAGCGACCTCCGGAACGAGTCCGACAAAGAAGGCATCCGGGTGGTGATCGAGCTGAAGCGGGACGCGGTCCCGATGGTGATCCTGAACCAGCTCTACTCGCACACGCAGATGCAGACCACCTTCGGCGCGATCATGCTCGCCCTCGTGGACGGCGCGCCGAAAGAAATGGCGCTAAAGGAGCTGCTCGAGCACTTCATCGAGCACCGCCACACGGTCATCGTCCGCCGCACCGAGTTCGAGCTGAAGCGCGCGCAGGACCGCGAGCATATCCTCGAAGGTTTGAAGATCGCCGTTGACAGCATCGATGAAGTGATTCGCATCATCAAGAAGTCCAAGGACACCGCGACCGCGGATGCGGCCCTGCGCAAGCGGTTCAAGCTGTCGGAAAAGCAGGCGGCGGAAATCCTCAACATGCGGCTCGCCCGGCTCACGGCCCTCGAGATCACGAAGCTCGAGGACGAGCTCAAGGAAGTCCGCAAGTTCATCAAGGAGTGCAAGGAGATCCTCGGCTCGAAGCCGCGCCGCCTGAAGATCCTCAAGGAGGAGCTCGCGGAGTTGGCGCATGGGTTCGGCGACGAGCGCCGCACTGAGATCGTGGCCGACCAGGGCGAGTTCTCGATCGAAGACCTGATCGCGGAAGAGGACATGGTGATCACCGTGTCCCACGCGGGCTACATCAAGCGGCTGCCGGTGTCCGCCTACCGGCGCCAGCGGCGCGGCGGCCGGGGCGTGATTTCGGCGCATACCAAGGAAAACGACTGGGTCGAGCACCTGTTCATCGCGTCGACCCACGACTACATGATGTTCTTCACCCAACAGGGGCAGTGCTACTGGCTCAAGGTGCACGAGATCCCGCAGGCGGCGCGGGCCGCGCGCGGCAAGCCGATTCTGAGCTGCATCGCCATGAAGCCCGACGAGCGTCTCGCCTCTTTGGTGCCGGTGCGCGAGTTCTCCGAGGACCAGTACCTCCTGTTCGCCACCAAGCTGGGCGTGGTCAAGAAGACGCGACTCTCCGAGTTCGGCAACCCGCGCTCCGTCGGCATCCGCGCCATCAACATCGAAAAGGGCGACGAGCTGATCGACGTCCAGGTCACCGACGGCCGCAACGACATCGTGCTGGCCACGCGACACGGCATGAGCATACGGTTCCATGAGAAGGACGTGCGCGACATGGGGCGCACGGCGACGGGTGTGAAGGGCATCGAGCTCGAGAAGAAGGACCAGGTCATCGACCTCGTGGTGGTGCGGCGCAAGTCCACCCTCCTGACGGTGACCGAGAAGGGGATGGGGAAGCGCTCGGAGCTGGATGAGTACCGGGTGCAGCACCGCGGCGGCCGCGGGATCATCACGTTGAAGCGGGCCGATAAGACCGGCGACATCGTGGCGCTCAAGGAAGTGCTGCCCGACGACGAGCTCATGATGATCACCAAGAAAGGGATCATGATCCGGGTGCCGGTCGAAGGCATCCGCATCTCGGGCCGCAACACCCAGGGGGTGAAGATCATGAACCTCACGCCCGGCGACATCGTGGTGGACGTGGCGCGGGTGGTGAAGGAAGACGAAGCCGAGGACGGCGCGGGCGACGCGGACGCCGCCCCCGCCCCGCGTGCCCCCGCCAAAGCCAAGAAGGCCCCGGCCAAGGTGAAGCCGAAGAAGAAAAAGTAGCGTGGTGACCGCCCAGGACGTCCGGGAGGCGGCCGCGGGGCTTGCCGGCGTGGCGGTACGCACGCCCCTTCGCTTCATCGAACCGCTGAACGCCTACCTGAAGCTCGAGAGCCTCCAGCCGGTCGGGGCGTTCAAGCTGCGCGGCGCCTATACCGCCATCCGGCGCATGCCGGACGACCGCCGTCGGCACGGCGTCATCACGTACTCGAGCGGCAATCACGGGCAGGCGGTGGCGTACGCGGCTCAGTTGATGGGCGTCCGTGCCGTGGTCGTGATGCCCGAGACGGCGCCGGCGGTGAAGGTGGCGGGCGTGAAGAAGTGGGGCGGGGAGGCGGTGCTGGCGGGTCGCACCTCGGACGACCGCCAGCGCGCCGCGGAGGAGATCGCCGCGCGCGAGGGGCTCGCCGTCGTGCCGCCGTTCGACCATGCGGACATCATCGCCGGCCAGGCGACCGTGGGGCTCGAGATCGCGGAGCAGCTTCCCGACGTGCGCACGGTG
>JBGPDL010000053.1:0-18791 GCA_041482275.1 Gemmatimonadota bacterium | reverse complement strand
GCGGACGAGCTGGAAGAAGAATCCGTCCGTGAGCGGGCCGGCGTAGCGGGGCAGCGTGAGGCCGGGTCCGTACACCGGGTACAGGATGTAGATGACGAAGCACGTGAGGTACGTGAGCATCATGCGGAACACCATGTCGCGCAGCGCCGCCGACCGGCCCAGCCACGTCAGCGCGATCGGCGGGAGGCCGATCAGGACGTAATAGGCCCAGTAGGAGAAGTGCATTGGCTCGCTCAGCCATGCGTAGGGCGTCTGCCACATCCACACCAGGTTGACGTGCGTGCCATGGATCCCGAACAGCGTGAGGTCGAGCGCGGCGATCTGGGGGTCGAACGTCGGCGGGACACGCAGCTGATGCAGCAGGTCGAGCTCCGGCCAGAAGGCGGCGAGCCAGATCAAGGGGTACAGCTCGCGCAACGTCGCGATGGGCTGCGGCAGCGGGTCCCGAGCGCGGCGCAGCAGGGCCGGCAGAGCGGCCGCCGCCACGTGCGTGAGCGCGAGCCAGCCCGCCGCCGGTGTGCGCCCGGCGTAGGCGATCCAGAATCCAGCGAAGACCGCATTGTACATCGCGACCAGCCGATCGACGGGGAGTACTCGCGCCCTCAGATCCATCGTGCCTCCCGGTACCAATCGGCGGTCTCGACGACGCCGCGGGCCATGGGATACTGGGGGCAGAACCCCAGCTCGGCGGTCGCGCGCGACGGATCGCACACCCAGCGCTCCTGCACCAGCTCGCGCACCCGCTCACGGTTGACGATCGCGGCGGCGCCGCGCAGCCGCGCGCACGCCTCGGCCGCGAGGGCGACGGTCCACGCGACCGACTGCGGCACGCTAAGGAGCACCGGATCGCGCCGTAGCGCCCGGCCGACGGCCAGCGCGAATGCCCGCCACGTCACCGGCTCCGGATGGGCGATGCAGTAGGTGCGATTGACGGCCCGAGCCGAGTCGGCGGCGGCGAGCAGCGCGCGCACCAGATCACCGACGTGCACTAGGCTCACTTCGCGATCCCACGAGCCTACCGTGAGCGCCACACCACGGCGGATCAGCCGAAACAGCGTGAGTACGCCGCGCTCGCGCGGCCCGTACACCGACGTCGGCCGGACGATCGTCGCGGGGACACGATCGCCGAACGCATGCGCGATCGCCTCCGCGAGGAGTTTCGAATGTCCGTAGTGCGAGATGGGATACGGAATGGTGTCGGGCGAAAGCCGGTCCCCGTTGCGACAGGGCCCGAGGGCGGCGAGCGAGGACATGAGAATGACCCGCGGCGCCCTGCCGTTGTGCGCGGCGGCGGCGCGGAACACGCAGGCTGTCCCTTCCGTGTTGACCGCGTAGAAATCGCGCGCGGCCCGCGCTTCGGTGAGTCCCGCGAGGTGGAATACGACATCCGCCCCCGCAAATGCAGCGATGAGCCGCGACACGTCCTCGAGCCCCGAGTCCCAGTAGCAAATATCGAGCCCCTCGAGCCAGTGCCGCGACGCGCCGCGCCGCTCCACGCACACGACCTCGTCGCCGCGCTCCACGAGCGCCTCAATGAGATGACTGCCGATGAAGCCGGCTCCGCCGGTGACGACCGCTCGCATGACTGCCTCCAAGACCGAGCATCGGCCAACAAGCTCGCGCGCTCCGGTCAAGGAGCGGTCAAGCGAGCGACAGGGGGAGCGTGCGCCCCCCCGGCATCCAGGCACGCACCATGAAGCGCGCGACGTGGAGAAGGAAGCGGGTGTACGAGCCGTATATCTGGCTGCCCGAGTGCTCGAGCTCGGGGGTGAGCAGCCGGTGCAGACGCGGGAGGTTGTACCACGGCACTCCGGGGAACAGGTGGTGGGCCGTGTGATAGTTCAGGTTGCACATGAAGAACGAAACGAAGCCGTTGCTGGTCACGGTGCGCGTGGCCGTGAAGCGGTCACGATGTCCCGTCAGAATGTGCTCGGCGAGCGTTCGTACGTTGGTGAGCTGCCGCGCGACGAGCGCGGGGAACACCCACGCGTGCAGCAGCACGCCAAGAGGCGCGAACGCGAACGCGGCAGCGAACGCGACCGCGATGAGCACGTACTCGACTGCCACGTCGCGTCGCTCTCCCGGCTTGCCGCGCCAGGCGTTGAGGGGACCGACCCGAAACAGACCGAACAAGTCACCCAGCAGGAACGTCAGGCAGAACAGGCCGGTCAGCACTCGCGGGTCCCGGCTCACGTTTTCGAGCTCGTCCGGATCCTCCGGACCTCGCTCGTGGCGGTGGTGCGGCAGGTGGCCGACGCGGTAGGCCGTGACCGATAGGAACGCAGGCACCCCGCACGCGAACGCGACCCAGCGATTCAGCAATCGGTTCCGAAACAGGATGCGGTGCACGCCCTCATGCATCAGGATCACGAGGCCCTGAATCGTCGCGCCGATGAGGAAGTAGCAGACCAGCCGCGCCGCGAGCAGGTCGACGCGGAGTGCGACGAGCGCGGCCACCAGCCAGATGGCCCAGAAGACGACCACTCGCACGTTGCGCCGCGGCTCGAGCCGATGGAGCTCGCGAATCAGCGCCATCTTGTCACGTGGGATGTCGCGCAGCGTCACGGCTTCGCTCCTTCCCCTGAGGAGGCCGCCGACAGTGCCGGCGCCACACCGATTCGCGCAACCGCCGCCACCACCGCCTCGGGACGCTCCTCGTGAACGAAATGCCCCGCCCCCGGCACGGTGTCCACGGCGAACGCCCGTAGCCCGTCGGCAAGCTCGACGAGTTCGGCCGGTCGCGGCCCGCCGCTGTGGGCCGCACCCCCCATGACCAGCAGAACCGGACACGCAATCTCCGCGAGGTGCGCTCGCAGCGACTCGGGCTCGCGGGCCCGAGCCATCCCGAGGTACGCCTTCAACGTCCCGTCGAGATCACGGGCGGCGCCGACCGTATAGCCGTCGACCACCGCGTCGCTCACCCACGACGTGTCTCCGGACGCCGCGATCAGACTCTTGCGGATCTGCTTGCGAATGAGCCGGACGCCCCCAAACAGCTTGATCCAGGGCGCGAGCTGCATCGCCCGGCGGAGACCCGGGGTCGCGGCCGCCTCGACGGGCCCACCCTCCAGCGACACGATCCCGCCCACCGAGCCCGGATGCCGATACGCGAGCCGGTACGCGATCGACGCGCTGGTCGAATGAGCGACCACCACCGCCTGCGTCACGCCCAGCTGATCGAGCGCGGCCGCCACCCGCTCGGCCTGGGCGGTGAGCGAATAGTCGGCGTGCTCGGGCCGGCCCGAGGTGCCGACCCCCAACGGCTCGATCACGATGACGCGATACCCCGCCGCGCCGAGCAGCGGAATCACGTTGCGGTAGGCATACACAGACCCGAAGAATCCCGGGATCAGCACGATGGGAGCGCCCGCGTCGGACCCCGCCACCGTGACCTGCAACGATTCGCCGTGCGGCAGCACGACCGCGAACGTGCGCGCACTGTCGACGAGCACCATCAATGCGACGATCCACATGAGTCACCCTCCGAGACCCTCGGGCCCAGCCGCACGTACGGTCGCGACGATGGGTCAAGTCCGCGTCAAGTCACACGCGTCAGCCGGCGCCAGGCGACGCCGGCGGCTACGAGCACGACGCTCCCGAGCAATGGCACCGACAGCGGGATCTTGGGCAGGGCGCCCGAGCCGGCGATCAGCAGCAGGCGAGGGAAACGCCCCAGGGCGATCGCGCCGAGGAATTTGGGCAGCGGATACCTGCTCAGGGGCGCGAGGACGCGTACGGCCGAGTCGGGAATCGGCGAGAAGATCACGATCACGGTCGTCCAGAAAGGCGCCCGCAAGAAGGCCGCGATGCTCCCGCCGATCTCGCGGCGGGCTGGACCGACAGCGCCCGCCAGCGGCTCGAGCGCGCGACGGGCGGCCGGGCCGGCCGTGAACGGGACCGCTTGGTCCTGCTGGCGCGCGCTACCGGCCTGCCGGCGCTGGGGGACTGGAACGCCGCGGCGGAGCGCACCGGCGCGCGCCTGCGGATCGTTCGACACGCGCATGGGCTACGTCGACCAGGTGGCGCAGCCGGAAATCGCGTGCCTCTGCCGCGTCCCTGGGGCGCGGTGAGGACGGTCGGCTAGTTCCTGGTCGCCACCGCCTCGCCGCTCGTCTCACGAGCGTGGAACGTCGCCGCCACGCCGGCGTGATCCGACGGCCACAGCCCCGCCGCCGTGCGGTCTCCCCGGCGATCGCCAACCACCTCGCGACGGATCGGCAGCGCACCGTCGACGAGATTCCGGTCGAAAATGAAGTCGATCCGCTGGTCGAATGTCGGCCTGGGGTTCAAGAGATCGGCCTGCTCGCAGCAGGTGAGACCGGGAGCCTGCCGATCCGGCTCGATCCAGCTGTCGGCATATCCGGCCGCCCGCAGCATGCCGTAGGTGGGGGTCGCGCGCGTGGGGTCGGCGCCGTAGGCATCGGAGTTGAAGTCGCCTACGAGAATCGTGGGCCGCGACTCGCTGCCGAGCAGCGCGAGCAGCTCCGCGGTCTGCGCGAGCTGAACGTCCCGGACATCCTGGCCGGCGAGGTGCGTGGCGACGAACCGATAGGTGCGGCCGCCGACGGTCGCCTCGACCGAGCTCCACCCTTGATACACCCCCGAGGTTACCCCGCCGAGGGTTACGGGCACGTGGGCCGCGTAGACGCCGGACTGCGGATTCGCGTGGGCCACGTCGCCGCGCACCAGCACCGCGTCGCCGTCGGTGAAGCGCACCCCCACGAAGATCGGCTGGCCCGACGCGTCGAAACCCGCGATCACGGGTACCTGGATGTCCGTGGTGCGATCCATGGCTGCGGCCGCATAGTCGAGCCCCCGCGCGCGCAGTGAGTCGATCACGAGTTGCAGGAAGTCATAGACGACGTGCGTTGCCAGCTCCTCAAACGGCCGGTCGGTCGTCCGGTACAGCGCCAGCTCCTCGAGACCCACGAGGTGGGGCCGTCGCGCCGCGATCGCCGCGGCCAGCACGCCAGCGCGCGCGGGGAAGTTCGTGGCCCGCACGTTCGCCCACTGCTCGGTCGCGATGGCGACGGCCTGCTGAGGCGTTTGCGCCTGGAGTATGCGCTCGATTTCCGCGCCGACGTACACGTTCCAGGTCAGCGCGGTGACGCCGGAGGGGGACTCCTCATTCACCAGCTCGCCGTATGACAGCGACGCCCGGGACAGGCCGACCGGGCTCGATTCGTTGCACCCAACGATCAGCAGGAACCAGAGCAGCAAGACGGGAGCAATGGGACGGTGCGTCATGTGACCCTCCTTAGGGGACCGGGCGACAACGTCGCCCGGTCCGGTCAAGCAGCGGTCAAGAGCACCGCGGCAGGGGGTCCGGGAAGCTCGTGCGAAACACGTTCCGGCTCCAACAGTTGCCGGTGCCGGCCGGGATCCACAGGAGATCGGCCGCAGGGAGGGACGGGATCGGGGACGCGGCTCCGCCGTTCCGGACGACCACGTTGCGCACGATCCGGACGAAGTCCGGGTTGGGCTCGATGTCGCTGAATGCCGCCGGGGGCAGTCCCGCGAGCTGCCCGAGCACGAGCGTGCTCGCCACCCCGATGCCGACGAACTGATTCCCCGTCACCCTGTTCTCCTCGACCTTCACACGGTCGGCCCCGACGACGAGGATCCCGGATCCAGTCGGGACGAACGACGCGAGATCCCCGGGGGGGGCGAAGTTCGCGTGGTTGTTGTCGTGCACTCTGTTACCGGCGACGAGCACGTCGCTCGATGTCTTGGCATCGAGACCGGGGAGCAGCACCACCAGAATTCCCACCACGTTGTCGTACGTGTCGTTGCCGAGTGCCCGCACATGCCGCACGTTCTCGAACTCGATCCCGTTCACGTTCGCGTACGTGACGCTCGAGCGCACGGTGATGTTGGTGTCTTGGCCCACGTAGATCCCGGTATCGTTGTGCCCGGAGGCGCGGCACCGCTCGATCACGCCGTCCGATGAATGCACCGGGAAGAGGCCGTACTCGCCGTTGTCCAGTGCCGTGACCTCCGAAAGGAGGAAGCCGTGCACGCCTGCGAGAAACACGCCGGCGGCATCGAAGCCGCGCACCGTGACGTTCACGAGCGCGAACCCATTGCTGCCCGGATCGACGGTGATCCCGTTCTCCTCGCCGCCCGGATTCTCGATCACCACCCCGGCGCGATCCCGTCCGTGGCGGCCGATCAGCGTGAGCCCCGGCACGGCGACGTGAATCGCCTCGGCGTAGGTGCCGGGCTCGATCTCGATCACGGCCCCCGCCCGGGCGGCATCGACGGCCGCCTGAATCGACCCTCCCGCGTGCACAACGATGTCGGGATGCCCAAATCGGTCGGCGGAGAGCGCCGGCGGCGCGGCGATCCGATTGGGGACGTCGCATGCAGCGACGAGAAGCAACGCGACGACACCTGCATACCGAGTCATACGACCCTCCTCCCATGAGAACGGAGCCAACATGGCCGCGCGCGAATCGAGCGCCCGTCATACGGCTCCGCCGGCCACGTCGCGGATCCGCTGGCGCTGTCCTGGAATAACCATGTCCCGGTCGATCACGTCGCGGACGATCCGCGCGACGAACACGTAGCCGCGCCGCTCGGCCGTGAGCCAGCCCTGCCACTCGAGCTCGTCGAGCGCCTGCCCCAGGGCCTCCCCGGCGACGCCCGCGGCCCGCCCGAGCGTCGTCGCGTCGACGCGGCCCCCCAGTACGGCCGCCGCCACGAGCACCCGCTGGGCGTCGCCCGAGGCGCGACGGAAGTTGATCCGGATGGCGGCGACCACGTTATCCGGCAGCTCGCCGGGCAAGGTCTGGTCGAGCGTGCGCAGTGGCTGCGGCCAGGCGCTCGCGCCCTGACTCAGGTCCAGGCCACCGGCGACCGCGCTCAGCAGCGCGACCGCCAACAGCGGGACGCCGGCGGAGTCCGCCAGCACACGGCGCGTGAGGCGGTCGAGCTGCTCGGCTCCGTACGACGGCAGCGCCCGGCGGGCCAGCTCGCGCACCCCCTCGTGGCCGAGCGATTCCAGCGTCACCGCGGTTCCCGCGAGCTCCCGGCCGACTCGCGTCCGCAACTCGTCCAGCTCGGGGCACGGCGGTTGCGGCGCCGCCGTGATGAGACAGAGCACCGGCGAGCGCGCGAGGTCTCGGGCCACGGCCCCGAGTGCGAGGAGCGACTCCCGGTCGAGCCAGTGCGCGTCGTCCACGAACACCACGACCGGCTGCTCGTCGGCGACCGCCTGCAGCACTTCGGACAGAGCTCGCCCCGGCGCTTCGACCGGCGTCGCGCCGCGCAGCTGCGCGAGCATCGGGGGCGACGCCCCGGCGGCGCCCGGGGCATCGAGCAATCCGCCGCAGGCGATCCCCAACACCCCGCTCCACGCATCGCTCCGGTCGGCTTCGACCGCGCGCACGGCGGCCACCACCGCGCCGTCGAGCCGGGCCCGCGCGGCAAGCTCCTCGGCAAGCCGGGTCTTCCCAGTGCCCGCGTCGCCAGCGATCACCGCCACCGTCGCCCGCCGCTGGACCCCGCACGCGGTCCACACGTCCACCAGCTGCTCGAGCTCGAGGGAGCGGCCCACCAGCGGCGCGCGACGCGATCCCGACTCGCGGGCGCCCGCCTGGCGCACCGTCTCGGGCAGCCGCCAGGTCCGCTCCTGTCGCACGCGCGCCGCGAGCCCCCGGGTCTCCGCGTCCGGCTCGGCGCCGAGCTCGTCTCTCAGCTTTGCCGTGAAGTCCTCGAACAGCGCCAGCGCCCCGGCCCGGTCGCCGGCGAGCGCAAGCCCCCGCATCGCGGTGCGGACCGCCGTCTCGGGCCGCCAGTCGAGCTGCCGCGCGCGTTGCGCTGTGTCGTTTGCGGTCGCGACATCGCCCGACGCGAGCAGCTGCTGGGCGGAGTACACCAGGACGTCGACGCAGCGACGCCGCCAGTGAGCGCGCTCCGCGGCCAGCCAGGTCTCGAAATCCGACGTGCCCGGGACGCTGAATCCCTCGAGGAAATCTCCGTGGATGAGTGCGGCCGCACGGGCATAGTCTCCCGCCGCCACCAGCGCCTCCAACGTATCGATATCGAGCTCGACAGCGCCGGGCGCGACGCGCACCTGGGTGGCGTCCGACTCGATCCCGCGACCCCCGGCGGCGTGGCGCAGCACGCGGACCGCCTCGTTGAGCGAGTGGCGGGCGTCTTTTTCCGGCTTGTCGGCCCAGAGCAGCCCGATGAGGTGCTCGCGCGTCCGCACCCGCTTGGGCGAGCGGGCGAGGTATACCAGGAGCGCGAGGTTCTTCTTCCACCGCAGCTCGGCGGGCGCGGCAGCGCCGTTCACGCTCACGTCCGCTGGGCCGAGCGCCCGGACGACGATCACGCGGCCGCCTTGCATTCGAGCGTGACGAGCCGACGGGCGGCACTGTCCGCTCGGGCGCGGTAGGGGGGATCACCTCGCGACCAGAGCCGCGCCACGTCACGATACGCGTGACACGCTTCGTCGTGCCGGCCACCCCTTTCGAGCAGCGCTGCGCGCCGCCACCGCGCGAACGTCCCGAATGCCCAGTCCACATCGGCGACCTGGGGATCGCGCGTCGGATACCCGGACACATCGTTATTCTGAAACCAGAGTAGCTCTCGCGCGGCGTCGCGGGACTGACCCGTGGCAGCGGACCACTCCGCACGCAGCATGTGAAGCACGGTCCGGAAGAAGGGATCCACCGGAACCGTGCCTGAGAGCGTGGGAGCCTCCAGCTCCGTAAGCGTGTCGGACGCCTGCAGCGCCTCGCTGTAGCGCCCGCGATGCGCGAGGGCATCCGCCGCAAGCAGCCGGCCCAGCGGTCGAGGGAGGGGTTCTCCTAGGAGCAACGCTCGGTACTGCGCCGTGTCCGCACCACCCAGTCGCCGCGAGGCGAGTGAGAGCAGCCACGCTGCCCGGCGACGCGCCACCTCCGAGAGGGTGGATCGAGGATCCGCATCGCGCGCCAGCGCCTCGGCGACGCGCGACCATTCGCTCGGCGACGCAGCGGTTTCAAACCCGAGAATCAGAAGCGCTCCATCGAGCTCCCGCTCCGTTAGCCCAAGCTCCGGCGCGTCGAAGCGATCGCGCAGTCGGCCGAGCTCGGCGCGCGCCGAGGCGAGCTGGCCGAGTGACACCAATCCAAAGGTCGCCGCCACGAGCCCGGAGCGTTGCAGCACGCGATCGCCCGAAGCCTCGAACAGTTCACCCATCGCCACCGCGCCGACCGACGCATCGAAGCTCGGCAGGTAGCGCGGCCCGGCGGCCAGCTGGGGGAAGCGCTGAATACCTTCCGCCACCAGGACGCTATCGAGCACCCGGCGCGCCGCCGTCGAGTCCTGGAATCGGAAGGCGTAGCCGACGCGCAACAGGCTCCGAATCGCCACCGTGAACGCGTCGCTCGGGTTCCCGAGCGCCTCGAGTCGCCGCCATGCGGCCCAGGCGCCCGAGGAATCGCCCTCGGCTGTTAGTGCCCACGTGAGATGCTCCAAGGATGGGCCGAACGCCGGGCGCAGACGCACAGTCTTCTGAAACGCTTCGACGGCGTCCGCGCGAGCATACCCCACCAACGGACCGCGATGATACAGGTCGTCGGCCCGCTGGAACCAAGCCGGGAAGAAATCGTCCCACTGCTCCGTGATTCGACGGAGCGTATCGAGCCGCGCTCGCAGCGGCAGACTCACGGCGCGCATCAGGCTCTCATAGCGCGGGGGGAAGGAGTGAAGATATGGGAGGTAGTGCGCCATCAACGCCGGATCTGGATCTCGACCAAGCCATTGCTGAACCTGGCGGTGCCGCCAGTAACACAGGCGGCACGTCGAGTCGATCGCTTCCGCCACCGCGTACGCTGCGTCAGCCTGTCCCCAGCGTGCGTCCGCGAACAGCCGCTCGGCCGCGAGCCAGGCCGCCAGCCCGGCGCTCGTTTGCGGCAGGGCTCCCAGCGGGAGCGACGGGTCCAGAGAATTCTCCCGATTCCAGATCGCCCGGACGACACCGAACGCAAGACTATCGACGAGGAGATCAGGATGACGGGTGTCTCCCCGGACGCTGATCACGCTGGGCTGCCCGCCCCGAGTACCGGCGCGAATCTGCAGCTCAACGGACAGCGAGTCACCGACCCCATGCACAGTACCGCGAAGCACGAGCGCCGCGTTCCGGCGCAGCCAGGGTAGTGAGCCCGGACCGTAGACGGAAAAGTCGGGATAGCCAATCAGCTTGCGTACGAGCGCGCCCGCCAGCCCGGCGACGACGGCGCTACCACGCGTGGCAATCGTGTCGAATGGCGTGACATACAGTTCGACCGATGCGGACGGATGAAACGGCCACTTGCCTTCCTGCTTTTGGTGGCCGATCGCGACCGTGACACCCGCGCCCGCCACCAGACCCGCGATCGTGAGCAAGATTGTTCTGAGCTGGAACGGCCACACGCCAGTGCGCCACAGCCGGCGTCGGAACACCGCCGCGTCCGGCCAGCGCCTTTCCGGTTTCCACGCCAGCGCCCGCCGTAGCACGCGCGCCTCGGGTCCGGGAATCCCCGACCACACCCTCCACCCGCGACGCTGGGCCTCGAGCCAGTGCCACGCGGTGTACGCCTCGTAGATCACAAGCGCAGCCGCGTACAGATCGCTTGCGGGAGAAGCCTCGGCACCGGCGAGCTGTTCCGGCGACATGTAGCTTCGGGTCCCTGGTCTGGCGCCCGGCTCGGTGAGGGGGTCACCTGTTTGCTCTGCCGGTTGCCCGGGCAGCGGTACGCGCTTCGCAATGCCAAAGTCCACTAGCACCGCGCTCTTGCCATCCCAGAAGATGTTGGCGGGCTTCACGTCGCGATGCACCGCGCGGCGCGTGTGGACCAGCTCGAGGGCGTCCAGCAGATCGCGCCCGAGCTTGCGGACCTCGTCGGAACCCAGCGGTCCTTTGCGCACGCGATCAGCGACGGTCTCTCCGTCGAGGTACTTCATCGCGTAGTACGGCAAACCATCCGCCTCGTCGGCGTCGTACACCGGGACGATGTTGGGATGGGAGAGGGCGGCGAGGGTCTTGGACTCGACCCCGAAGCGCTCGGTGGCGACGGCCGTGTGCATCTCCGGCCGAATCACCTTGACAGCCACGAGCCGATCGAGCTTCACGTGGCGAGCGAGGACGACGACCCCCATGCCGCCGCTCCCCAGCTCGCGCAGCACCCCGTAGCCCTTCGACGCCAGGGCGGCACGCACCCGCTCGAAGAAGGTGGACATGAATAGCCCGCAGAACATCCCGGCGGCCATGCCGAAAGTCAAACGGCCCCGGGGTGACCGGGGCCGTCTCGATGCGCGACAATCGGCGCGGTTACTTCACGGTAATCGTCATGTGCATGCCAAACGCGATGTGCGGCATGCAGTAAGCTCGATAGGTGCCCACCGGAGCGCCCGTAAACGCCACCTCATACTTCTCGTTCGGCTGCATAAGGAACGGCCCCACGAGATCGCCCATCGGGTTCGGCATGCCCTTCTTGAGCACATCGGCGGCGCCCTTGGGAATCGAGTCCGCGTAGAACGCCACGTTGTGCGGACCGCCGGACACGTTGATGAAGCGAACGGTCGTGCCCGGCTTGATGGTGAGCGTGGCAGGCTCGAACGCCGCCTTTGTGGTGCCGTCGCCAGTCATCTTCACTTCGACGACAGCAGCGGCGGGCGTGGCACGCGTGGCGGCCGGCGCCGCGGGCGTGGCGGCCGGCGCGGCGGGCGTGACGGCCGGCGCGGGGGTCGCGGCCTCCGCCTGGGACGCAGAAGACTTCTTTTCGCCGCCGCAACCAACGACGCCAAACGCGACGAGCGTAGTGAGCAGGGTCAACCGCATTGCAGACTCCTCCGGTACGATGACGGGAAAGCGCTTGTGAACGCGTTCACAATATACCCGGGCCGTCGCAAAACGGGAGCCCTCCCAAACCGCGCCGTTGCGTTTTCGCACCAGCGCGACGACACTGTTGCCGATGCCGCACCGCACCGTCCCGCACATCCCCGCGCTTGATCTGGCGCACCGCCTCGACGCAGGCGAGCGCCTGCAGCTGCTCGATATCCGCGCCCCCGAGCGCGTCGCGCAGGGCCGCGTCACCTTGGGCGCCACCCTGGACTTCCGCGCCCTTCCCGCTTCCGAGATGTACCGGCTGCCCACGCTCGAGCCGTTGCACCTGGACCGCGCCGCGCCGGTCGCCGTGATCTGCGGTCAAGGGAACTCCAGCAAACAAGCCACCACGTTTCTGCAGGAGCGCGGATTCGACGCATACTCCGTGGCGGGCGGCATGGCCGCGTGGGACACGGTCTACCTGCCCCGCCCCGTCGCGCCCACGCCGTCGCTCGCGCACGTGATCCAGGTGGACCGCGTGGGCAAGGGAGCGCTCTCTTATGTCCTGGTGAGCGACGGAGACGCGATCGTCGTGGACCCGGGCCGGCACGTCGACCCGTACGAGGCGCTGCTCCGAGAGCTCGGCGCCACGGCCGCGGCCGTGGTCGACACGCACATGCACGCGGATTACTTGAGCGGCGCTCGCGCCGCCGCCGCGCGCTGGCGAGTCCCCTATTTCGTCCACCCCGACGACGCATGCTCACCCTACGACGGCGCCGCCGGCCGAATCGACTACCAGCCGCTCACCGAGGGCGACACCATCGCGTTCGGACGCGCCACGCTGCGCGCCATGCACGTCCCCGGTCACACGCTGGGCAGCATCGCGCTCGTCGCCGAGGAGGCGTTGGCGCTCACGGGCGACTTTATGTTCGTGCAGTCCGTCGGGCGACCCGACTTAGGAGGCCAGCGCGAGGCCTGGACGGCTCGCTTGTGGGACAGCCTCGAGCGCGCGCGGCGCGAGTGGCCGGGGGACCTGCTCGTCTTGCCTGCCCACTACGGCGGCGAGCGTGAACGACGCGCCGACCGGAGCGTGGCCGCGCGCTTCGATGTGATCGCCGCGACGAACGAGGCCGTGGCAATCCGGGACGCGCACACGTTCCGCGCCTGGGTCGCCCAACATTCCACCACACCCCCCGACAGCTACCGCACGATCAAGCTCGCGAACCTGGGGCTGCTGGAGGTCTCGGACAGCGACGCCGACATCCTGGAGTTCGGGTCGAATCAGTGCGCGGTAGGCTAGAACACCGGCGCCTGCAGCACGACGTACACCCAGTCGGTCGCCCCGAGCGTGTGCATCCCATAGGGCACTCCGGGCGGAATATGGACGAGATCGTGCGCCGACACTTCGATGCGATCGCCGTCGAGCAGCATCACGCCGCGCCCCGACAGGGTGAAGATCAGGACGGCGGCATCGTCCTCCTTGGAGATCGGTACCGTCGCGCCGGGCTCCATGACCGTATGCTCGAAGCTCAAGCCGTCCAGCATACCCGGAAGGTTGAGCACGGTGTGGCGACGCAGGTCGTCGGCGGTGCTGGGCAGCTTCGTGAGACGGCGGTAGGTGTAGCGCGGCACGGTTCCCCATCCAGGAGGACACGGTAACCCGACGCCGGGGGCGCTGCGGCGCACCCAAGATGGACTGACCGCGACCCCCCCCGCAACCCCTTCGCACGGCGCAACGTACCGATCCATCCCTCACCACCCTCGGCTGGGATGTGCAAACCGGTGGGAGGCAGGCGTCTCTCCTCGCGTCTCTCACGGGAACCGGCTCGCCATGGTACGCTCGTATCGTCTCAGCAGAGTGATCTGGACCCTCGCCTTGCCGCTGGCGCCGCTCGCGGCGCAGGGGTGGATCGAGCCGATCCGACCCCTCCCTCCTCCAATGGTCGCCCGGGGCGCGATCGAGAAGGTGCGCAGCGCCGTACACGTCGCCGTCACCGGTCGTATCGCCCGCGTGACCGTCGAGGAGTGGTTCCGCAATCCGGGGCCGCTGCTCGACGAAGCCAGCTATCTCTATCCGCTGCCGGGCGAAGCCGTGTTCAGCGAGTTCTCCCTGTGGCAGGGCGACCGCGAGCTCAAGGGCGAGCCGATGGACGCCGCCCAGGCACGAGGGGTCTATGAAGAGATTGTCCGTCGCAAGCGCGATCCGGCACTGATCGAGCTCGCCGGACACGGCCTGTTGCGAGCGCGCGTCTTCCCGATCGCCCCCGGCGAGACGCGCAAGATCACCCTGCGCTACACGCAGCTGCTCGATCGCACCGGTGACGCCTGGCGCTTCCGTTACGTCGCGGGGTCCGGGCCGGGAGCCGCCGCCTCGCGCAGCTTGCGGATCGAGGTCGACAGCGCGGCCCGGTTCGGCGATCCCTTCTCGCCCACGCATCGGCTCACGTCGAGCCGCGTAGGCGACCGTCTCGAGCTCGCACTCGCGGACACCGGCGCGCGGGGAGACCTGGAGCTGTTCCTGCCGCTCGCGCGCGGGCTCGTTGGGATGTCGCTCATCACGAGCCAGCCGGCGGGAGAGGACGGGTTCTTCATGCTGCTGCTCGCGCCGAACGCGGCGGCCGCGACCCAGTCGGTGCGGCGCGACCTCGTCGCTGTGCTCGACGTGTCGGGCTCGATGTCGGGCGAAAAGCTCGATCAAGCACGGGCGGCGCTGGTGCAGTTGCTCAGCACACTGCGGTCGAGCGACCGGTTCCGTGTGATCAGCTTCGGGAGCGGCGTGCGCCGGTACGCGACCGGGTGGACCCCGGCGGCCGGCGACAACGTGCGTGCAGCTCAAGAGTGGGTGCGTCATCTCGATACCGATGGCGGCACCAACATCGCCGGCGCGCTGGCCGAGGCATTCGCCGAGCCGCCAGGTGAGAGTGCGCTGGGCGTTGTCGTGTTTCTGACGGACGGGTTGCCGACGGTGGGCGAGACCGATCCGGAGCGCATCGCCGAGCAGGCCGAGCGCGGTCGCGGATCGTTCCGCGTGTTTGCGTTCGGCATCGGGTATGACGTGAATACCTACCTGCTCGACCGGCTCACGGAGCGGGCCCGCGGCGTCACCGAGTACATCCAGCCCGGCGGCGATATCGAGCAGGCGGTGGGGGCACTGGCGGCCAAAGTGTCGGCACCCGTACTCACTGACCTGACGCTCGGGGCGGACGGGGTCGAGCTGTACGACCTGCAGCCCGAGCGCCTACCCGACCTGTTCGGCGGAGACGAACTCGTGGTGTTGGGGCGATACCGGGGAGCGGGAAGCGGAGAGCGATCCGTTACGGTGGGGGGAAGGAGAAGCGGGCGCGAGGAGCGCTTCTCGACAGCCGCTCGATTCGGCGGCGAGCAGCCGGGCGCCGACTACATCCAGCAGCTCTGGGCGGCGCGTAAGGCGGGCGCGCTGTCGCGCGAGATCCGGCTGCACGGACCGAATCCGGAGATGGTGAGCGAGCTGAAGCGGCTCGCCTTACGTTACGGCATTCTCACGGAGTACACGTCGTACCTCGTGCAGGAGCCGGGCATGATGGCGCAGCGAGCCGACGAGATCCGCCCCATGGCACCCCGCGACCAGGCGGGCGCAGGCGCGGTGCGCCGGTCGGAAGCGGAGCGCAAGCTCGCGAGCTCGTACAGTCTCGATGCCGCAGTGGTGGCGGGCGCGGCGGCGGATTCCCTCGGTGCGATCGAGCGCGGGAGGTCGGGTCGTTCGCAGCGGGTAGGGGGGCGGTTGTTCGTGTGGCGCAACAGCACGTGGGTCGACGTCGCCCACGGCGACTCGCTGCGCGTCGTGCGCGTCGCCGCCTTCAGCGATGCGTACTTCGCCCTGCTCCGCGCGCTCCCGGAGCTGCGGCAGGCGGCCGCGCTCGAGCCGGCCGTCCTGGTGGCCGGACGCCGGTTGAGCGTCGAGATTGAAGCCGGCGGCAAGACGACGTGGGCGGATGGAGAGCTCGCCGCCCTGGTGCGCGACTTTCGCTCGTGAGTGATGTGACTCCGGACAGCCTGGCCGAGATTTACCGGACGACGTATCACGCGCTCGTGCGCTTCCTGTACCGCAAGGTGTGGGACGCCGAGCGCGCGGAAGACCTCGCCCAGGAAGCGTTCGCCCGGGCGCTGGTGCACAAACCGGAGAGCGCGCGGGG
Organism: Gemmatimonadota bacterium; assembly: GCA_041482275.1. Classification (GTDB taxonomy): domain Bacteria; phylum Gemmatimonadota; class Gemmatimonadetes; order Gemmatimonadales; family GWC2-71-9; genus AG41. Next base: position 2,822 of record JBGPDL010000053.1, on the reverse strand, counting down.
GTGGCTCTTCATCGTGGCGGCGAACATGGCGCGGGACGATGCGCGGCGCGCGGCGCGGGAGCGACGCCACCTGACGCTCCTGACAGCGGAATCACCGGAGAGCACGCCCGCGTTGGACGACGCGGTGCACGCCGAGACCGAGCGCGCACAGGTACGGGCCGCGCTCGAGCAGCTCACGCCGCGGGACCGGGAAGTCCTGCTGCTGTGGGACTCCGGGCTGTCGTACGAGGAGATCGCCACCCACACGGGGCTCGCGCGCGGCGCGGTGGGGACGACGCTGGCGCGGGCGCGGCGGCGGTTGCTGGACGCCTACGAGGCGGGAACGAAGGGTGAACATGTCGCACGTGGATGACGGGACACTGCACGCCTACCTGGACGGTGAGCTCGCGCCGTCCGAGGCCCAGGGCGTCGAGACACACCTGGCGCAGTGCGCGGGATGCCGGATGCGCCTCGAAGAGGAGCGTGCCCTGATCACGCGCGCCGCGGAGCTGCTCGGACGGGCCGCGCCCCCGGACCGTGAGCTGCCGCCGCTCCGTCCCGGGGATGTGAGGCCACCGGTCCGGTTGTGGTGGCAGGTCCGCCTGCCCGTCGCGTGGGCGGCCACCGTCGCGCTGGCGCTCGGGATCGGGATGTATCTGGGCCCAACAGTTGGCCGGGGCCCGGAACCCGCGGCGCGAGCCGACTCCGACCACGCGATGCGATTGCAGCCGCAGGTCGTGCCAGTCACAGGCGAGCTCGCAGAACGCGCGCCGCACACCACCCGGCGCGGCACCGCCCGAACGCCGCCGGCCAAGCCACCCGCCGTACCGGCCCCCGCCGTGGAAGCCGACCAGCTCGAACGGCTGCAAGCCGAAGCCCAGCCGCCCGCCGCTCCGGCTTACGTGCGCAACGAGGCGGCCGCCGCGGCCGAGTCTCAGGGCGTCACCGCGAATGCAGCGCCGCGGCGCGACGCTGTCAGGGGCTCTCCCATCGACGCGGACAGCGCACACTTGGTGCTCGGCGCCGCCCCTCTGGCCGTCCCCGATCTCCCGGTCCGCGGCATGTATCGGGCGCGTCTGATCGGGTACTCCGCGGTGGTGATCGTCGAGCAATCGCTCGATTCGAGTCTCATCATCGAGGTGATCAACGCTCGTCCGGCGCCGGCTACGCGAAAAACAGCGGCGGCACCGTCGGCGGCGCTGCGGGCCGCCGACCAATCGGTTCCGGGCCTCTGGCTCGAGGTTCGGGGACCGCTCTCCGCCGACTCCCTGGCCGCGCTGCGGCGCCGGCTGCGGCCGCTGCGCCCGTAGGGCCGCGACCTTATCGGGCCGGAAGCTCCTCGAGCCGGGCTACCGCCCGGCGGAGGTGCGGGATCACGATCGAGCCGCCCACCACCAAGGCCACCGCGAACGCGAGGCGACGAGCCCGAGCAGCTCCTTGGTCTTGGTCGGCAGGGCGCCGTCTTCGTAGACACAGGAATCGAGCGCAAAGAAGCGGTTGATGCTCGTGTTCCCCGCCTCGAGGATGACGGCGTTCATCTTCTCACGGAAATGCCGGAACGCTTCGAGAGTGTTTGGCGTATCGCTCATGGGAAAACAATAAGCTCCCGGAGCGGAGTCTGCTCCGGGAGCGTGAGACGGATTGCGAGGCTGGTTACTGGACCGTGATCGTACCGGTCATTCCGCTCGCCACGTGGAAGGTGCAGTGGTAGGCGTATGTACCGGCCGTGTTGAACGTCTGACTGAAGGTTCCTCCGGGGCCGACGCTCCCACTGTTGTAGGTCAGGGTGGAACCGACGTCGCTTGTCACCGTGTGTGTGGCTACGCTGCCGTTCTGCCACGTGACGGTGGTGCCCGCCGTGATCGTAAGGCTCGACGGACCGAACGAAAGCGCATTCATGCAAACCTTCGAGGCCGTGGGCGTGCACCCACCTCCGCCACCCCCGCCGCCGTACGGCGACGTCGAGCCGCCACACGACGCGAGCAGCAGCACCCCCGCCACTCCTAGTACCAACGACATCAACCTCGACGGCATAAGACCTCCACTGCGATGCGTGGGACGTCCGACCGCGTACTCTGCCTGGGCTTACTACCCATAAAGACGCTAAAGGGATCGCCGCCGGATGTCACGGAGAGAATGTCAGGAAACGGTGAGGTAACCCGTGTGGCTAGTGTCGCTCCCGCTCAAGGGTGTCGGCAGCGAGCCGGGGGGAAAGCATCGGAAAGCGGGCTGCGAACCAGCCGAGGGAGAGCAGGAACAACCCGCTGAAGAGCGCCGTGGTCCCGATCTCGGGAATGCCGAGGGCCGGCCCGGCGCCGTGATTGATGGAAGGGACGATCTCGAGGTAGCGCTCGAGCCAGATCCCTGCGAGGCTCGTGAGTGCGAACGCCACGAGGGTCGGGGCGTGCCTCTTGGGTCGCGCGCCGAGCAAGCCGACAAACGGAATCACGAACACGAGCAGGAACACGGCGATGCCGATCGGCCGCCACGGACCGATCAGCCGGTAGAAGATGTAGAAGGTCTCCTCGGGCAGGTTGCCGTACCAGATCACCAGGAACTGGGACCACATCAAATAGGCCCAGAACACGGTGAACCCGAAGCACAGTTTCCCGAGGTCGTGCTGCTGTTTGGCGGAGAAGAGCTCGTCCAAGCCCATGCGGCGCCGCACCGCGATCGTGAGGACCGCGAGCGCCATGAGGGCCGCCAGGAAGCTCCCCATGAAGTAGAAGGCGCCGAACAGGTTGCTCACCCACTTGTGGGCGAGCGACATCACCAGATCGAACGCAAGGAGACTGTACCCAAACGCGTAGCCAACGATGAGCACGGCCGCTTCGCGCGCGATC
>JBGPDL010000052.1:0-18917 GCA_041482275.1 Gemmatimonadota bacterium | reverse complement strand
GTGGTGGTGGGCTGCCGCGGCGACGTGCTGCTGGCGCGCCTGACGCGCGAGGCCGGGCTCCCGCTCGTCCCGCTCGAGTTCGGGTCGCCCGGCCGGCTGGCGCACAGCCTCGCCGACGTGATCGCCCGCGAGCGAGTGGACGTGGTGAACTCGCACGCCACGCTCGATCGCCGCGCCCTGACCTGGCTGCGCTGGCGGGGCCGCTTGCCGCAGCCGCTCGTCGTCACGCGGCGTACCATGCCGCTTACGTCGCCGCTCGAGCTCGTGGCGGTCGGGTGCACGGCGGACCGCACCATCGCGGTGAGCCACGCCGTGGCGCGGGCGCTGCGGCGCCGGCTGCATCCCGCGGGGCGGCTGCGCGTGGTGCCCAACGGGATCGCGCTCGAGCGTGTCGACGCACCGGTCCCCTCCGCCGACCTTGCCGCCGCGCGGGCCGCGCTGGGGCCCGTCGACGGCCGGCACGTGGTGGTGGCGGTGGCGCGCCTCAAAGATCAGCACGTGCTGCTCCGCGCATTGCCGGCGGTCGAGCACCCGGTGCTGCTGGCCCTCGTCGGCGTCGAGGGGGACGGACCGCTGTGGGCGCTGGCGGCAGCAGTGCCGCACCGCCACCGGGTTGTGTTCGTGCCGCTCACCGATCGGCCGCTCGCGTTCTATCATCTCGCGGAGGTAGCCGCCCTGCCGTCGCGCATCGAAGGCCTGTCGCAGTCGCTGCTCGAGGCGATGGCGGTGGGGTTGCCGGTGGTAGCGTCGAACGCCGGCGGCAACCCCGACTTGATCGCGCCGGGGATAACCGGCGTGCTCGTCGCACCGCTCGACCCGCTGGAGTGGGCCGCCGCCATCGACCGCATGCTCGCGGATGGTGACGGCACGGGGCGCATCGCGCGGGCCGGGCGCGAGATGGTGCGGCGGGAGTTCACCTTGCAGCGGACGGTCGAGCGCACGGAGGCGGTCTACCGCGAGGCGCTGGAGCGACGGCGATTGCTCGGCGCGGTGGCGGCGCGTTAGCATTGGACGTCATGACGCCCCGCGCCCCGGTCACCATCGTCATCCCCACGCGCAACGAGGCCGGGCAGATCGGCGAGTGCGTCGGCGCGCTCGGGTGGGCGGGTGAGGTCATCGTGGTGGACGGTGGGTCGACGGACGAGACGCCGCGGCTCGCGACGGCCGCGGGCGCGCAGGTGCTGGACGGCAAGGCGGTGCCGTGCCCTACCATCGCACACCAGCGTAACGTCGGTATCGCGGCCGCGACCAACGACTGGGTGTTCGCACTCGACGCGGACGAGCGCGTCGGCGCTCCGCTCGTCGCCGAGGTCGCGGCCACCGTCGCCGCGCCGATGCACGAGGCGTACGCGGTGCGCCGTCGCAACCACTTTCTGGGCAGGCCGGTGGGCCACGGCGGCTGGGGCAGCGACTGGGTCGTGCGGCTGTTCCGCAGGAACCGTCGCTTCACCGAGCGCAAGTTGCACGAGGCGCTGGAGCCGGTCCCCGACATGGGCCGGCTCGCGACCCCGCTCGACCACGTGCCGTACCGTGACCTGTCCCATTACCTGCAGAAGCTGGACCTCTACAGCGGGTGGGCGGCGGAGGAGCTCGCGGCGCGCGGGCGGCGGCCCCGCTTGAACGATGTCCTGCTCCGCCCCCCGGCGCGTTTCGTCCGGATGTATCTGCTGCAGCTCGGCGTGCTCGATGGCTGGCGCGGTGCCGTGCTGTGCGGTCTCTCCGCTGCCAGCGTGTTCCTCAAGTACGCCCGTCTGTGGGAGCGCTCGCGATGACCACGCTGCTTTTGGCACAGGATTTTCCCCCGATGGGCGGGGGCATCGCGCGGCTGCATGGCGAGCTCGCCCGACACTTCCCGCGCGGCGAGCTCATCGTTTCGACACCGGCGGATCGCGACGCGCCGGAAGTGGACGGCACGCTCGGCGCGGTTATCGACCGGCTGCCCATCGGCGCCCGTGTCACCAAGACCCTGCCGGGGCTGCTGCTCTGGTCGCGCCGCGCCGCGAGTCTCGCGCGCCAGCACCGCGCGCGGTTCGTCCACTGCGGCAACGTGAAGCCCGCCGGCTATCCGGCGCGCTGGGTCTTCGAGCGCGTGGGGGTCCCGTACAGCTTGTTCCTGTACGGCGGAGATCTGCTGAGCGAGCAGCACAAGATGCGCCACTCCACGTTCAAGCGCCGCACCTCCCGCGCGATCTTCGGCGGCGCCGCGGTGCTCATCGCGATCAGCGCCTGGACGCGCGATCTGGCGCTGACCATCCTCGGGGACCTGGGCCTCGACGGGCACGGCCAGCGGCTCCGCGTTGTGCACCTCGGCACCGATCCCGATCGCTTCAAACCCGGCGTGAATCCGGCCGAGCTGCGCGCGCGCTTCGGTCTTCCCGACGACAAGGCGCGCTGGCTCCTGACGGTCGCGCGGCTGGATCCGCACAAGGGCGTGGACACCGTCATTCGAGCGCTCCCCGCCGTCGTCGCGCGCTTCCCCGACGTGTACTACGCCGTGGCAGGGAGCGGGGCCGAGCGTGCGTCGCTCGAGAAGCTGGCTCACAAGAACGGGGTCGCTGACCGCGTGCGGTTCCTCGGCGGCGTGAGCGAGCGCGACCTGCCCGCCCTGTACAACCTCGCCTCGGTGTACGTCGGCGCTTCGCGGATCGCCAACCGGATCGGCGTGGAGGGATTCGGGATCTCGCTGGTCGAGGCGTCTGCGTGCGGGATTCCCGTGGTCGCGGGGAACTCCGGCGGGATCCCCGACGCGGTGCGCGACGGCGAGACCGGCTTCCTCGTGCCGCCAGAGGATCCGGCGGCGCTGGCCGACGCGATCACCCGCCTCCTCGCGGACCGCGACCTGGCGCAGCGCATCGGCGCCGCCGGCCGCCGCGCGGTCGAGACCCACTACAACTGGGACCGCGTGGTGCGCGATCTCCGGGCGATCGAAGCGGAGGTGGTGGCGGGGTAGGGCCCCGTCCCGGTCTTGAGCACCACCCTCCTTCTCGCGTTCAACTTTCCCCCGCAGGGGGGCGGCATCGCCCGCTGGATGGGCGAGCTGGCGTTGCGCTACCCCGCGGGATCCCTCGTCGTGTCGACCGGCCGTCACGCGGGCAGCGCGGCGAGCGATCCGCGGTTTCCGCAGCCGATCGACCACGCGCCGATCCGGGCCAAACGCCTGCGCACCATCAACGGGCTCGTGCTCTGGGCAGCCCGGGCGAGCACGCTGGTGCGGCGCACCCGGCCCGGGTTCGCATGGTGCGGTGAGCTCAAGCCGGCCGGGTATCCGGCGCGCTGGCTGCGCTGGCGGTACGGGCTGCCGTACGGCGTGATCCTCCATGGGACCGAGCTGCTGCTGCTCGAGGCGAAGATGCGCCGGTCGCGCTTCCGGCGCTGGACGGCGCACGAGCTGCTCGGCGGCGCCGCAGTGGTCGTGGCGAATAGCCGTTGGACGGCGGAGCGCGCGCGGGCGGTGCTTGCCGCGCTCGACCGGCCCACCCTGGGCGGCGACGTGCGCGTCGTGCCGCTCGGCACTGACCCGGCGCACTTCCGGCCGGACGTCGACCCCCGCCCGGTGCGCGCGCGGCTCGGGCTGGGCGGCGGGCCCTGGCTCCTCACTGTGTCGCGGCTCGAGTGGCACAAGGGAATCGACACGGTCATCCGCGCCCTGCCCGCCGTGCGGGCGGCCTTTCCCGACGCGCCGCCGCGCTACGCGGTGGCCGGCGTCGGGCCGCACCGCGCCCGCTTCGAACAGCTCGCCGCGGAACTCGGCGTGGGCGACAGCGTTCGCTTTCTCGGGTTCGTGCCGGATGAGGAATTGCCGGCGCTGTACAACGCGGTCGACCTGTACGTCGGGGCGTCGCGGCGGGTCGAGCTGCTGGTGGAGGGCTTCGGAATCGCGCTGCTCGAGGCGTCCGCGTGCGGACTCGCCGTGGTGGGCGGGCGCTCGGGCGGCGTGCCGGACGCCGTGCGCGAGGGGGAAACGGGGATCCTGGTGGATGCAGGCGAGCCCGCCGCCGTGGCGGCGGGAATCACGCGGCTGCTCGGCGACGCGGAGCTGCGCCGGCGCATGGGCGCGGCCGGGCGGCGCGCGGTGGAGACGTTCTACAACTGGGATCGCGTGGCGCGCGATCTCATCCGGATCGACGGCGAGTTTCGGCGGGAGCCGCCGCCGGCCGCGCGCTGATGGCGTACGTGGGGCAGTGCCGGATGAAATCGCCGTCGATCGGCGACCAATCCTGGTCGGGCCGCGTGACGACGGCTTTCCCTTGCGCGTCGAGCACGAACATGCCGGGCGGCCCCTGGACGAGACACGCCCCGCAGCCGATGCAGCGCTCGCGCTGCACCCGCACTGTGACCGCGCGGCGGGGGTGCACGCCGCTCGTGCCCGGGGCGGGCCAGTCCTCCGGCCGGTCGAGCGCGGCGACCGTCGCCCGATAGCCTTCCTCCACCAGCTCGCGCAGGTGATCGAACGAAAAGGCGGAGATATGCTCGACCCGCGGGTGAACGTAGAAGATCGGCGGGGTGGTCCAGTCGCGCAGCCGCAGCTCGAGCGATGACTGCATGGCGATCTCGGTGGCCCGCGCGAACACCGCGGCGAAGCCCTCGTCTTGGGTGTCCGCGCGGAACGCATTCGACGCGGAGACGTCGACCGCGAAGATGAGGTCGGCGCCGAGGATCCGCGCCGTGCCCACCGGGAGGTTGTCCACCACAGCGCCGTCGACGTAGAAGCGCCCGCGGATCTCGCGCGGAGGCAGGTACCCCGGAAGCGCGCACGACGCGAAGACGGCGTCCCGCACCGGCACCTCTTCGAGCCCGTCGAGGCCCCAGAACACCTGCATCCCCGAATTGATGTCCACCGAGTTCACGATCAGCGGGTTGCGAAGGTCTTGGAACTTCACGTCGCCCACCAGCCGCTGAATCAGCAGATCGAGCGGCTCACGGCGGAACAGGGCGGGGGAGCGCATCCGCTTGAACGCCATGTCGGCGTGCGCGACGGCGAAAACGTCCCGGCGGCGCAGGCTCACGGCCACGTCGCGCAGCTCGGCGATGCTCCGGCCCGCGGCCCACGCGGCGCCCACGAGCGCGCCCACACTCGAGCCGACGATCTGCGTCGGAACGAGCCCGCGCTCGCTCAGTGCCTGCAGCACGCCGATGTGGGCGAGGCCCTTCATGCCGCCGCCGCCCAAAACGAGTGTGAATCGCGCCTGGGTGTCCACGTGACCCGCCGCTTGCCCGGGAGGTGAGCCTCCGAGTAACGTAGTCGTGGTCCCCAGCCCCGCGCTACTCATGCGTCATCGCGTCGTACGAAATCGTTGGACCATGGCCGGTCTCGCCGTCGTGGCGCTGCTCGGGCTTGCGGCGCTCGCCGCCCCATGGCTCGCGCCCGGCGATCCGACGCACGGCGACCTCGCCGCCGCGCTGCGCGCGCCGTCGCCGGCTTATCCGCTCGGGACCGACGCGCAGGGGCGGGACGTGCTCTCCCGCGTGCTGTTCGGGGCCCGGCTGTCGCTCGCGGTGGGCGTCGCGAGCCAGATCATCGCGCTCGCCGCCGGCCTCGCGCTCGGCCTCGCGGCCGGCTTCTACGGCCGCTGGGTGGACGCGGTCGTGATGCGGGTCGCCGACGTGACGTTGGCGTTCCCCTCGCTGCTCCTCTTGATCGCCGTGGCGGCCGCCGTGCGGCCCTCGCTGCCCGTCGTGTGCGTGGTGATCGGGCTCGTGGGCTGGGCGGGGATGGCCCGGCTGGTGCGCGGACAGGTCCTGGTGGCGCGGGGACTCGACTACGTCCAGGCGGCCCGCGCGCTCGGCGCGTCCGACTCGCGCCTCGTCACGCGCCACGTGCTGCCCAACGTCTTCGGCCCCGTGATCGTAGCCGCGACGCTCGGGGTCGGCGGCGCGATCATGGCGGAGGCCGCGCTGTCGTTCGTGGGGCTCGGGGCGCAGCCCCCTACACCGTCGTGGGGTGCGATGATCGCGGAGGGGCGCGACCTGCTGCGGGTCGCCCCGTGGGTGTCGCTGTTCCCGGGGCTCGCCATCGGCCTGACGGTGCTGGGCGTGAATCTGGTGGGTGACGGCTTGCGCGACGCGCTCGACGTGCGGGCATGACCGACATTGCCTACCACCCGACCCGGCTGCGGGCGTTGCGCGACCAGTTCCGCGCTCTGCGCGCCGCGGAGTTCCCGTGGACCGCGGACACCGTCTACCTGAACAACGCCTCCATCGGCCCCATCCCCGAGCGCACCCGCCGCGCGCTGGATGAATTCACCGCGAAACGCACCGCTCCCCACCTCCTCCCCGACCGGGAGCTGCAGGCGGGCCTGCAGGCGGCGCGGGTGGCGCTTGCGGGATTCTTGAACGCCCAGCCGGTCGAGATCGCCCTCGCCACCAACACGAGCCACGGGCTGAGCCTCGCGGCGCGCGCCCTGCCGCTCAAGCCGGGCGACGTGGTGCTCGTCTCGGACCGCGAGTTTCCGGCGAACGTCTACCCGTGGCTGCTCCTCAAGAAGCAGGGCGTGGAGGTGGAGCTCGCCCCCTGCGGCCCCGAAGGCTGGCCGGACGAGGACTACCTGGTGGAGCGGCTGCACGACCGGCGCGTGCGGGTGCTCGCGGTGTCCTTCGTCCAGTTCTCGAACGGCTTCCGCGCCGACTTGGCGCGGCTCGGCGCTGCTTGCCGCGCCAACGGCACGTTCCTCGTGGTGGACGGGATTCAGGGCGTCGGCAACTCGGTGCTCGATGTGCGCGACACGCCGGTGGACATTCTGGCGTGCGGCGGACAGAAGTGGCTGCTCTCGCCCTGGGGATCGGGGTTCGTGTACGTGCGGCGCGACCTGATCTCGGCGCTCGAGCCCGCGGTGACCGGGTGGATGGCGTTCGAGGGCACCGATGATTTCTCCCGGCTCACCGATTACAACCCCACCTTCCGCCCTGATGCCCGCCGCTTCGAGATGGTGACGCTGCCGTTCCAGGACTTCTACGGGATGACCACGTCTGTTGGCATGCTCGCCGAGCTCGGGGTCGACGACATCGCGCAGTACACGCGCATGCTGCACGAGCCGGTGCTCAAGTGGGCCGACGAGAACGGCGTCCGCGTCGTGTCGCCGCGCCAGGAGAAGCATCGTTCGGCGATCGTGTGCCTCGCCCCGCCACATCCGGCCGAAGCCTACCACGCCCTCAAGCGGGCCCACGTGGTCTGCTCGCTGCGCGAGGGAGCCATCCGGCTCGCCCCGCATTGCTACAACACCGTCGAGGAGATGGAGCGCGTGCTGGACGTGCTGGATCAGCTCGGGTAGACCAGCTCCCGGTGGCGATCCACCCACGCCGCCCACGCGACGAACAGCCACCCGAAAATGATTCCGCCGATTGCGACCGCCCGCATGCTCGGCGGCGCGCCGGCGACGAGCGACCCGATGTAGGAGAGTAGCAGCAGCGCCAGGAGCGCGCCGAGTCCGTAACCCCCGATGCGGTCACGGGCGCGCGTGGTCCTCGAGTAGATCCAGGCTCCCGCCACAAACATCAGTCCTTCGACGACCACGGTCCCGGCGACCGAGTTCCAGAGCCCGAGGCCGAGCTTCGGGCCGCCCGGGTAGAGCGGCATGTCCGGGCGATGCGTCGCGAAGTCGAGGACCCAGTGGCTGACCACCGCCAACGCGACCACGATCGCCCCTCTCGCGTAGCCGGTACGCGCGCGATACAGCGCCGCGAACAGCAGGCCCCACGCGACCAGGGTGAGCAGGCTGTGCGAGATGGGGATCGAGTCGAGCCACAGTATCAGGAACGGGTTGGGTCGGGGAACCATGTGGGCCTGCTCCCAACCCAGGATGAGGAACACGGGCCAGAGCATGTCGGCGAGCTGCACCGCCACGAACAGGGTGCCGAGCGAGGTTTGCGGCGCGGCGCGTTTGGCGGCGAGCGCGACGGCGTAGTGGCCGATGAACATTGGGTCTCCTAGCGGCCCGCCCGGAGCAGAGCGTAGTCCTTCTTGCCCTTGCGGAGCAGCAGGTTCGTTCCCGCGAGCCAATCGGGTGCCTCGATCTTCCGCGTCGCGTCCTTCACCCGCTGCTGGTTGACGTAGATGCCGCCCTGCTCGATGGCGCGTCGCGCCTCACCCTTCGACTTGGCCAGGCCCGCCTGCACGACCGCGTCGACCAGGGACAGTCCGTCGCCGCTCGGCAGCCGCGCCGTGGGAATTTCCTGGGCGAGCAGGTCCAGCGCGCTCGGCTCCACATTCCGCGGATCGAGGTCGCTGAAGAGGATGGCATTCACGGCCGTCGCGTTGTAGGCAGCCTGTTTCCCGTGCACGATTGTGGTCACTTCAATCGCCAACTTGCCCTGCGCCTCGCGCCGGCTCGGGTCCTTCTTGTGCGTCTTCATGTGCGCTTTGATATCCTGCCGCGCCAGGAACGTAAACAGCTGCAGGTACGACTCGACGTCGCGATCGTCGGTGTTGTACCAGAACTGATAGAACTTGTAGGGCGACGTGGTGGCCGGATCCAGCCAGATCGCACCGGCCTCCGACTTTCCGAACTTCGCTCCCGAGGCGGTCGTGACGAGCGGTGCCACGAGTCCGTGGGCTTCGCCGCTTTCCACGCGCCGGACGAGGTCGATTCCCGCGGTGATGTTCCCCCACTGGTCGCTCCCGCCCACTTGGATGGTGCAGCGCTTGGCGCGGAACAGGTGCAGGAAGTCGTACGCCTGCAGCAACATGTAGCTGAATTCGGTGTACGAGATGCCGGTGTCAATCCTGGCTTTCACCGATTCCTTCTGGAGCATGACGTTGACGCTGAAGTGCTTTCCGACGTCGCGCAGAAAATCGACGAGCGGCTCCTTCACCAGCCAGTCCGCGTTGTTGACCACTTCAGCAGCGGCCGGGCCCGGGTCGAAGTCGAGGAAGCGGCTCATCTGGTCGCGCTGGCGCTGCAGATTCTCGCGGATCTGCTCTTTCGAGAGCAGCGGGCGCTCGCTGCGCTTGCCGCTGGGATCGCCGATCAGGCCGGTGCCGCCGCCCATTAGCACGAGCGGCTTGTGGCCAGCGCGCTGGAAGTGACGCAGCAGCATGATCGGCATGAGATTGCCGAGCTGCAGACTGGGCGCGGTCGGATCGAAGCCACAGTAGAGAGTGCGCCTCTCGGCGAGGTGCGTTCCCAACCCTTGCGTGGCGTGCTGGACGAAGCCCCGCCACTCGAGCTCAGCGAAGAGGTCCGACATGGCGCGGAATCGTACGAGAAGGCGTAACCGCTGGCAAGCGCCTGGCGGCTTCACTAGGTTGTAGCGCGATGGCGTCCATTCCTGCGCCCGTTCCTTTGTCCGGGCCCATCACCTGGTGGCAGAACCCGACGATCCGGCGCCGCGCGCTCGCCGCCCTCGCGCTCGCCGGCGCGTACGGCGTGGGGCTCGGCTACGGCGCGTGGACCCGCGTGTGCGCGGGCGAGCACTGCCCCAGCATCTCGCGTCTCGTGGCGAACCCCAACCATCAGGTGCAGACGTCCAAGGTGTACGCCGCGGACGGCCGCCTGATCAGCGAGCTCGGGGCCGAGCGCCGCACCGTCCTGCCGCTCGCCGAGATCCCGCCGGCCGTGCGCCAGGCGTTCATCGCCACCGAGGACAAGCGCTTCTACGACCATCACGGCATCGACTACTGGCGCATCCTCGGCGCCATCAAGAACGATCTCGTGACGATGAGTTTCGCCCAGGGGTTCTCGACTATCACGATGCAACTGGCCCGGAACATCTTTCCCGAAGAGATCAGCCGCGAGAAGACGCTCACCCGCAAGCTCAAGGAGGCGCGCGTCGCGGTCGAGATCGAGCACAACTTCGCCAAGGACACGATCCTCCAGCTGTACCTGAACCAGATCAACCTGGGGGCGGGGGCGCACGGCGTCGAAGCCGCGGCGCAGATCTATTTCGGGAAACACGCGCACCAGCTCAACGTCGCGGAAGCGGCGACTCTGGCGGCCCTCCCCAAGCTGCCGGCGTTCTACAACCCGCGCACCCACCCCGAGCGTGCCGTGCGGCGACGCAACGTGGTGCTCGGGTTGATGCATGACCAGGGTTTCCTCACGGCCGAGGAGACGGAGCTGTGGAGCTCCTATCCCCTGGTGCTGACGGGCAACCGGACCAATTACGGCGACGTCGCCCCCTACTTCGTCGAGTGGCTGCGGGTGCAACTCGACGCCCGCTTCGGGCGGGACTTGTACGAGGGTGGCCTGCGGATCTACACCACCCTCGACCTCGACATGCAGGAGGCGGCCGAGCGGGCGCTGCAGTCTCAGCTCGACGCCATCGAAGCGGGTGTGTACTCGAACGGCAAGTTCCCGGGGCGCACCACGTACCGGGAATACCTCGAGTCGTCTAAAGCCTCAGGAGAGGATCACGGACCGTTCACGCCGTACCTCCAGGGCGCGCTCGTGGCCCTCGAGGCGAACACCGGTTACATCCGCGCCATGATCGGCGGACGCGACTTCGACGACTCGAAGTACAATCGGGCCACCCAGGCCATCCGTCAGCCGGGCTCGACCTTCAAGCCGTTCGTCTACTCCGCGGCGGTGCGCGCGGGCCACCCGGTCACGGAGCTCGTCGACGATTCGCCGTTGAACCCGCCGGTGATCCAGCTCGACTCGACGCTGTGGCAGCCCAAGGACGACGACGACACCACGCTCGGCATGATCCCGATGCGCGAGGGGCTGTACATGTCGAGGAACCTCGCGACCATCAAGCTCGGCATGTCGCTGGGCGAGCAGACGGTCATCGGTGAAGCGCGCCGCTACGGGATCACCACGCCGCTGCCGCCGTATCCCTCGATCCACATCGGCGCGAAGGGCGTGCGGCCGATGGAGATCATCGCTGCCTACACCGCCTTCGCCACGCTCGGGACCCGCGCCGAGCCGGTGGGCATCCTGCGGGTGGAAGACCGCCAGGGCAACATCCTGTGGCAGCCGGCGATGCGGCGCGAGCCCGTCATGGATCCCGAGCACACGTGGCTCATGGTGGACATGATGAAGGACGTGATCCGGCGCGGCACGGCGTTCACGGCCGTGTGGAAGGCGGGGTTCACGCTCCCCGCGGCGGGAAAGACCGGGACGACCGACGACTACACCGACGCCTGGTTCATCGGGTACACGCCGGAGCTCGTGGCGGGCATGTGGGTCGGGTACGACCTGCAGCAGCGCATCCTCGAGCACAACGCCGGCGGCGGGCGCATCGTCGCTCCGGCCTGGACGGCGTTCATGCGCGACGTGTACGACCGCCGGCCCGCCCCGCCCGATTGGGTCCGGCCCGACTCGCTCATCACGCGTGAAGTGGACTGGTCGAACGGCTACCTCGCGACCCCGTTCTGCCCGCAGGACGTGCGGCACTGGGACTGGTTCTACCCCGGCACTGAGCCCGTGCAGGCCTGTCCGGTACACGCGCCGTTCGGCATCGGCGTCTCCCCCTGAGCCCGTGTTGCGCATTCGCGCGGGCTCGGTCCATCCGGTCACGGCGCCGCCCATCGAGGACGGCGCCGTTCTCGTAGGCGACCGGGGCAGGATCGCCGCCGTCGGACGGCACGCCGCCGTGCCCGCGCCCGAAGGCGCGGAGCGGCTCGAGTTCCCCGACGCCGTGTTGGTGCCCGGCCTGGTCAACTGCCACACGCACCTCGAGCTGACGCATCTCGGCGGCCGGAACCCGGAACCCGAGTTTGCCGGCTGGATTCGTACGGTGCGAGCCTTGAAGGACGCCACGACCCCGGAAGCGTTCCTGGGCGCTGCGGAACAGGGCGTGCGCGACGCGTGGGCTGCGGGTGTCACCTGCGTGGCCGATACGGGGAGCACCGGTGCGCCGCTCAAGGCGCTGGCGCGCCTCGGGGGGCGGGGCATCTATTACCACGAGGTGTTCGGGCCTGATCCCGCCCAGGCGCGCACCAGCCTGACCGATCTGGCACGGGCCGTAGACCGGCTCGGCGGTTTCACTTCCCCGCAGCGGCGCGTGGGCGTGTCGCCGCATGCGCCCTACACCGTCAGCGAGCGGCTGTACCGCGGGGTGGACGACCTGGCGAAGACCGCGGGGCTTCCGGTCGCCATGCACCTCGCCGAGTCGGTCGCGGAGACCCAGTTCGTGCGCGAGGGCCGCGGGCCGTTCGCGGACGCCCTGCGCGCGCGCGGCATCGCTGTCGCGCGCCTGGGACGCTCGCCGGTGCAATACCTCGCCCAACTGGGCGTCCTGGCGACCGGCAGCTGCCTGTGCATTCACTGCGTGCAGGTCGACGAGCAGGACGTTGCGGTGCTCGCGCGGGAGGGAGTGAGCATCGCGCACTGCCCCCGCTCGAACCGCGCTCACGGCCACGGCACCGCCCCCCTCGCCGCGTTCCGCCGAGCCGGGTTGCGCGTGGGCCTCGGCACCGACTCGGTGGTGAGCGTGGGAGACGCGATGCTCGCGTCCGAGGCGGCGGCCGCCGGACTCGACGGAGAAGACGCACTGCGCATGCTCACCATCGAGGGTGCGCGGGCGCTCGGCCTGGACGGGGAGGTCGGCTCGCTGGAAGTCGGAAAGGAGGCCGATCTCGCGGTGTTCGCGGAGCCGCTGACCGCCGGACCGCCTGACCGCCCGACCGCCCTCTTGACCGTCGTCGCCGGACGCATCGTCCACCGCTAGATTCCTGCACCATGAAACCCCAGCGCCACGCCGCCATCCTGAAGATCGTGCGTTCGGAGACGGTCGCGAGTCAGGAGCAGTTGCGGGCACGGCTCAAGGCCGAGGGGTACGAGGTCACCCAGGCGACCCTGTCGCGCGACATCCGCGAACTGGGCCTCGCTAAGGTGGCGGCGCCGGACGGCGGGTCGCACTACGCGCCCCCGCCCGAAGGCGGCGCGGCCATCCGGCCGCATCTCGAGCAGATGCTACCCACGTTGCTCGTATCAGTCGAAGGGGTGGGCCCGCTGCTGGTGATGAAGACGCCCGCGGGCGGGGCGCAGGCGCTCGGGCTCGCCCTCGACGCCGCGGGCTGGACCGAGATCATCGGGACCATCGCGGGAGACGACGCCGTTCTCGTCATCACCAAGAGCGAGCGTGCCCGTCGCGCCGTGCACACCCGTCTGAAGGAGCTCGCCGGTCTCCCGGCTTGATAGTTGCGAGCCTCGGCTCACCACTCCTCAAGGAAACGACCAATGGTGGAGGGACTGGCCGGCACCCTGACCGATCGTCCACTGATCGCGGCCGTCACGCTGTTCGGCGCCGGGCTCGTGACGAGCCTAACGCCGTGTATCTACCCGATGATCCCCATCACTGCCGGGATCCTGTCCGGCACGACGGCCGGCGGGGCGTCCCGCTCGCGCACCGCCCGCCTCACGCTCACGTACGCGACCGGCCTCGCGTTGTTCTACGCTGTGCTCGGCCTCATCGCCGGGCTCAGTGGGACGCTGTTCGGTACCGTCAGCGCGAGCCCCTGGGCCCGCCTCGCCATCGGGAACCTGCTGCTCGTTTTCGGGCTTGCCATGCTGGACGTCGTGCCGGTGTCGGCGCCGCAGCGGCTCATGCGGTGGGCGGCGGGATTGGGCGGCGGATCGTACCCCGCGGTGTTCCTGCTCGGGGCCACGTCGGGGCTCGTGGCGGCGCCGTGCGGCGCTCCGGCGTTCGCGGCGGTGCTCACCTGGGTCGCCACCACGCGAAGCGGATTGCTCGGGTTCGTGTATCTATTCGTGTTCTCGCTCGGGATGACGGCTTTGCTCGTGGTGGTGGGGCTGTTCTCGGGAAGCCTGGCGGCGCTGCCACGGGCGGGTCAGTGGATGGTGTGGGTCAAGAAGCTCTCGGGCGTGGCGCTGCTCGGGATGGCGGAGTACTACTTCATCAAAATGGGGCAAGTGCTGTGACGAGGTTCGGATTCGCGCTCGCGGCCGCGCTCGCGCTGCCAGCGACGCTCGGCGCGCAGGACATCGGCCTTCCGGTGGGAACCAGGGCCGCGGCGGTCACGGTCGAGGATCTCGACGGCAAGCCGGTGGACCTGGGCCGCTACGTCGGCAAGCAGCCCGTGATGCTCGAGTTCTGGGCCACGTGGTGCCCGTTGTGTAAGGCGCTCGAGCCTGCGCTCAAGGCGGCACATGCGCGCTGGGGCGGCACCGTGCAGTTCGTAGCCATCGGCGTCGGGGTGAACCAGACGCCGGGCTCGATCAAGCGTCACCTGGCGGACCATCCGCTGCCCTTCCCGGTGCTGTTCGACGCGAGCGGCGCAGCGGTGCGCGCGTATCAGGCGCCGACGACGTCCTACATCGTGGTGCTGGACAAGACGGGGAGGGTCACCTACACCGGCGCGGGAGCGGAGCAAGACCTCGCTCCCGCGCTCGAACGCGTCGCCACGAAGTAGCGCCGCTACTGCCCCTCGGCCGGCTTGGGCGTGATCCGATCGATCGCCCCCGCCAGGTCCTTGTACGACTGCGGGTCGATCTCCCGGAACGGCGCCATCTTGTACGCGATCCTGCCGTCCGGCCCTACCACGAACAGGTTGCGGTTGTCGAGCCCGTACTTCGGGTTGTGGGCGCCGTACGTCTTGCCGATCACGCCACCCGTGTCGCTCGCGAACAGGAACGGGAACTCGTCGTCCCTCGCCCACGCCGCAAGCGTATCCGCGGCATCGACGCTGATGCCGATGAGCACCACGCCGCGTCCATCGTGGAACAGCTGTGCGTACTGATCACGGTACGCATGCATTTGGATCGTTCACCCTTTGGTGCGCGCCTTGTAAAAGAACGCGAGCACCACCGTCTTGCCCTTGAAATCGCTCAAATGGATCGGCGCTTTGAGCGTGCCGTAGCGCGTCGCGCCCGGCAGCGTGAAGTCGGGTGCGACCGCTCCGACGGAGAGCTCCGGGGCCGCAGCCTGCTGCCCGCCGGCCGGGGTCGCGGCTAGGGTGGCGAGGAGCGGCACGGTGAGTGCGGCTGCCAAACGGGTCATGTGGCGTGTCCTCTTGTGCGGGTCACCCAAGCTACGCATCGTGGCCGCGGCGCGTTAGGAGACGTCGATCTCGCGCACCCACCGGATCGGCCCCTGCCGCGGAGGTGAAGCAACGTCGCGTTGGTTCACGAGCCTCCGAAAATTGGCCCGCCACCGAACCGCCGCCAGGCGCCGCCGGGCCGTTGACAGACGCGTGTGCTATTGTATGTTTATGCATCTTTCTGCATAAACCGACGAGGGGGGACGCGCCATGGGGCCGTTGGTGGTTCTCGCGTATTCGGGTGGACTCGATACTTCAGCAATCGTGCCCTGGCTCCGCGAGCAGTACGGCGCCAGGGTGCTGTGCTTTGCCGCCGACGTGGGGCAGGGCACGGGCGAGCTGGGCGGACTGATCGACAAGGCAAGGCGTTCCGGCGCCGTCGATTGCGTGATCGAGGATCTGCGTGAAGAATTCGTCCGGGATTTCGTCTTCCCCACGCTCCGCGCCGGCGCGGTGTACGCCCGCACCTATCTGCTTGGCACCGCCATGGCCAGACCCGTCATGGCCGCGCACCACGTGGCGCTCGCGCAACAGGCCGGCGCGCAGGCGGTGGCGCACGGCTGCACCGGCAAGGGCAACGACCAGGTTCGGTTCGAGCTTACCTACGCCGCGCTCGCGCCCGAACTCCAGGTCATCGCGCCGTGGCGGGAGTGGCAGTTCCGCGGCCGCGAGGACTTGATCGCCTACGTGAAAGCGAAGGGCGTGCCCGTGCAGGCGACCGTCGAGAAGCCGTACTCCACCGACCGCAACCTCTGGCACTGCTCCCATGAAGGCGGGATCCTGGAAGATCCCGCGCGCGAGCCCCCGGAACACATCTTCGTCATGACGAAGGACCCTCTCGAAGCGCCCGACCTTCCGGCCGTCGTGGAAGTCGGCCTCGACGAAGGAACGCCCGTAACGGTGAACCACGTGCCCCTCGGGCCCGTGGAGTTGCTGGACACGCTGAACGCGATCGCGGGCGAGCACGGCGTGGGCCGGGCGGACGTGGTCGAGGACCGGTTGGTCGGGATGAAGTCGCGCGGCGTGTACGAGACGCCGGGCGGCACGCTGCTGCACGCGGCGCACCGCGAGCTCGAGCAGCTGGTGCTCGACCGGCGGACACTCAGGCTCAAGGACGAGCTGGCGTTGCGGTACGCAGACCTGGTGTACGACGGTCGCTGGTGGACGCCCGAGCGGGAGGCGCTCGACGCGGCGGTCGCGAGCACGCAGAAGCGCGTGACCGGGACGGTGCGCCTCAAGCTGTACAAGGGCGGCCTGACGGTCGCGGGACGAGAGAGCCCCCACGCGCTGTACCAGCCGTCGTACGCCACCTTCGGCAAGGACAATGTCTACGACCAGAAGGACGCCGAGGGATTCATCCATCTCTACGGCCTGTCGATCAAGATCGGGGCCGGACTCGAGGCGGCGCGCCGGCAGCAGGAAGTCGGCGCGGCGGCGGACTGATGCCGCGTCCGCCCGCCGAGACCCCGGTGCCCGCCCCGGCGGCCGCCCACCAGATGTGGGGCGGTCGCTTCAGCCTCGGGCCCAGTGCAGCGCTCGACGCGCTGAACCGCAGCCTGCCGGTGGACCACCGGCTGTGGCCGCAGGACCTGGCCGCGAGCAAGGCGTGGGTGCACGCGCTCGGTCGCGTCGGGGTCGTGACGCCCAACGAGGAGAGCCGGCTCTTAGACGGGCTCGACCGCGTGGCCGAGCGCCTGGCGGACGGCGCGGCGGTGGGCGCCCCCGATGAGGACGTCCATACCCTCGTCGAGCGCCTGTTGTACGACGAGATAGGCGCCGTGGCCGGCAAGCTGCACACCGGCCGCTCGCGCAACGACCAGGTCGCGACCGACCTGCGGTTGTGGACGCTCGACGCGATCGACCAGCTCGACTCGGACCTCGCCGGTTTGGGCCGGGCGCTCGTCACCCGCGCCCAGGAGGGCATCGACCTCCTCCTGCCCGGCTACACGCACGGCCAGCGCGCTCAGCCGGTCCGCTGGGGCTACGTGCTGCTGGCGCACGCGTGGCCGTTGCTGCGTGACCGGCAGCGGCTCGCCGACGCGCGGCGCCGGGTGGCGGACCTGCCGCTCGGGTCCGGGGCGCTCGCCGGATCGGGGTTTGCCGTCGACCGGGTGCTCCTCAAGGAAGCGCTCGGGTTTCGCTCGGTCTCGGCGAACGCCCTGGACTCGACCGGCGACCGCGACTTCGTCGCCGAAGTGTTGTTCGCGCTCGCGCTCGTCGGCACGCATCTCTCGCGCCTCTCGGCGGAGCTGGTGCTGTACACCAGTGCGGAGTTCGGCTTCGTGCGGCTGGCGGACGGTTTCAGCACCGGCTCGAGTCTGCTGCCCCAGAAGCGCAACCCTGATGTGTTCGAGCTGGCACGGGCGAAATCGGGGCGCCTCCTGGGCGACCTCGTCGCGCTGCTCACCATCTTGAAGGGGCTTCCCGCCGGTTACAGCAAGGATCTGCAGGAGGACAAGGTGCTGCTGTTCGACGCGTTCGACACTCTCGCCCTGGTGCTGCCCGCCGCGACCGGTGCCGTGGCGACCCTCAGTGTGGACGGCGAACGGATGCAGGCTGCGCTCGATGCGTCGCTGCGCGCCACCGACCTGGCCGACCTCCTGGTGGAGGCGGGCGTGCCGTTCCGCGAGAGCCACGGACTCGTGGGACGGCTGGTGCGCGAGGCGGAGCGCTCCGGCGTGCCGCTCGATCGCGTGCCGGGTCCCGTGGCGGCGGCCATCCATCCGGTCTTGGGCGCGGCCCTGGCGCAGCTTGGAACCTGGGAGGACTCGGTCGAGAGCCGGGCCACCGCGGGGGGGGCATCGCGCCACTCGGTGACGCAGCAGGTCGAGGCGTTGCGCGCCGCATTCGCTGAGGTGGGAGGGACTTAACCCAAGCTCTTGCCGGGCCTTAGCCGGTTAGGTAGCATACGTGGCCGTCCGCCTCGTGTCGGGGCGGGACGGCCGCTTTTTCGTCGGGAGAGTGCTTTGCGCTGCCTAGCGCTCAACGCCTCGTTCGAACCGCTTACCATGGTGCCGGTCCGCCGGGCGCTGCGGCTCGTGATCGACCACAAAGCGGAGATCGTCGAAGCCGACGGTCCCGCGGTGCACAGCGAGCGTCTCGCCATTCCGCGGCCGGCGGTGATCCGGCTGGTCAAGTTCGTGCACGTACCCCGCCGCTTCCGCCGCCAGGTGACCAACACGTTCCTGTTCGCCCGCGACAACTACCGCTGCCAGTTCTGCGCGAGGAGTCAGCCCGAGCTGCGGCACCGGGAGTGCCTCACCCGCGATCACCTCGTCCCGCTGTCGCGCGGCGGCACCAACGGCTGGAACAACGTCCTCACGGCGTGCTCGAGCTGCAACACCCGCAAGGGCAATTTGCTGCCCGAAGAGGCGGGGATGCACCCGCTGCGGCAACCGTTCGAGCCGCACTTCGTGCACCTCGCGTGGGCGGTGCGCCGCCTCACGTCGATCCAGTCCAAGTACATCCGGCTGTTCTACGGCGGCGAGGTGCTGGCGACGCTCGCGGCGCTGTGACCTCGAAGTTGCCGTGGGTCATCGCGGGGGGGGCGGGCGCGCTCGTGGTGGGCCTGCTCCTGGTGAACCGGGCGGGCGAGGGGGTGCATCCCGATCCCCGCCCCGACGTGACGGCCGAGCGCGTGCTGCCACCCAGCCTGGTGCTCAACACGCCGGGGGCGGCGGAAGCGTATGCCGCTGCCCGCAACGCTCCGCACCTGCTCGACGGCCTGTACTGCCACTGTGAGTGTGCCAAACATTTTGGGCACCGCTCGCTCCTCACCTGCTTTGAGTCCGACCACGGCTCCCAATGCGACATCTGCATGGGTGAGGCGCTGCTCGCGACCGAGCTCGCGTCCCGGGGCAGCTCGCTCGACGCCATCCGCCGCGCCATCGACGAGCGGTTCCGCTCCTAGTTCGGCGCCGGCACGCTGAACGATTCCGACCGCGCTTCCAGGGCGAGGCGCGGGAGGCCGGCGATCCGC
>JBGPDL010000051.1:0-19077 GCA_041482275.1 Gemmatimonadota bacterium | reverse complement strand
GCGCCGGGCCTGGGTGAAGTCGAAAAAGCCCTTGTAGGGCACCGTGCCGACGATCGGGTAGCGCCAGGTGTATTCGCGTAACCGATCGCGGCGCGCCGCCGACAGGACCAAGAGCAGGGTGTCCCGGCCGACGTTCACGTAGCTCGTGTACGTTTCGCCCACGAGCAGCCCCAGGGAGTCCGCGGCATAGGCGCGGGCGGCGAGCACGAGCTGGAGCCGCTGGCGCAGGGCCGGTGCGGTCTTGGCGTCGGCGACGAGCTTGGCGATCGCGTGCCGCTTCAACAAGAGGCGCGCCTCCTCCACCCCAGCGCGCGCGAGGTAGCGCGCGTCGGCGCTCGTCACGAGCGCGATCACCAGCAACGCGGGCACGCCGATCAGCACCCACGCGAGCAGCCGGCGCGCCACCCGGGCCCAATTGGGCGGCCGCCGCTCGATCACGGCATCCATCGCACCCCCACACGATGCCGGGCGCCGAGCGCATCGTCCGCCCGGTACGCGTAGTCCAGATGCAGGCGGCCGAGCTCCACGCTTGCCCCGGCCGTGAACGGCGACGCACTGGTGGCCGCCGAGTGCCCGACGTAGCCGATGCGCCCGAGCACTCCCACGCCGCGGGCCACGGCGCCGCCCTCCACGCCCAGGATGAAGAAAGCGCTGCCCTGCGACGGCCATTGGCCCTCGAGGGTCGTGAGGAGCCGCATCGTGCCTTCCGGGTCGACGTAGTTGAGCGTGAATCCCGCGCGCGTGCGGCGCGGGAGGAGCACGCCTCCGCCCAGGTCACCGCCGAGGTTCTGCACGCTCACGCCCACTGCCGCCAAATCGAACACGGCGATGGCGAACCCCGCGTCCCCGGCCCAGGCGTCGACCCGGGCGCCCCCGAGCGTCTCGCGCGCGTACTTGGCAGTCGCGCCGAGCGCCACCATTCCCGAGCGGAACACGAGCGAGGAGACGCCGAGCAGGTCGGCCGACGTGTAGTTCCGTCCCAGCGCCGCGGCACCGGCCCCCCACGTGAACACCCCCACGCGCACGGCCACGGCTCCAGTGGAGAGTGTGCCCCCCGCGGGATACGGCTCGTATGAGCTTTCCACTGCCAGGTGACGCACGGTGGCGAGGCCGGCCGGGTTGGCGAAAATGGCGCCGGCGTCGCCGACGATCGCCGCCCCCGCCCCGCCCAGTCCGGCCGCGCGGGCAGAGCCGGGAAGCGAAGTCAGGGTTCCCTCCGACTGCGCCGAGAGCGACGGCAGCAGGATGGCGTTGCAGAGAAGCGTCACGAGCATGCGTCGCGTAACATCGTGGCGCGCCATTACGGCCTTCCGTGACATCTCGTCGCGACGTCCTCTCGCGACGCATCCACGCGACGCCGTTGCGTCATTGAATGCGAATCACATTCAGCCGTGGAACCAATGTCGTGCGTAACGCCGCACCGGCGCCGTTCGAGAACAGCAAACTGAACTGCGGCGCGCCAGCGGCCTGCTGCAGGCGGTAGTACGTGCCGGACCCGGCGCGCAGCATGCCGCTCGCGGCGAGCGCGCTGCCGCTGAACACGTGCGCCGCGGTGTCGAGCGGGAACAAGGCGGGAATGTTCGTGCTGTTGCAAGCGGTCCGCAGCGTCGGGAACGCGCTGCGGAACTGCCAGGTGACATACTGTAGCTCCGGCGGCGCGGTGAAGCCCGGCAGGTCCGACACGTAGTTGGCGAGCGCCCACCGCTCGAGCACGGTGACGAAGCTCGTGCCGGTCGCGGCGCTCACGTTGTCGGCCCCGGTGAGCGTCGTCGCTTCGAGCGTGCGCGTGAAGGCGTCCTGTGCCACCGATGTATTCGCTGAGAACCGATCCACCAGGAAACGTACGAACAGCCAGTACGCCCCGCGGTTCGCGAGCCCGCCGATGCCCGCCGTGTCCACCAGGAAGTACTTCTGCGGGGCCATGAAGTACTGGCCGGAATTGTACACGTCTCCGAACACGTAGCGGCAGAACGTAGCCGTGTCCGGGAGGAACGTGCGTCCACCGTGCTCTTCGGCGTAGTGCGACAGCCCCTCGTTGAGCCACAGATCCTCCGGGAAGGCGCCACGCACGAGGAAGTGCTGATTGAAGCTGATCATGTGCTGGAACTCGTGCACGAACGTGACGGGCACGAGCTGCGTGACGCCGGTGACGGTATGTGGGCAGCTCAAGGTGCCGGCGGGGTCCGGGACGATCGAATAGAAGATCTCGCCATTGTTCGTGGTCGTGAACGGCGGGGTGGTGATCAAGTCCGCGCCGAAGAAGTATCCCGCTACGAACCCCCCCGTGGGGGAGCTGCACTGCGTTGCGGTCACGAGCGAGTTCACCTTCCCCGTCATCAACACGATCACCATGCCGTTGTTATCGATGTCCGACTCGCGGCCGAACGCCAGAGTATCCGTCTCGTACAGCCGCGTGTCGAAGACCGTGCGGAGATTGTCCAAGTCGGACAGCGTCAGGCCGTTCGGCGGAGCCGCGTTGTCGACGAAGATCGCGATGTGGGTCCCGACCTTCTTGGCCGTGGCGGTCACGTTCGAGAGCGTGCTCGGCTGGCGTGGGTCGCAACTCAGGGTGTTGCAGACCTTGAAGGTGCGGACGGCGCCCGAATCCACCGGCGTCGGCACCGCGGTCACCCGCGCCGGGGCCCTGAGCGGTCGCGGGACCTGCGCCGCGAGCTCGCGCTCGGCCAGGCGCAACCGGAGGTCGAACTGCTGCGCCACGCTCGGCGCCGCGACCTGCGAGCCCGGCGCGGGCGGAGGGGGCGCGGCGAGCGGGTTCCCGCCCAACCTGAAGGCCTGCGAGTCGTCTGGGGTCGCGCTCGCCGCCTGCGGGACCACGAGGTACTCGGCGGTCGGGCCTACGGGGTTCGCCGGAAACACGGCGCAGCCAGCCGTCTGGGTCGGGTCCACCGCCGTGTACGCCGCAACGCCCAGGCTGATCTGGCCGGCACTCCCCACCGTGCAGGCGGGCAACGGCGGCTGGGTCATTGGGCTCGAGCTACACGCCGCCGCGAGAAGCGACGACACCCCCACCGCCCACAGGTGCTTCGGCATCACGTAACCCCCCAGTGAGTTCCCCGGCGCGCCGGAGCGCGGCGCGCAGGCAGATCGGCCCCGCCACTTCGTGCACTCCAATCATCGCTACGATCAGGGTCTCGAGGGAGACCCCCCACTCCGGGAAGGCGTGGCGCGCCAACTGCGCCAGCCCCAGCGCCGTCCCTGCCTGAGAAATCAGGCCCAGCCACCCGTCCCGCGCGAGGACCGGCATCACACCGGGGTGCCGGCCCGCCCAGCGCAAGCCGTAGCGCAGACCGACGACCCGCAGGCCGACGAGCAGCAGCACCCAGGGCCACAACCCCGCCAGAATGCCGAGCCGCAGGCCCGCGCCGGCCAGCGCGAATGCCGTCACGTACACGAGCAGCGCTCCCCGTTGCAACTCGTGACGCAAGCGACCCGCCTCGACCGGCGCGAAGTTCTCGAGATAGAACCCCGTAGCGAGCGCGATGATCGTGGTCTCCAGGTGCGCGAGCCGGGCCGTCTCGACCACGACGAACGCCGTCGCCACGAGAAACAGCGGAGTGTCGCGCCCCAGGAGCCGCAGGTAGCGCGAGAGCGCGAAGCCCAGCAGGACTCCCACGCCGAGCGACCCCACCAGGCCCAGCAGCGCGTCCCCCGCGACCGCCAGATTCAGCGCCCCCGCGCTCGTGAGCGCCTTGCCGAGGGTAAGGACGAGCGCGAACAGGAGCACCACGGCCACGTCCTGAACGACGGTGAGGCCGAGCAGCGTGCGCGCGAGTGGGCCGCGGGCCCCGAACTCATCGAGCGCGGCCAGCGTCACCGCCGGCGACGCGGCCGCCGCGGCGGCGCCGAGCACCAGGGCCACGGCCAGGCCGTCGCCGAAGGGTTGATGCACGGTGAGCGGAAACCACGGACTCACCGACAGCATCACGAGCGTGACAGCGACGAACGGGAATGCCATCGCGCCGGTCGCGAGGCGCGCGAGGACGGTGCGACCGCGGCGCAGCATGTCGAGCGTGAGCGCCGAGCCCGCGGCGAGGGCGATGAGCGCGATCGCGGCGTCCGCGATGAAGCGCAGCGCGTCCACTTCCTCGCGTCGCACGAGGCCGAGCCACGCGGGACCCACGGCAAAGCCGGCGAGCAGATACCCGGTGATGCGCGGCAGCCGCGCGCTGCGGGCGAGATCCCCGCCCAGGTACGCGGCGACGAGCAGAAAGCCCAGCGCCAGGGATGCGCGGGCTTCGAGCGGACCGTTCGCGGTCGCCCGATGCAACAAGGCCATGATCAAGCCCAGCGCGAACAGCGTCGCCGCCCGGCGCATGGGGACGCAAAATATCCGGTGGGACACGCTTTTGACAATGCGTCGGAGCGCCGGTACATTCCGCTAGCCGTATGGCTTTCGTTCACCTCCACACGCACAGCGAGTACTCTCTCCTCGACGGCGCCAACCGGATCCCCGATTTGCTCGACCGGGTCCGGGCGCTGGGCATGGATTCCCTCGCGATCACGGACCACGGCAACCTGCACGGGGCGTGGCAGTTCTATGCCGAAGCGCGGGCGCGCCAGATCCGCCCCATCCTCGGGTTCGAGGCGTACGTGGCGTTCGGGGACCGCCGTAAGCGGGAGCGCCCCGCCAACGCCCCGGGCCCCTATTCGCACCTCGTGCTGCTCGCCAAGAATCGGACGGGCTACCGGCACCTCGTGAAGCTCTCCTCCATCGGGTTCCTGGAGGGCTACTACCGCCGGCCCCGCATCGACCGCGAGGTGCTCGAGCAGCACCGCGACGGGCTGATCGGGCTCGCCGCCTGCCTCTCGGGAGAGATCGCGCTGTACCTGCGGCAGGGGAACTACGAGGCGGCCAAGGCGAGCGCCCAGTACTTCGCCGGCGTGTTCGGCCCGGACGGCTTCTGGCTCGAGGTGCAGGACCACGGCCTGGCCGAGGAGAAGACCGTCACCGCTGGGATGTTCCAGCTGGCCCAGGAATTGGGTCTCCCCGTCGTGGCCACCAACGACGCCCACTATCTAAGGAAAGAGGACGCCGAAGCGCACGACGTGCTGCTCGCGATCGGCACGGGAAAGGATCTGGACGATCCCAACCGGTTCCGCTTCTTCGGTCAGGAGAGCTACGTCAAGACGGAGCCGGAGATGCGCGCGCTGTTCCCCGACCACCCGGAGGTCGTGGCGGAAACGCAACGCGTGGCCGAGCTGTGCGAGTTCGACTTCGAGAAGCGCTATTTCCTGCCGCAGTATCCGCGCCCCGCGGAGTTCGCGTCCGATAACGACCTGCTGGTGCATCTGGCGCGGGCGGGAGCCCAGGCGCGCTACGGCGATCCGCTCCCCCCGGCGGCCCACGAGCGGCTCGACTACGAGCTGCAGGTCATCTCGCACACCGGATACGCCGGCTACTTCCTGATCGTCTACGACATCGTGAAGGCGGCAAAGGACCGCGGCATTCCGGTAGGGCCGGGACGCGGCTCGGCCGCGGGCTCGCTCGTGGCCTACGCGCTCGGCATCACGGACATCGATCCCCTCAAGTTCGACCTGCTGTTCGAACGGTTCCTCAATCCCGAGCGCGTCTCGATGCCGGATATCGACCTCGACTTCTGCTTCGAGCGGCGCGGCGAGGTGATCCAGTACATCCGGGAGCGCTACGGGCGCGACTCGGTCGGACAGATCATCACCTTCGGGACGCTGAAGGCGCGCGCCGCGTTCCGCGACGTGGCGCGCACCCTGCGCGTGGAGCCGGGCGAGGTGGACCGCTTCACCAAGATGATCCCCGCCGGCCCCGGGGTCACGGTCACGCTGGCGGAGGCGTTCGAGAAATCCCCCGAGCTGCGGCAGCTCGCCCGCCAGGACGAGCGGGTGCGCAAGGTCCTGGAGCTCGGGACGCGGATCGAGGGGCTCGCGCGTCACGCCTCGGTACACGCCGCGGGCATCGTCATCGCCCCGGGACCGCTCACCGATTACGTGCCGGTCTGCCTCGCGCCGCAGGAGGCGGAGGCGATCATCACGCAGTACGACATGGTCGCGCTCGAAAAGGTCGGCATGCTGAAGATCGACGTGCTCGGCCTCCGGACGCTGACCGTGATTCACGACGCGGTGGCGATGGTCCGCGAGCGGCACGGCGTGTCGCTCGATATGAACGGGCTCGACCTCCAGGACCCGGAGGTCTACCGGCTGCTCGGCTCCGGCCGTACGGCGGGCGTCTTCCAGTTCGAGTCGCCGCTCGCCACCGACTGTCTCCGGAATATGCGGTGCGACCGCTTCGACGACCTCGTCGCCACCAACGCGCTGCTCCGTCCCGGCCCGCTCGACACCGGGATGCACCTCGTCTTCATCAACCGCAAGCTCGGCCGCGAGCCGGTGCGGTACCCGCACCCGGCGCTCGCGGAGATCCTCCAGCCCACCTACGGCGTCATCACCTATCAGGAGCAGGTGATGCGGATCGCCAACGTGCTCGCCGGCTTCTCGCTCGCCGAAGCCGACGTGCTGCGCAAGGCGGTCGGCAAGAAGGATCAGGAGCTGATCCAGCAGGAGCTGGGCCGCTTCGTGGAGCGGGCGGTCGCCCTCGGGCACGAGCGGCGGGTGATCGAGCACATCGCCGCGCAGATCGAGACCTTCGGCCGCTACGGGTTCAACAAGTCGCATGCGGTGGCGTACTCGGTGCTGTCCTACCAGACCGCATGGCTCAAGGCGCACTACGCGCCCGAGTTCCTGTCGGCGCTGCTGTCTTCGGAAATCGGCGACACCGACAACGTGGTGCGGTACATCAACGAGGCGCGGGAGCTCGGCCTCGAGGTGCTGCCGCCGGACGTGAACGAATCGGGCTTCAAGTTCACAGTGGTGGGCGACGCGCGCATCCGGTTCGGGCTCGGGGCGATCAAGAACGTGGGGGCTGGGGCGATCGATTCCATCCTCGCAGGGCGGAGCGCCGGCGGGCCGTACCACTCCCTCGTGGACCTGTGCGACCGCATCGATCTGCGCCTGTGCAACAAGCGCGTGCTGGAAGCGCTGATCGACGCCGGTGCCTGCGACTCGCTCGGCGGTCACCGCGCTCAGCTCGTGGCGGCGCTCGACTCCGCGTTCGGCGAAGCCCAGGCATGCCAGCAGGAGCGGCAGGCGGGCCAGCACGCCCTGTTCGGCGACGGGACCTCCGCCCCCCGTCCCTCGTCTCCGCTGTCGGACGTGTTTCCCTGGTCCGAGCACGACCGCCTGGCGCGCGAGAAGGCGGTGCTCGGGTTCTTCATCTCCGGGCACCCCCTCGCGCGCTACCGCTCCGAGGTGGAGCTTTTCGGGACGCGGACCACCGCCACCCTCGGCCAGTGGAGCGACCAGAAGGTGCGCATTGCGGCCGTCGTGACGGTGGTGAAGCGGCAGATCTCGAAGAAGACGGGCGCCGAGTACGCGCGCCTCACGCTCGAGGACTTCCACGGAACCGCGGAGGCACTTGTGTTCCCGGAAGCGTGGGCCAAGCTGAACGACCTGATCCGCCCCGATAGCGCGCTGCTGCTGTCGGGCAGCTACAGCCCGCGCGACCGCGGGGAGGAGCAGGCGCCGTTCATCGTCGAGACCGCCCAGCCGCTCGACGTGCTCAAGCGGAGCGGCGCGATCGGGGTCGCGCTCCGCTGGTCGCCCGGCGCGCCGGACCCGGAGGCGACGCGCGCCGTCGCCGCGCTGTGCGCGGCTCATCCCGGCCCCGCTCCCGTGCTGGTCGAGTGGAGCGACGAGGCGGGGGCCAAGACCGAGGGCGGGGGCAACGGCGGGGCTCCTGCCCCGGCGCGGCTGCGCAGCCGCTCGTTCCGCGTCGATGCCGCCGACGACCTGCTCGCGGCTCTCGGGGAGCTGCTGGGGCCCGACCGCGTGCACCTCGTGAGAACCATCTGACGATGGCGACGCACACGCTGGACTTCGAGCGGCCGCTGCTCGAGCTGGAGCGTCAGATCGAGGAGATGAAGCGCGTGGCGGGCGAGACCGCGGTGGACGTCACGAAGGAGCTCGCGCCGCTCGAGAAGCGCCTGGCCGAGCTGCGCGCCGAGGTCTACCGCAACCTGACGGCGATGCAGCGCGTGCAGGTGGCGCGCCATCCCAAGCGGCCCTACACGCTCGACTACTTGAGCACCGTGTTCACCGACTTCGTCGAGCTGCACGGCGACCGGCTGTTCCGGGACGATCCGGCGATCGTGGGCGGGTGGGCGCGGCTCGACGGGATGAGCGTGATGGTGATCGGCCATCAGAAGGGCCGCGACACGAAGGAGAACCTGCGGCGCAACTTCGGCATGGCGCACCCCGAGGGCTACCGCAAGGCGCTCCGGCTCATGCACCTGGCGGAGCAGTTCCGCGCCCCGGTGATCACACTGGTGGACACGCCGGGAGCCTACCCCGGCCTCGGCGCCGAGGAGCGCGGCCAGGCGGAGGCGATCGCCCGCAATTTGGTCGAGATGGCGACGCTGCGCACTCCGATCCTGACCGCGGTGATCGGCGAGGGCGGCTCCGGAGGCGCGCTCGCCGTCGGCCTCGCCGACCGCGTGCTGATGCTCGAGAACTCCGTGTACTCGGTGATTTCGCCGGAAGGGTGCGCGGCCATCCTCTGGAAGGATGCGAGCCAGCGCGAGCGGGCCGCCGAAGCGCTCAAGATCACGGCCGAGGACCTGCTCGAGCTCGGCGTGATCGACGAGATCGTCGCCGAGCCGCCGGGCGGCGCGCACGCCGATCCCGAGGCCGCGGCCGCGGCGCTGGGCGACGCCCTGCGCCGCCACGTGCGGCAGCTGCGCAAGCTCAAGATCGAGAAGATCCTCAAACGTCGGGAGGAGAAGTACCTTTCGATGGGTGCCCTGAGCGAGCAGTGAGTTGACCGACGTCGTCGAAGTCCGGTTCAAAGGGAACCGCAAGGAATATTTCAGCTGGCCGTCCCCGGACCCGCTCGCCCTGCACGATCCCGTGATCGTCGAAGTTGAGCGGGGACAGGATCTCGGCCGGGTATCGGCGCTCGGGCCCGTGGCCGCCAGGAAGTGCGGCTCCGGATGCAGCGGCTGCAGCCTGGCCGAGGCGGCGACGCCGCCTGCCGAGCCTGCTCCCGCGCCCCGCCGCGTCCTGCGTCGGGCCACTCCCGCCGACGCCGCCCAGGCCGAGT
Organism: Gemmatimonadota bacterium; assembly: GCA_041482275.1. Taxonomy (GTDB): domain Bacteria; phylum Gemmatimonadota; class Gemmatimonadetes; order Gemmatimonadales; family GWC2-71-9; genus AG41. The sequence goes on along the minus strand of JBGPDL010000051.1, from coordinate 9,932 downwards.
TGCTGCAGCGCGAGGAAACCGACGTCCGGCACCGCGTGATGGAGCGCGCGGCGCACCACGCGCTCCCGATGAAGGTGTCCGACGCCGAGTGGCAGTGGGACAAGAAGAAGCTCACCGTCTACTTCACAGCCGAGCAGCGGGTGGATTTCCGGGCGCTGGTGCGCGACCTGGCGAGCGCGTTCCACACCCGCATCGAGCTGCGCCAGATCGGCGCGCGCGACGAAGCGAAGCGGCTCGACGGCGTGGGCCGCTGCGGCCGCCAGTACTGTTGCTCGAGCTGGCTGCCGGAGCTGCGCCCGGTGAGCCTGTCGCTCGCCAAGGATCAGCACCTCTCACTCAATCCCTCGCAGATCTCGGGGGGCTGCGGGCGATTGCTGTGCTGCCTCCGCTACGAGCACGACTTCTACGTGCAGACGCGAAAGCGCTTCCCCAAAGAAGGCAGGACGCTGCGGACGCCGCTCGGTGCCGAGCGCGTGGTGGCCGTGGACATCTTCCGGGAGACTGTGACGCTGCGGGCGGACAGCGGCGACACGCGCGCCGTGTCGCTCGAGACGCTCAAGGCCGAAGTCACGGATGGCTAAGTTCTACCTCACCACGGCCATCGATTATTCGAACGGCGAGCCGCACCTGGGGCACGCGCTCGAGAAGATCGGCGCGGACTGCATCGCCCGCTACCGCCGATTCTCGGGCGACGACGTGCACTACGTCATGGGCATGGACGAGCATGGGCAGAAGGTCGCGCAGTCGGCCGAGAAGAACGGCTTGCCCCCACAGGCCTGGGTGGATCGCATCGCGATCCGTTTCGCGGACACCTGGCGCCGCCTCGGCTGTTCGAACGACGACTGGATCCGCACCACGGAGCCGCGTCACCGCACGTCGGTGACCGCGTTCATCGACCGGATTCGCGAGCGCCACCCCGACGACATCTTCACCGGCGAGTACGAGGGGCTGTACTGCGTCGGGTGCGAGGAGTTCAAGCAGCCGTCCCAGATCGCGGACGGACACTGCGTCGAGCACCCGACCCTGACGCTGCAGCGGATGAAGGAGACGAACTACTTTTTCCGCTTGAGCAGCTACGCGCAGCGCATCCACGGGCTGATCGCGTCGGGCGAGTTCCGGGTCGAGCCGGAGATCCGCCGCAACGAGATTGTGCGCCTGCTCGACGATGGACTCGAAGACGTCTCGATCTCGCGCGCGCGCTTCCCCTGGGGTATCCCGTTCCCGGGCGCCGCCGACCACACCGTGTACGTGTGGTTCGACGCCCTGATCAACTACATCACCGCCGCCGGATTCCCGGCGCCGGGCTACGATCGGCTCTGGCCCGCGGACCTGCACGTGATCGGCAAGGGCATCACGCGGCTGCACTGCGCGCTCTGGCCCGCCATGTTGCTCTCCGCCGACCTGCCGCTGCCGCGGATGGTCTGGGCGCACGGCTACGTGCAGTGGGGCGGCGCCAAGGTGTCGAAGTCGAGCGGCGGCGCCCTGAGCGTGGACGAGGCGATCGACTACCACGGTGTGGAGGCGCTGCGGTATTTCCTGCTGCGCGAGGTCGGGTTCGCGAACGACGGCGATTTCACCTGGGAGCGACTGGACGCACGCTACACCGCCGACCTCGCCGATACGCTCGGCAACCTGGTGAAGCGCTCGCTCGACATGATCTATCGGTACCGCGGGGGCACCGTGCCACGCGATCCGGCCGGGCGCGCGCGTCCGCTCGAGGACGCCGCACGCGACGCCGCCGCGGCCTACCGGCGCGCGATGGACGCCTGTCGCCTCGAGGAAGGCGCGGCCCAGTGGATGGAGCTCGCGGCCCGCGCCAATCGCTTCATCCAGGAGAGCGTGCCGTGGGAGCTCGCCAAGGCAGGCAAGGATGCCGAGCTCGACCAGGTGCTCGCCGGTCTCGCCCGCACCGTGGCGCGGCTCGCCCTTTTGGCGCAGCCGTTCATCCCCGCCACGGCGGGAGCCATCTGGGCGTTGTTCCCGGAGGCCCCTCCGATCGAGGGAGTCCGACTGGAGGGGGTGGCGGGGCTCGAGGTCGGGGGGCAGCGCATCGCCAAGCCTCCCATTCTGTTCCCCAAGCCCAGGCCGGTGCCTGGCGTGATGCCCGGAAGACCGTGACGGGGCTCACGGTCCGTCGTGTTGACGCCTCCGAGATCAGGCCGTACTTTTGACCTCCACTCGGGGACCGGACCCCACGCCCTGTCCGGATTCTCCCATAGGTAGTTTGTGCCGGACCAGCGCCGTGTGGCGCCGGGCCGAACCGTTTTGATGCGAGGTCGCGCGACGCAAGATGCGCAAGAAGGCGGAGCGACGCTGGACCGTCATGGTGGTGCCTCACGGCTCGGGTTCGTCCCGCGCCCTGGAGGTATCGCAGACGTTCGTGAAAGCCCTGGTCGGGATCGGCAGCGTCGTCGCGCTGACGTTCCTGGTGCTGGGCGTCGCCGCCATCTCGCGCGGGGTGAACATCACGCACAGCCGCGCGCTCGAAAACGAGAACCGCCTCCTCGCGGACGAGATCCAGCGGATGCGCGAGCGCATGGCTGGCCTGCGCGACACGCTCCATGAGTTCAGCGCGCGCGCACAGGAGTTGCGACTGCTCGCGGGGCTCACGCCCACCGACACGACCGTGCAGCAGGGCGGCATCGGCGGGCCGGCCGGCACGTGGTCGGAGCGCGACAACCTCGCCGCGCTCGGCCCCGACGGCCAGGAGGCGCTGGCCGCGCGGCTCGACGTCGATGCCCTGGCGCGGCGCGCCAACATTCTCGTCCGTTCGCTGAACGAGGCGTACGACTCGCTCTCGCACCAGCGCGAACGCCTCGCGGCCACGCCGTCCATCATGCCGACCAAGGGCTGGCTCACGAGCGCGTTCATGCGCGAGCGAGTCCACCCCATCCTCCATCTCGCCCGGCCGCACGAAGGGATCGACGTGAGTGCACCGATGGGCGCGGAGATCGAGGCGCCCGCCGCGGGCGTAGTCACTGAAGTGCGCTGGGAAGAGGGCTACGGCAACATCATCACGCTGGACCACGGTTTCGGACTGGTGACGCGCTTCGCCCACTGCTCGAAGATTCTCGCCGTGCGCGGCCAGCGCGTGAAGCGCGGGCAGAAGATCGCGCTGGTGGGCTCGACCGGGCTCTCCACGGGACCGCACCTCCATTACGAAGTGTGGGTGAACCGCAAGGCGGTGGACCCGATGAAGTACGTAATGCCGGATGCGATCGTGGACTGACGCGGGTAGACGGCAAGGCGACTAGTAGGTGAGAAGGGGGCTCCCGTGATCGGAGGCCCCCTTTTGAGTCGCCATCCGTCTGGCCCTTATTTCGAGAAATCCACCTTCGGCGCCTGAGCCGCGCCCGGCGTTTCGAGCTCGAAGTATTCCCGTGGACCCTTCCCGAGCACCTTGGCCGTGAGCACCTGCGGGAACCGCCGGATGTACGCGTTGTACCGGTTCACCGCTTCGTTGTAGTCTTGCCGGGCCACCGCGATGCGGTTCTCCGTGCCCTCCAGCTGGTCCTGCAACGCTCGGAAGTTCTCGTTGGACTTGAGCTGGGGGTAACTCTCGGCGATGGCGAGCAGGCGGCCGAGCGGCGCGGTGAGGGCGGCATTCGCAGCCGCCATCTGCTGCAGGTTGCCGCCCTGCACCGCCCCCGCGAGCCTGGCGCGGGCCTCCGCCACCTCGGTGAAGACGGTCAGCTCCTGCTTCGCGTATCCCTTGACCGTCTCGACCAGGTTGGGAATCAAGTCAGCGCGCCGCTGCAGCTGCACCTTGATCTGCGACGCGGCGGCATTCACCTGCTCGTCGTACGTCTGAATCGTGTTGTAACCGCAGCCGGCTGTGAGCGCCAGACCGGCGATCAAAGTGGAGCGTGTGAGCGCGTTCACGGGTTTCGTCCTCTCCTTATCCAAGACCGTTGACGTAGGCAGCGGTGCGGGCCACCGCCGCGAGATACGCCGGCACCAGCGGATCGCCCCGTCGGAGGCGCAACGCCGGTCCGCCGCTCGCGTGCTGCACGAGCGCAGCCAAGTCCCCGACCGGGAAGCCCACCAGCGCGGCGGCACTCTGGACCAGCTCCGCGGACGCGGCCGGAACCGGCCGACCGGCGAGCCGCAGCACGGCACGCAGCATCGTGAAGAAACCGGCGGCGCTCCCTACGACGACGCTCGCCAGCTGTTTCGGGTCCGCTTCCCCGTGGAGCGCGGCGTAGGCCTGGCGCAACCGGATCAGCTTGCCCATCAGCTCACCCTCGAGTTGGCGCCGCAGGTGGCTCCGCTCCACGCTGATGCCGGGCCACGGGTCGCGACCCGCGAGGAGACGGTGGTGCTGTCGCATGTCCTCGTACTCGATGGCAAACGCATCCGCGGAGCTCCGCCACTCCTGCTCGGTGAAGATCAGGGGAGCCGGATGCCCCGCCTGCCGCCAGGCCCGCACGACGGGCGCCAACGCGCCGAACAGCACGTCATCCGCGCTATCGCAGATCAAGAGCGTGTTCACGTCGGAGCGGTGCGGCACGGTCGTGCCGCGCGCGGTCGATCCGTACAGCAGGAGCGACACGAAACGCTTGCCCAGCGCCTCGCTCACCCGAGCCGCGAATTGCTCGACTGTCAGGGCGCGCGCCATCTCGTCAGAAGCTCCTTCCCGCACCGCCACCGGAGAAACCGCCACCGCCGCCGAACCCACCAAACCCACCCCCGCCGAAGCCACCGCCACCCCAACCGCCCCGCCCCCCCCACCCGCCCCGCCCGCCGAAGCCCCCGAGGAAGAACGGCAGCAGCAGGATGCGGCCTCGCGTCAGCACGATCAGCAGGATCGCGACCGCGATGAGCCACCCCACGGGGATGGGAAGCTCGGGCACGGGAGCTTCGCCCGGCGGCTCCGCGCCTCCACCCGTCAGGGTGACTCCAAACTCGCGTGCAAACGCCGCGGCGACCAGATCCACCGCGTGGACCAGCGCCGCGGAGTAATCTTCGCGCGCCATGTCGGGCACGACCGCGTCCCCGATCCGGCCCGCCGCGGCGTCGGTGAGGAACCCTTCCGCTCCCTTGCCGGTGGCGATGTAGAAGCGTCCCGTGCCGGGGCGGTGGTCCTTGCGGGGCACGAGCAGGATCACGACGCCCAAGTTGCGGGCGCGATCGCCCGGCGGGGCGCCCGGCCCCACTTTCCACTCTCGGCCGATCTGGAGCGCCACGTCGGCGGCCGCCCGATCGCCGATGTCTGCGAGGGTCACCACCACGATTTCGCCCCGCGTCTTGTCGCGCACCTCGGCGATACGCGCCTCCATGCGCGCGATCGCGGCTGGGTCGAGCACACCCGCGAAGTCGTTCACGTAGCCCCGCGGCGGCGGGATCTGCACCTGGGCAACGAGCAGCAGCGCAGCGAGTTGCAGCATTGCCGCGCAAGATACATCGGCATCGGGGCCGGCGGTATCTTGACGCTTCCCGGGAGCGACGTGAGTATTGAAAACGGACGCGCCGTCAGCCTCGACTCGAGGAGGTAGTATGCACTTCCGCTCCACCCGCGCCCTCTCGCTCCCGCTGCTCCTCGTGACCGCCCTGCCGGGGTGCCACGGCGCGCAGCCTCGTGCTGCCTCCGAGCCGGGAAGCTCGTTCGTGGTGACAGCGGAAGCGATCGAAAAGTCCGGCGCCACAACGGTGTGGGAAGCACTCCAGTTGACCGTGCCGGTGGTCTCCTTCCGCGGGTCGACCCATTCCGGGTCGGACAAGCAGCTCCGGATCCGGCGGCGCGGCCGGACGAGCCTCTACCTGAATGACGACCCGAGGGTCTTCATCGACCACGTGCGCATCGTGGACTTGAGCGTGCTCGACAACATGCCGGCGGGAGATATTGCCGCCATCGTGGTGTTGAGCGGATTGGACGGCACGACGTACTACGGTACCAGCGCCGGCAACGGCGTCGTACTGATCTTCACGCAAGCGAAGACACCCCCGCAGCCCGAAGAGAACGAAGAACACTCATAACGAAAAAGGGAGGAGCCGTCCGGCTCCTCCCCTCTTGCTAGCTGGGTGAACTCGCCGCCAGGCCGTTACGCCGCGTCCTGGTGGCACGATCCCGGCGTGTAGGCCGGATTGTTCTGCTCATCCGTCGGGACCGGCAGATTCACGTCGGTACCGTAGGCGCCCCCCTTGGGGAACGCTCCGGTCGGGAACACCGTCTCTGGCCCCCGCCCGTACTGCGTCACCAACCGCCGCAGATCACCCAGGCGGTGCCCCGTGGCGAACAACCAGAACGCGCGCTCGCTGAACGTCAGATCGACCCGCGCGGCCGCGGTCCCCGGATCGGCAAGTGGGGCGAGTCCGGGCACCGTCGCCCGTAACGCGTTGAGCTTGTTGAGCCAGGTGGTATTGTCACTCGCCGCCAACGCCGCCTCCGCCTCGATGAGGCGAGCTTCAACTCCGTCGGCAAGGTGCGTGGGACTAGCCGTGGTCGTGTACTTTTGCAGGACGAAGAGCGGCGTGACCGCATCGAAGCCGAACGTGCTCACCGTCGGGTCTGTGGCGTGCGAGGTGTACGGCACTCGAGGATCGTTCGCCGAGAGAAACGGGAGGCCATTGCCGCCTTCGAGATCGGACATGGACCAGCGCTTCGCGATGGCGTTGAACTCGTACGTGCCGTTCTGTTCGCGCGTGCTGGCTCCCGAATGCTCGATCTCGTACGTGAAGTTGTCCGACACCGGCCCGAGCAGCGCGGCGGCCGCGGCGGGTTGGTTCAGGTCGAGCAGCGCACGGGCCTTGCCGACCAAGGCCGTCCAGAGCCGCGTGTTATCGCCCCCAAAGTTCGCTATGGCCCGGTCGAACCGCACGATCGCCTGGTTGAAGATCTCGGACGTGGCGATGGGCGGTGCGCTCGTTTCACCTTCCGCTGGGAACGGCACTCCCGAGCAGTAGTTCTCACCGATGATGACATACGCGTACCCCGCGAGGTTCCACATCTCGGCGATCCTTGGATCGGCGAGGGAGTCCGGCGCGGTCGTCGCGACCGCGCGGGCGGCACGCTCGGCCGCTAGCCGCGCGCGGTGGATGAGTCGGAACACGCCCGTCAACGTCACGTTCGCGGGCTGGATCGCGCGTTGGTCCACTTCCTGGCGAGTGCCGAACGTGTCGGAGTTGCGGTACTCGTCCGACAGGAGTCCACTCACCAGGGTCTGTCCTTCCGTGCCGCCGCCGTCGCCGTCCACGGCGAACGCGAAATCGCCGATTGCCCCGGCGCGCAGCGCGGCGGCGCCGTTGGCATCACTCAGTTTCCCGGGATCGATGGCGTTCGGATTCTCGACCGTGACGATGTCGGTGCACCCTGCCAAGGGGAGCCACAGGGCGACCGCGAGCGCGAAACTGATATGCTTCAGAGTGTTCATGGCAGTCGCTCCCCTCAGAAGCCCACGTTGACGCGCACGAGCCAGTATCGGACCGGCGGCTGCGTAACGAAGTCGCGCACGAAGAAGTCGTTCCTGTTGAATCCCTGAGACTGGCTCGATTGTCCCTCGCCGTTCACCTCCGGGTCGACGCCGGTGTAGTCCGTCCACGTGTGGAGGTTCCGACCGCTGAGCGTGATGCTGGCGCGTTGCGCGTGGAACTGCCGCGCCACCGTCTCCGGTAGATTGTACGTCAGGGAGAGCTCGCGTAGCTTGACGAACCACCCGGGTTCGATGAACCCGAACGACGTCCTTTGGGCCGGCGGATTGATGAAGCGCAGCGCCACGACATCGGCTTGCTTCTCGAGCCCCACGGACTTGTCGTAGTTCTCCTGACAGCCCTGCAGTCCGTTGCCGCAGCGGAATTGTTCGGTCAGGTTCCACAGCTTGTTGCCGCCGCGGTAGTCCAGCTGCCCCCCGATCCGGATGCGGTTGTGAAACAGCGTGAGCCCAGTGTTGAGCGCCAACTCCTTGGTCGGCTGGGACGGTCCGACGAACACCGGCTTCGCGCCCACGACAACCTCGTTGGTGTCGATGATGCCGTCGCCGTTGATGTCCTTGAAGCTGATGATGGGTCGCACCCAGTAGCCACCCAGCGGGTAGCCTATCGCATGGCGCTGGTTCGATGAGTTGAAGATGATGGGGTTCGTGTCGGGCACGCCGTTCACGATCTTGCTCAACAGCTTGTTGCTGTTCGTGGAGCCGCTGAGGGCGATCTCCCAGGATACCGACGCCGTCTGGACCGGCCGGATGTTCAGCACCGCTTCGAACCCGCGGTTCAGCACCGAGCCAACGTTCTTGAAGACGCTCGTCGGAAATCCGGCGGACGTCGGCGTCGTCACGGCAATCAGGGCGTCCGTGGTTTTCTTGTGATAGTAGGTGAGCTCCAGGCCGACGCGATCGTTCAGCAGGCCCGCGTCGAACCCGGCCTCCACCTCAGTGGAGCGCTCAGGCTTCAAGTCTTGGTTCCCGAGCCCGGCGAGCGTGACGCCTGGCAGCTCGGAGCCATCGGCCGCGACGGCGACCGGGGAAAAGAACCGCAGCGCGTCCGTGACCCCGGGTTGGAGGCCCGACGCCCCGTATGCAATCCGGAGCCGGAGCCGGTTCAAGGTGCTCGACTGCGGGAAGAAGGGCTCGTCCGACACGAGCCAGGAAAGAGCACCTTTCGGGTACGCCACGGTACCGAGGTTCTTACCGAACGCGCTGTTCTTGTCGAGGCGCAGGGCGCCCGAGAGGAAGAGCCTGTCGTTCAGGCCGACCACTTCCTCGACGTAGGAGCCAAGGGTAACGGTCTCGCTCGTCGTATCGAACGCGTCCCTCACGGATCCCGACCCGACCGTCAGGCCCCCTGGCGGCAGGAACTGCCCGAAGGTTTGGTTTCCGTTCAGGAGGTCGTGGAAGTACTGCACCCCCACGGACGTCCTGGAGCTGACCAGCGGGGTGAGCTGGAACGAGGCGGTCGCCGTCCCATTCGCGGTCCAGCTGAAAATCCGGTAGCGGTTGTCGTCCACGAACCCTAGCCGCAAGTTTGCGAAGTCGGGACCTTCCCCGAACCGCTGGATATCGCCCTCCACGCGTTGCGTCACGTCGCTTCCAACAGTCGCCCGAGCGGAAAGCCACGGCAGCGGGCGCCAGTCTCCCTGAATGCTGCCGGTAAACCGCTCCACATCCTGCGTGGCCAGCACCTGGAACGTCTGGCGCGGCGCGGAGTTGAATCCGTACGTCGGGATGTCGGTCGAGTCAGTCCCCAGCCCGCCCCCCGTGTACCCGTTCGTGATGATGCCCAGGACGTCGTTGTCGTTCTGGGGCAGCCGCAGCCCGCTCGACACGTAGCCCGTCGAGATGGCGAGACTGGCCTTGTCCGAGAGCTTGGACGTCAAGTTCGCGCGCAGGCTCACCTTGTGCAGGTAGTTCGGACGGATCTCCTCCGGTCGCAGCGCTGTACGGCCGGATTCCTGCAGCAGCAGCTGCTGCTGCTTGTCCGGCATGCCGTACACCCCGGTCTGCCCATCGAGCTGTCCCGAGATGAAGTACGTCGTCTGATCGTTACCACCGGACACCTGCACTCCATATTGCTGCTGGTAGCCGGCTTTGAACGGCGATGTGTTGGGGTTCAGGAGCGGATTGAACGACGCGATCCGGGCCTGCGTGCACGCTAGATGCGCGACTTGGATCAACTGGCAGCGCGTACCCGCAGCGGAGAGGGCGTCGTAGTTGCTGGGATAGTTGGCGACGTCGGTCTGCGCGCCCTGCTCGGTGTAGAAATTCCAGGTCGTGCGCCCGGGCGTCCCTCGTTTGGTGGTAATCAGGACCACGCCGTTCGCCGCCTGCGTGCCGTACAGGGCGGCCGCGGAGGGTCCCTTCACGATTTCGATCGACGCGATCTCATCGGGGTTGAGGTCGTTGAGCCGGCTCGGCTCCTGCCCGCCCACGCCGATCGAATTGCCGGCTTTGCTCTCCACCCGAATGCCATCGACGACGAACAGCGGATCGTTGGGAAGCGAT
>JBGPDL010000050.1:0-19917 GCA_041482275.1 Gemmatimonadota bacterium | reverse complement strand
CGGCGGTCGGGGCCCCGCCGGCGGATCGCGGCTGCGACGTACGCCCGCACGATCGGCGTGACTCCCGCGTACCCCACCACACGCCACTGCTCGATGCCGTCGAGAAACGCGACGGCCGCCGGCGCGAGCGCGCGCACGCCGGCCAGGGCGTGGACCTGGAGCGCCGGGTCCTCCACCGGCTCAGCGCCCGTGAACTCTTCGATGTCGCTGCGGCCGAGACTCGCCTCCGGCATGGTGGAGGCCGGCACCACACCGGCTGCGACGATCGCGTCGACCCAGGAGCGCGGCACGGTCAGCGCGTCCGCAGCGCCCAGCCCAGATAGGTGACGGTCAGATCGTCGGTCAGGACCCGGCGGCCGCTGCCATCGCCGGCGCGCGCCACGCCCTTCATCTCCTGCAGGACCATGTCGTTCTTGGCGAGCTTGTCGGTCAGCTCGTCCGGTGTGATGAAGCGGCGGAAATCGTGGAACCCCTCGGGCATGGTGTGCTGCACGTATTCCTCTTCCCAGATCACCTGGAGAAACCCCGCGATGGTGCGGTTGTGGGTCAGGAAGCCGAGCCCGCCCCCCGGCGCGAGCACGCGGGCGATACCGGTGATGGTGCGCTCCAGATCGTCCACGTGCTCGAGCACGTCCACCGCGAACACCAGGTCGAAGGTCCCCTCGAGGGCCGCGCCGCTGAGATCTTCTGCGGTGCCGCGGCGATAGTCGATCGTCAGCCCGGAGCTGCGGGTGTGCTGCCGAGCGGCCGCGAGCGACTTTTCCGACGGGTCGATGCCCGTCACAAGCGCCCCTTCGGCCGCGAGCGCCTCGGCAAGGATGCCACCGCCGCACCCTACATCGAGAACCCGTTTGCCCCCGAAACCGCCGAACACCTGCCGGAAGTACTCCACCCGAGCCGTGTTCAGCTCGTGCAGTCCGGCGAACGGTCCTGTGTCGCTCCACCATACGCCCGGGACCCGCTCCACCAGGCGCTCGTATTTTTCGGGCTCCGGGAGCCCGCCGAGGCGGGGCAGCTGGTCGGACATGAGGAGAAATGTACGGTGGGAGGAGGAGGTTAGTGGAGGTTGGTGGAGGTTGCGTACCCTACCTCGCTGAGCGACGGGAGGGCGATGTCGAGAAAACGGCGGAATTCCCTGCTGCTGCGCCGTGCGGATCCTTCTACGTGGCATTCGCGCCAGGCGTGAAGCTTTTCGTAGGGCGCCAGACACACCAACCTACGCGGAGCCTGTAGGCGCCTCGCATCATTTTCCTGCTCGGTGGGTCACCCCACCGCAATCAACCTCCACTCACTTCCACCAACTTTCACAACCTCCGCAACCTCCCTGTAGGCTCACGCCGTCGCCTCGACGTTCGGGAAGGGCGGCACGTCGAGGAACCACAGCCCTGCGAGCCGCGAGTTCTTGTCCACCTCGACGAGCAGGCGGTCACCCACCCGCACCACGGTGGCGGCCCGCTGGCGCCCCACGCGGATATGGAGCACCGACTCGCTCTGGTTCTTCTCTACCGTCAGCGCGGTGTCCACCTCGACCGCCGCGACCGCCGGCTGGGACTTGCGGCTGGGAAACACCACACGCCCGTCCTTCGCCGTCTCGGGGACCAGGAGGTCGTCGCGCGTGCGGATGTCGTCCGGCCACGTCACGACGTCCACGCCGCGCAGGGATCCGCCCGCGACATCGATCACGATGAACGAGCCGTCGCCGCCCTCCAGGTCCACGGTGCCGTTCAAGCCTGTGGTCGTCCCCCCGCCCTTGCAGGCGACGGAGAGGATGTCGGTCTCCGGATCCCAGCGATAAGTGACCTTGGGCAGCTTGCCGTCGAGCGGCTCGATCCGCGCTTCGAAGGACATCGGGAACCGCACCTTCCAGCCCTCACGGGGGGCGGGTAATATAGGCCGCACTCGGGAGAGGGGCTAGCACGATGGAGCGGCGGGAGTTTCTCACGGTGGCCGGGGTGCTCGCGACGGCGTACCCGGTGCGGAATACGGAATTCGGAATACGCGATCGCAGCGCGACCGTCCAGCAGCCTTCCCTCTCCCCCGCCGTCTTCGCCCGCCGGCTCGAGCGCGCGCAGGCCGAGCTCAAGGCGCGCAGGCTCGATTTCCTGATCGCCACCCCGAGCACCAACTACGAGTACCTCACAGGCTACAACCCGGGGCGGAGCGAGCGCCTCATCGCGTTGATTCTGCCCGTCGCCGGCGCGGCGGCGGTGGTGTGCCCGTCTTTCGAGGTCGAGCGCATCAAGCGGCACGGCGTCGTCACCGATTTGCACGGATGGGAGGAACAGGACGACCCGTACGCCGTGGTGCGGGACGTCGTGCATCGGGTCGCCCCGGGGACGGCGACCGGGACGATTGCGCTCGAATCCACGACGGCCTATCAGGCCTACCTCCGGCTCGGCGCCGCGCTCCCGGGGTGGACGTTCGCCGATGCCGCGCCGGTCACGGAGCGGCTCCGGGTCATCAAGTCGCCCGAGGAGGTGGCACTCATCCGCCGGGCGATCGCCATCACCCAGGACGCCATGGCGGCGACCTTCGCCCAGCTCGCCGTCGGCGTGACCGAGGTCGAGATCGCGCAGGTGCTGTCGCGGGAAATGGAACGGCGCGGAGCGCCGGGAGAGGGGCTGGTGCAGTTCGGGCCTTCGAGCGCGCTCCCGCACGGCGGCCCCGCCGGTCCGAAGCTCGCGCGCGAGACGGTGGTGTTGATCGACTGCGGCTGCCGCGTGGGCGGCTACGATTCGGACATCACGCGCACCATCTGGTTCGGCGACCGGCCGTCGGACGAGTTCAAGAAGGTGTTCAACGTCGTGCACGACGCCCAGACCGCCGCGCTCGAGCTCGGGCGCCCGGGCACACCGTGTCAGGAGATGGACCGCGCCGCGCGCAAAGTGATCACCGCCGCAGGGTACGGCGCCTTCTTCACGCACCGCCTCGGCCACGGGCTCGGCATGGACGGCCACGAGCCCGCGTACCTGGTCGAAGGCAACACGACGCCGCTCGAGTCAGGCATGGTGTTCACGGACGAACCCGGGATTTATCAGCCCGGGAAATTCGGAGTCCGGATCGAAGACGATTGCGTGATGACGGAGAATGGAGTGGAAGTGCTGAGCCAGCGCGTGGCAAGGCTCTAGTCGGCGAGCTTCTTGGCGAAAGTGATGATGCGGTCCAGCGCTTTGGTGAGGCTCTCCGTCGCAGCGGCGTAGGAGAGGCGGACGTAGCGATCGTCCCCGAACGCCGCCCCCGGCACGAGCGCCACGCCGGTCGTGGTGATGAGCCGGGTGCAGAACTCCGCCCCGCCAATCCCGCCGAACGAATCCACCCGGAAAAAAAAGTAGAAAGCGCCGAGCGGCTCCACGAACTCGACGCCGGGCAGCTCCTGCCGGAACCGCGCCACGACCAAGTCCCGCCGGCGGCGGAACTCCGCCACCATGCGGACGACATCCTGCTCGACGCGGTCATCGCCCAGCGCTGCCGCGGCGGCGAGTTGGGCGGGGTGGTTGGCCCCGGTGGTGGTGTGGGACTGGAGGGCCGCCGTCGCCTTCGCCACCGGGCCGGGCGCGAGCGCCAGCCCGATCCGCCACCCCGTCATCGCGTACGCCTTGCTCACGCCGTAGATCACGACGACGCGCTCGAGCAGCTCGTCGGGGAGATCCAGAAACGAGGGCGCGGGACCCGTGCCGTAGTGGATGCGGCGGTAGATCTCGTCCGCGATGACCCACACTTTGCGGTCGCGGGCCCACTGCGCGATGGCCTTGATCTCGGCGTGCGTGTACACCGCCCCGGTGGGATTACACGGCGAGCACAGGATCAGCCCCCGCGCGCCCGGGACCACGCGGTCGAGATCGCGCACGCTCACCTTGAGGCTCCACTCGGGCTCCCCTTGCACGAGCACGGGCCGGGCGCGCGAGAGGTGCACGATCTGGGGATACGACACCCAAGCGGGCGCGGGAATGGCCACCACGTCCCCCGGCCCGAACAGCGAGAAGCACACGTTAAAGAGCGACTGCTTCGAGCCGTTCGAGACGACGATGTTGTCGGCGTTGACGGGACGGCCGCCGGACAGCAGGGACAGGTGCTTCGCCGCGGCGGCGCGCAGCTCGAGGATCCCTTCGTTCGCCGGGTAGTGCGTCTTGCCCTCGCGGATCGCCCGCACCCCGGCGTCGGATGGAATGGACGGCGTCGGGAAGTCGGGCTCGCCCGCCCCCAGATCGATCACATCCTCGCCCGCCGCTTTGCGCCGTTTCGCCTCCTGCGAAATGGCGATTGTCGCGGAGGTCTCGAGATGCTGCAGGTTGGGCGAGAGGCCGGACAGTAGGCTCATGGGCGACAGGATAGCCAGGCGCGAGGAGGAGACGCAACCGGGCCGACCGGTTGCCTTTCGGTCCCCTCGAAGGTAGCATCTCCCGCGACGGCTCGCCCTTTGACAATCGAGGATCGTGTGACGCAGACGGACGCTCAGGCCGCGCTCGAGCGCGGCCGCCCGGTGGTGTTGGTGTGCCCTCCCGCGCCCGAACAGGCCCGCGCGGCGTGGGAGCTCCTGGGTCCACGCGCGCTCATCGTCTGTGCCGACGACGCCTCCGCGGCGGAGTGGGCCGAGGCCGCACCCGCCGGTGTTCGCGTCCACGCGGTCACCGGACTCGCCCGCAGCACCCGCCTCCTCAAGGAAGGCCGCGTCCCGATCCTCGCGGGCGGCGCGAAGGACCTCGCCGCGCTGGTCCAGCGCGCCGCGCTCAAACTCGAGACCGTCCCTACCGTGCTCATCGCCTGGCCGGAAGCGCTGCTCGCGGGCGACCACGCGGCCGCGCTCGATACGGTGCTCGGCGAGGCGCGTGACGCCCGTCGCATCGTATTGAGCTGGAATCCCGCGCGGCTCGACGATTTCCTCGAGCGACACGCGCGCCGGCCGCTCCTGATCGGGACGCCGCCCGTGGACGACGCCGGCGCGCCACTCGGCCCGGTGTGCCGGGCGCGCTACGCGATCGTGCCGGCATCACGTCGTGCGGCCGCCGTGCGCGACGCGCTCGATGCCCTGAGTGCCACCGCGCCGTTCGTCTGGAGCGGCGGCGCCATCACGCCGCCCGAGCAGCGCCCGGACGCGGTGCTGTGCACCGCCCTGCCCGACCGCGACGAGCTCGCGGCGGTCGCCCGGCTGGGCGAGCCGGTGGTCTTCGTCAGCGCGGCCCAGCTGCCCTACCTCCGCTCCATCGCGACGCTCACACCGCTCGCCCTGCCGTCCGGTGCCGACCGGGCGCAGGACCGCGCGGAGGCCCTGCGCGCACGCCTAACCGGGCTCATCGTCGCGGGCAACGTGGACGCCGAGCTCGCGTTGCTCGGTCCGCTGTTCGAGCGGTTCGATCCGGCGGAGGTCGCGGGGGCGTTGCTCGCGCTGTTAGGGGAAGGGGGAGGGGGGACGGGTGAAGGGGCCGCCCCACCCGTCCCCGCCGAGACAGGACGTGTGAAGCTTTTCATCAACGTCGGGAAAAAGGATCGAGCGGCAGCGAAGGATCTGGTCGGGGCGCTGATCCGCGAGGCCGGGGTGGCGAAGGGCGACCTCGGCCGCATCGAGGTCCGCGAATCGTTCACCCTGGTCGAGATCAGCGCCGCGGTCGCGCAACAGGCGATTCGAAAACTCACGGGCACCACGATCCGGGGGCGCCGGGTGATGCCGCGGCTCGATCGCGACGCCTAGCCTCCAAACGCCGACGGGCCGCCCAGCGGGACGGCCCGTGAACTGTCAACGGAACACCCAAAAACAGATCTACTTCTTGTTGACCGCCTGCTTCAGCTGCTTGCCGGCGCGGAACGCCGGGGCGATGGAGGCCTTGATCTGAATCACGCTGCCCGTCTTGGGATTGCGGCCCATGCGCGCCGCGCGTTTGCGGGCCTCGAAGTTCCCGAAGCCGGTGATCTGCACCTTTGCGCCCTTCTTCAGCTCGGCAGCGATGATGCCCTTGTCGTCGAACAGGGCTTCGATCGCCCGGCCCGCGTCGGCCTTGGACATCTTGGTCCGCATGGCCAGTGCCGCGGTCAGTTCGGCTTTGTTCACCGTGTCTCCTTGTGAGAGTCTAGGACACTAGAAACCCTTGGAAATCCGCCCCTTTTCCCGGGGGGGCACCCGAAAACCCGCATAAAACCGCCACAATATGGGGGTATCCCCCGGAAATCCGCAAGATTCGGGCACTTCCTTGACCGATCCCCACGGTCAAACTACCCTTCCCCCCCGTTCATGCTCGCCCCACGCACCTCCTCAGGAGCGCCATGTTCCACGGCACCCGACCCGGTTGGATCGAGGTGATCGCCGGCGTGATGTTCTCCGGCAAGAGCGAGGAGCTGGTGCGGCGCGTGCGGCGGGCGGTCATCGCCAGGAAGCGCGTCCAGGTGTTCAAGTCGCACTTGGATGCCCGTTACGCCGGGCTGTATTCGGTGAGCACGCACGACGGCGGCACCGTCGAAGCCCAGCCAGTGGACTCGTCGGAAGGGGTGGTCCGCGCCGTGCGGGCCGACACCGAGGTGGTCGCGGTCGACGAGGTCCAGTTCCTGGACGACGGCGTCATCGCCGCTGCAAACCAGCTCGCGGACCGCGGGGTACGGGTGGTGTTGGCGGGCATCGACATGGATTTTCGCGGCCTGCCGTTCGGCTCCATGCCCATCCTCCTGGCGGTGGCCGAGATCGTCGACAAGCTGCAGGCGATCTGCGTGGTGTGCGGTGGGCCGGCGAGCCGCAACCAACGGCTCGTGAACGGGCGGCCTGCCCTGTGGGACAGCCCCACCATCATGGTGGGAGGCCGGGAATCGTACGAGGCCCGGTGCCGGCACTGTCACAAGGTCCCGAGAGCCAATGAGGATCAGACGGCGCTGCTGTAAACATTCATGCTGAACGTCGCCCTGACCGGGAACATCGCCGCCGGCAAGTCCGCCGTCGTCGACTTGTTCCAGCACTGGGGCGCGACGATCATCGACGCCGACGCCTTGGCGCGGGACGCGCAGGCACCCGGCGGCGAGGCCTTGGCGGCGATCGTGCGCCGCTTCGGCGCTGACGTGCTCGCGTCCGACGGGAGCCTCGACCGCGGGGCGCTGCGCGGCAAGGTGATGGGCGACCAGACGGCGCTCGACGCGCTCAACCAGATCGTCCATCCCGCCGTGCGCCGCCGCCGCGACGAGCTCGTACGAGCAGCCGCGGAGCGGGGCGACGTGCTCGTCGTCAACGACATCCCGCTGCTGTTCGAGGTGCTCGACCCCGGCCAGTTCGACGCCGTGGTGCTGGTGGACGCGGGTGTCGCGCTGCGGCGCACCCGGTTGCGCGCGATGCGCGGCTTATCGAACGAAGAGTCCGATCGCATGATCGCCGCGCAGATGCCCGCCGAGCGCAAACGCGGGAAGAGCGAGTTTGTGATCGACAACGACGGCTCCCTCGGCCAGCTCGAGCGGCAGGCGCGCGCGGTGTTCGAGGAGCTGCGCCGCCGGGCGGCGGTCGCAGCCCTGGGGCGGCCCGCGCGCTCGCTGCTGCTCGCGGCGGCGGAAGCGAGCGAGCACCCCGCTTTGAACGCCATCGCCGCCCGCTACACGGACGCCGGTCTCACCGTGCGGCGCGTGGCGGGCAATGCGGCCGCTATCGCAAAAGCGTTGGACCGCTCGGAGCCACCCGACGCGATCGTGGCGACCGCTGCGGCAGCCGCCGCGGCAGAGCAAGCGTGGGACCACGCCGGCCGGCCGGGGCTCATGGCAGCGTTCTCGGACGATCCCGATCCGGTGGCGGTGCGACTCGACTTGCGCCCCTGGGGATACGAGAGATCGGTCTTGGTCGAGCCCGGCGCGGCGGGCCTGGCGCCCCGCGCCGATCTGTTTCCACCGGGCAACCCATTGACTTGACAGGGGTTTGGCGCTCCCATAACCTTCGCCGCGACCTCACTGGCCCGCGACCGAGCGACCTTGCATGGCGAACATTCCGGCCGATCTGCGTTATACCGAAGAACACGAATACGTGAAGCGGAGCGACGACGGCGCCGTCGTCCAGGTCGGTATCACCGACTATGCACAGGGGGAGCTGGGGGACGTCGTCTACGTCGACCTGCCCAAGGTGGGCACGAGCTTCGGGCGGCGGGACGTGTTCGGCACGATCGAAGCGGTGAAGGCGGTGTCCGAGCTGTACGCGCCCGCGGCCGGCGTCGTGACCGAGGTGAACGCCGCGCTCCAGGGCGACCCCGCGCTCGTCAATCGAGACCCCTACGGGGCGGGATGGATGATCAAGCTCCGCGTCAAGAACCCGGCGGAGCTCGAGCAACTCCTGAGCAGCGAGGCGTACAAGAAGCACATCGGGCCATAGCGTCGTCCGTCATGCTCACGCTCACCTTCCACGGCCACGCCTGCTTCTCGCTCGAAGCCGGCGGTCGTCGCGTGATCATCGACCCGTTTCTGACCGGCAACCCGGCGGCCGACATCCCGCTCGCCGAGCTCCCGAAGGTCGACGCGGTCCTGCTGTCGCACGGACACGGCGACCATCTAGGGGACGCGATCCCGATCGCGCAGCGGGACGGGGCGACGATCGTAGCGACGGCGGAGCTGGCCCGGTTCTGTAGTCAACGCGGCGCGACGGTACATGCGATGCACATCGGCGGCGCCCATCAGTTCCCGTTCGGCCGGGTGAAGCTCGTGCCCGCCTTTCACGGCGGCGCGGTGGAAGGAGACACCACAGGGCAGTTCACGACCAACCCCTGCGGCGTGGTAGTGACGCTGGATGGCAAGTCCGTGTACCACTGCGGGGACACAGGCCTCACGCTGGAAATGCAGCTCCTGGCGGGTGGGGTAGACGTCATGCTGATCCCGATCGGCGACAACTACACGATGGGCATCGAGGACGCGGTGCGCGCCGTGGAGCTGGTACGGCCTCGCGCCGTGATTCCGATGCACTACAATACCTGGGATGTAATCAAGGCCGACCCGGAGCAGTTCAAACGGCAGGTGGGCGACAGGGCCCGCGTGGTCGTGCTCGCGCCGGGGCAAACCCACACCCTCTCCTGAGGTCGGGCGAACGCGTTATGCCGACGGTCCGTGCTTCCCTGGCCCCCGCCGACCGGTTTGCGACCCGCCACATCGGGCCCAGTCCCGACGAGACGCGGGCGATGTTGGCGGCCTTAGGCTACGACTCGCTCGACGTCTGCATCGACGCCGTCGTGCCGGCGGACATCCGCCTCGGGCGCCCGCTGGCGCTGCCGCCGGGGCGGACCGAGCGCGAAGTGCTGCAGGCGCTGCGCGGGCTTGCGGCTCAGAATCAGCTGTACCGTTCGTACATCGGCATGGGGTATCACCACTCCTTCACACCGCAGGTCATCCAGCGCAACATCGTCGAGAACCCGGGCTGGTACACCGCCTACACGCCCTACCAGCCCGAGGTCGCGCAGGGCCGCCTCGAGGCGCTGCTCAACTTCCAGACGATGGTCGCCGATCTCACCGCCCTGCCGATCGCCAACGCCTCCTTGCTCGATGAAGCCACTGCCGCGGCCGAAGCGATGCACGTCACCGAGGCCGTGGCCCGGGTGCCCGCCGGGACGACGCCGATGTTCCTGATCGCCGAGGGCTGCCACCCGCAGACGATCGCCGTGGTGCGGACGCGGGCCGAAGCGCGCGGCGTGCAGACCGTGGTCGCGGACCCGGAGAGCTTCGAGTTCCGTCCCGGCGTGATCGGCGCGCTGCTGCAGTATCCCACGACCGAAGGGAAGATCGAGGACTACCGCGGATTTTGCGACAAGGCACATGCGGTGGGCGCGCTCGTGACCGCGGCGACCGACCTGCTGGCGCTCACGCTGCTCGCGCCCCCCGGGGAGTGGGGGGCGGACATCGCCGTGGGCAACTCGCAGCGGTTCGGCGTGCCGATGGGGTACGGCGGCCCGCACGCCGCGTTCTTCGCCACCCGAGAGGCCCACAAGCGTCACGTCCCCGGCCGCATCATCGGGGTGTCGCGGGATGCGGCCGGTCGGCCCGCGCTCCGCATGGCGCTGCAGACTCGCGAGCAGCACATCCGGCGTGAAAAGGCCACCAGCAACATCTGCACCGCGCAGGTGCTGCTCGCGGTGATGGCGAGCATGTACGCCGTGTACCACGGGCCCGAAGGGTTGCGCCGCATCGCCGAGCGCGTGCACACGCTCGCGGTGCTGCTGGCGCAGGCCCTGACGCGGCTCGGTTACCGCGTCGTGCACCCGTCGTTCTTCGACACGTTGTGCGTGGAGGTGGAATCGTGGGCCCTGCCGCGCCTGCTCGACGCGGCCCGCGCGCGCCGCATCAATCTGCGGGTCATCGCGCCGACGCGGGTCGGCATCTCGCTCGACGAGGCCACGACGCTCGGCGACCTCGCGGACCTGGTCACCGCGTTCTCGCTCAACGAGGTGCTCCCGTTCATGGTGGAGGACCTGGGAGCCAAGGCGGACCCGTCGATCCCCGCAGCGCTGCACCGCACGTCGCCCTATCTCACGCACCCGGTGTTCCACCGGTACCGCTCCGAGACGGAGATGCTGCGCTACATCAAACGGCTCGAGGCGCGCGACCTCTCGCTCACTTCGTCGATGATCCCGCTGGGGTCCTGCACCATGAAACTCAACGCCACGACCGAGATGGTGCCGCTGTCGTGGCGCGAGTTCAACCGGCTACACCCGTTCGCACCGCGTGAGCAGGCAACCGGCTACCGCACGCTGTTCCGCCAGCTCGAGGACATGCTCGCGGAGATCACCGGGTTCCCGAAGATCTCCCTGCAGCCGAACTCGGGCGCCCAGGGCGAGTTCACCGGTCTCCTCGTGATCCGGGCGTACCACCGCTCGCGCGGCGAAGGCCATCGCACGACGTGCCTGATCCCGACGTCGGCGCACGGCACCAACCCGGCGAGCGCGGTGATGGCCGGCCTGCGCGTCGTGCCCGTGCAGTCGGACGCGCGCGGCAACATCGACCTGGAAGACCTGCGGAGCAAGGCGACCGAGCACAGGGATTCGCTGGCGGCGTTGATGATCACGTATCCGTCGACGCACGGCGTGTTCGAGGCGTCCATCCGCGAAATCTGCGAGATCGTGCATGCGCACGGCGGGCAGGTCTATATGGACGGGGCCAACATGAACGCCCAGGTGGGACTGGTTCGTCCGGCGGATATCGGCGCCGATGTGTGCCACCTGAACCTCCACAAGACGTTCTGCATCCCCCACGGCGGCGGCGGCCCGGGGATGGGACCGATCTGCGTGGCGGCGCACCTCGGGCCGTTCCTGCCCGATCATCCCGTGGTGCCGCTGCGCCAGCAGCAGCCGTGTGGGACCGTCGCGGCCGCCCCCTGGGGCAGCGCCTGGATCCTGCCGATCTCCTGGGCGTACATCGCGCTGATGGGGCGGGAGGGGCTGGTCGAGGCCACCAAGATCGCGATCCTCAACGCGAACTACGTCGCCCACCGGCTCGCGCCCTACTACCCGCCTCTCTACACTGGCCAGCACGGGCTCGTCGCGCACGAGTGCATCATCGATTGCCGGCCGTTCAAGGCATCCGCCGGCATCGAAGTCGAGGATATCGCGAAGCGGATCATCGATTATGGCTTCCACCCGCCGACGGTCTCCTTCCCGGTCGCCGGGACCCTGATGATCGAGCCGACCGAGAGCGAGTCGAAGGAGGAGCTGGACCGCTTCTGCGACGCGCTGATCTCGATCCGCCAGGAGATTCGCGAAGTCGAGGAGGGGACGCAGCCGCGCGGCAACAACCTGCTCACCAACGCGCCGCACACGCTCGAGGACGTGATCGCCGACGCGTGGGACCGCGCGTACCCGCGCGAGCGTGCCGCCTTCCCGGCGGTGTGGACGCGGGCCCACAAAGTCTGGCCGTCGGTCGGCCGGGTGGACGGCGCATACGGGGACCGGAACCTGGTGTGCGTGTGTCCCCCGATGGAGGCGTACGCGCTTGCCGCTGACTGAAGCGGCGGTGCACTGGGAGCTGCTGCTCGAGCCCGAGGGCCGCTCGGGCGCCGAGAACATGGCCGTCGACGCGGCGCTGCTCGCGGACGCGGCCCACACCGGCCGGGCGTTCCTGCGCCTGTACCGCTTCGCTCCTCCCTGCCTCTCGCTCGGCCGGAACGAGCCGGCGGCACGCTACGACCGGACGGCGATCGCGCGGTTGGGGCTCGACGTGGTACGGCGGCCCACCGGAGGAAGAGCCGTCTGGCACGAGCACGAGGTGACCTATGCGGTGGCCGCGCCGACCCCCGCGGTCGGCGGCCTGCGGGAGGGCTACCGCGCGATCCATGTGCGGCTGGCGATCGCGCTGCGTGCCTTGGGGGCGGATGCCGCGCTCGCGCCCGATCGTCCGACCGCCCGAGCGTCGGACCGCCCGGGCCCGTGCTTCGCGGCCCCGGTTGGCGGCGAAGTGCTCGTCGCGGGACGCAAGGTGATCGGCTCCGCGCAGGTGCGCGAGGGACGGGCGTTCCTGCAGCACGGCTCGATCTTGCTCGACGGGTCGCAGGACCTGGTGAGCATCGTGAGCACGGCGCGAGGAACGGGGAGCGGCGAGACGACGCTCGCGGCGGTGCTCGGCCGGCGCGTTTCCTTCAAGGAGATCGCGGACGCCATCATCGCCGCCTGGGGCGACGATATCACCTTCACCGCCCTCCCCCACCGTCCGCCACCCTCCACCGCCTGCTTTTCAGATCCCGCCTGGACCTGGCGCCGCTAGCGCGCCGGTGAAATCTTACGCGCCATGCCGACGTCCCGAACGACCGCCCGCCTGATCGCCCTCGCCGCGCTCGCCGGCCTGGTGCTGCCCGCGGGGTGCGGGCGGCGGCCGGGCTGCACCGGCGACTACTGCGGCACGCTCGTCATCGCCGCGCCCGGTGAGCCGGACATCCTGCTGCCTCCGGTGAGCGAGTTCGCCACCACACGCGACGTGACAGAGCAGCTGTTCTTGAAGCTCGCGGATCTCGGCACCTCGGGAAACACGATCGGCGACGAGGATTTCCGGCCGCAGCTGGCCGAGCGCTGGGAGTGGGATGCTCCCACGACGCTCGTGTTCCACCTCGATCCGCGGGCGCGCTGGCAGGACGGCCAGGCGGTCACCGCCGGGGACGTCGCGTTCACCTACGATGCGTACACTGATACGGCTGTGAACTCTTCGTTTCGCACCGCGCTGCGCAGCATCGCGGCCGTCACGACGCGCGATTCGCTCACCGTGGTGTTCCGATTCCGGCAGCGCTACCCCGAGATGTTCTACGACGCGGTGTACCACATGCGCATCCTGCCCGGGCACCTGTTGCGCGAGCTGCCGCGCGACCAGTGGCGTAGCGCCGCGTTCGGGCGGGCTCCCATCGGCGACGGCCCGTACCGCTTCGTCGCCTGGAAGGCCGGTGAGCGCATCGAGCTCGCAGCCGATTCCACGTTCTTCCTGGGGCGGCCGCACATCCGGCGCGTAATCTGGCGCTTCACGCCCGATCAGACGGTCGCCGTGACCCAGCTGATCGCGGGGGACGCCGACGCGGTGGAAGTGCTCATCACGCCCGACAACGTCAAGCGCGTGCGCGGCGACACGCAGCTCGCGATCTATCCGTACAAAGGCGCCCAGTACGGCTACCTCGGGTTCAACCTGGCGGCGCCGGGCGATACGACCCGGCCGCACCCGCTGTTCGGCGACCGCGACCTGCGGCGGGCTCTCGTCATGGCGGCCGACCGGGAACGCCTGCTGCGCAATGTCTGGGAAGATCTGGCCACGGTCCCCCCCGGCCCGATGTCCCGGCTCTGGTGGATCTGGGACCCGGAGATCAGGGAGCTACCGTATGACAGCGCGCAGGCGGCGCGGCTGCTCACGCGACTCGGCTGGACCGACTCGGACGGCGACGGCATCCGCGACAAGGACGGCCACGCGCTGGCGTTCCGCCTGCTCGTGCCCACGTCGAGCATCATCCGGCGGCAATACGGCCGCCTGCTGCAAGAGCAATTCCGGGGCGTCGGCGTGGACGTGCAGCTCGACGAAGTCGACTTCAGCCTGTTCAACGAGCGCGATCGCGGGGGCCGATTCGACGCGGTCTTGAACGTGTGGACCACCGACCCGACGCCCTCGTCGGGGCTGCCCCAGACGTGGACCCGGGCGGGATTCGGGCGGTCCAATTACGGGCGCTACGACAATCCGGTTGTGGACCGGCTCGTGGACCAGGCGGTGGCGGCCGCCGCGAACCGCGAGCAGGCGCGCCGCGCGTGGCGCGCGGCCATCGAGACCCTGAACCAGGATGCGCCCGGCATCTTTCTCTTCGCCACCGAAAACTTCGCGTCGGTGCACAAGCGCGTCGCGGACGTGACCATCCGGCCCGATTCCTGGCTCGCGCTGCTCCGCACGTGGCGCATCCCCGCTGATCGCCTGACGGATCGAGACCGCGTGGAGCGCTAGGTGGCGGTATGGCTGGTGCGGCGGCTCGCCGCGTCGATCGCCATCGTGTTCGCGGTCGTCACCATCACGTTCTTCGTCGTTCACCTGGCCCACGGCTCGCCCTGCGGGCCGTCCGAGCAGCGACCCCTTCCTGCCGACGTGTGCGAGCGGCAGCGCATCCGGTTCGGCTACGACCGGCCGCTGCGAGTGCAGTACGTGAAATACCTCGGCGCGCTGCTCCGCGGAGACCTGGGCGAGTCGCTGGGCCTGCATCGGCCCGTCGCGGACGCGCTCGCCGACGCCATCCCGAATACCTTCACGCTCGCGCTCGCCGCGCTGGTCATCGACTTCGCCCTCGGACTGGCCCTCGGCATCTACCAGGCCGTGCGGGAGCGCCGTTTCGGCGACATCGCGCTCGGCAATGTCGCGCTGTTCGTCAACTCGATGCCGACGTTCTGGCTGGGCCTCGTGCTGCTGCTCGTATTCGGGCAGTGGCTCCGCTGGTTCCCGGTCGCGGGGATGGGCGACCCGGTGTTCTGTCCACAGGTCGACTCGCCGCGGTGCGTGGCCGACTTCTTCTGGCATCTCATGCTGCCCGCGCTCACGCTCGGCCTCGTCGGCGCCGCCGGCACCGCCCGCTACCATCGGGCCGCCATGCTCGAGGTCATCCGTCAGGACTACGTCCGCACTGCCCGGGCCAAAGGTTTGCGCGAGCGACGCGTGCTGCTGGTGCACGCGTTGCGGAACGCTCTGCTCCCGTTCATCACGCTGTTCGGGCTGGCGTTTCCCTTCCTTTTGACGGGAGCCGTGCTGGTCGAGACGGTGTTCGCCTGGCCGGGGATGGGCCGGCTGGCCGTGAGCGCGATCTTCCAACGCGACTACCCGGTGGTGACCGGCGCCGCACTCGTGACGAGCGTCATGGTCGTTCTCGGCAATCTCATCGCCGACGTCCTGTACGCGATCGCCGATCCCCGGATCCGGGTGCGCGACGCATGAACGTTTGGAACTGGCTCGCGGTGGGCGGGGCCGCTGTGGTGGCGCTGGCCGTCGTGGCGGAAACCCGACGACGCGCCTTGAGCAGCACGCCGGGCCGGCGCTTCTTTCGGCACCCGACCGCAGCGCCGGGGATGTTCGTGCTCGCGTTTTTCGTCACGATCGCGGTCGCGGCCCCCGCGGTCGCGCCGTTTCCCCCCTATTACCAGATCGACATCGCGCGCCCGAACCAGCCGCCGTCGGCCCGGCACCCGCTCGGGACCGACCCCTTGAGCCGGGACGTCTGGAGTCGCCTGGCGTACGGCGCTCGTCTTTCACTGGGCATCGGCACGCTTGCGATGGTCGTCGCGGTGACGGTCGGCGCGGCGGTCGGTGCCGTCGCGGGCTACTTCCGCCGCTGGGTGGACGTCGCGCTGATGCGGCTCGTGGACGTGGCCCTCGCCATGCCGCGCATCTTCCTGCTGCTGATGGCGGTGGCGCTGTGGGAGCACCTGCCGCTCTGGGTGCTCGTGCTGCTCATCGGGCTCACCGGCTGGTTCGGGACCAGCCGGCTGGTGCGCGCGGAGGTGCTGAGCCTGCGCGAGCGGGAGTTCGTGGCGGCGGCCCGGGCGCTGGGGGCGGGACCGGGGCGCGTCATCTTCCGCCACGTGCTCCCCAACGCCGCCGCGCCCATCATCGTTTCGGCGGCGCTCGGGATCGGCAACGTCATGCTGCTCGAGGCGGGGCTTTCCTTCCTGGGGCTGGGCGTCCCCTCTCCGGCGCCAAGCTGGGGCAACATGATCGCCGACAGCATGCCCAAGATGGCGGTGGCCTGGTGGTCGGCGACCTTCCCCGGCCTGGCGATCTCGCTCGTCGTCATGGCGCTCAACGCCGTCGGCGACGCGCTGCGCGACGCGCTCGATCCGCGCCGGGAGGCGGCGTGACGGAGCCCCTGCTGCGCGTGCGCGATCTCAAGACCTACTTCGTCACCGAGTACGGCCGGGGGACGGCGCGCGCCGTGGACGGCGTGTCCTTCGAGGTGCAGCCGGGCGAGACCCTCGGCATCGTCGGCGAATCGGGGTGCGGCAAGACCGTCACTTCCCTGTCCATCCTCCGCCTCATTCCCGAGCCGCCCGGCCACATCCGCCCCGGGAGCTTCATCGAGTTCGAGGGCCGCAACCTGCTGACGCTCGAGCCCCGCGAGCTGCGCGCCATCCGCGGCAATCAGATCGCCATGATCTTTCAAGAGCCGATGACGTCGCTCAACCCCGTGTTCACGGTGGGCGACCAGATCGGCGAGGCCGCGATCGTGCATCAAGGGCTGACGCGCGCGGCGGCGCGCAAGCGGGCGATCGAGATGCTCGCGCTCGTGGGCATCCCCGACCCCGAGGAGCGGGTGGACCACTATCCCCATCAGATGAGCGGCGGCATGCGCCAGCGCGTCATGATCGCCATGGCGTTGGTGTGTCACCCCAAGCTGCTCATCGCCGACGAGCCGACCACGGCGCTCGACGTGACGATCCAGGCGCAGATCCTCGAGCTGCTCGACCGGTTGCAGGCCGAGCTCGGGATGGCGGTCATGCTCATCACGCACGACCTGGGCGTGGTGGCGGGGAGCGCCGACCGCGTGATGGTGATGTACGCCGGGCAGATCGTGGAACAGGCGCCCACGGTGGAGCTGTTCGCGCATCCGCTGCACCCCTACACGGAAGGGCTGCTCGCTTCGGTGCCGCGACTCGACGCCCCGCCGGCCCGCGCCCGGGGCCGGCTCCACAGCATCCCGGGCCAGGTGCCCGCCGCCACCGCGTGGCCCTCGGGGTGCCGCTTCCATCCCCGCTGCCCCTACGCCTGGGACCGTTGCCGGGCGGAGGAGCCGCCGCTGCTCGACGCGGCCGCCGGGGAGCCTGGCGCTCACACCGTGCGGTGCTGGCTCCTCACCGAGCCGCGGCGCCGCACCCCGCACCCATGACGCCCGCGTCCGCGCTGGTCGAGGTGGAGGGCCTGGTCAAGCATTTCCCCGCCGGGCGGCGGTGGTTCGGGTTGGGCTCGCCGCGGGCCGTGGTGCGCGCCGTGGACGGCGTGTCGTTCGCGATCCCGCCCGGCCAAACGCTGGGCCTCGTGGGCGAGTCGGGGTGCGGCAAATCGACGACGGGCCGCGCCATCCTGCGGCTGATCGAGCCCGACGCCGGCCGCGTCACGATCGACGGGCAGGACGTGCTGGCTCTCGCCCCGCGGGAGCTGCGCGTGCTGCGCCGCCGCATGCAGATCGTCTTCCAGGATCCCTACGGCTCGCTCAACCCGCGCATGACGGTGCGCCAGACGCTCGCCGAGCCGCTCGCGATCCATCGGATCGCGCGCGGCCCGGACGCGGGACGGCGCATCACGGCGCTGCTGGAAGAGGTAGGCCTCGACGCGGCGTTCGAGCGGAGCTACCCGCACCAGCTGTCGGGCGGGCAGCGCCAGCGCGTGGGGATCGCCCGTGCGCTGTCGGTCGAGCCGCAATTCGTCGTGCTCGACGAGCCGGTGAGCGCGCTCGACGTCTCGGTCCAGGCGCAGGTCTTGAATCTGCTGGCCGACCTGCAGCAGCGGCGGCGGCTGACATACCTCTTCATCGCCCACGATCTCGCGGTGGTGAAGCACATCGCCGACCAGGTGGCGGTGATGTACCTCGGCAAGATCGTGGAGCGAGCGCCCGCGCCCGCCCTGTACGCCGCGCCGCGCCACCCCTACACCGCGTCGCTTCTCTCCGCGGTACCCGTGCCGGATCCCAAGGCGCAGCGCCAGCGCATCGTGCTGGCGGGCGACGTGCCGTCGCCCGCACACCCGCCCCCCGGCTGCCCGTTTCACCCCCGCTGCCCGCATCCCAAGAAGGACGCGCGCTGCCGTACGGAGCCGCCCGCGCTGCGTGAGGTCGCGCCGGGTCAGTTCGCGGCCTGTCACTTCGCCGAACAGCCGCTGTGACGCCTACCGGCCGGAGCCGCCTCGCCGTGATGCTCTGCGACGCGCAGTTCTGGGTGCCGGTCGCCGTGCTGCTTGGCGGCCTGCTGGTGCTCGCGTGGATCCGCTAGCGCCGACGGCCGGGATCGACGCCGCGCGGTTGCGCCGCTTGCAGCTCGCGGGCGTTGCCAGCGGCTTCACCGCCGGCGCCTGGCTTGGCGCGGCCGAGGCGCCGACCAAGGTGGTCGCCCTCGGTCTCTCCCCGGTGGTGATCTCGCTGACGATGGTACTGGGCGTGTTTCTGGCGCGCTGGAGCGTGCCGGCACTGCTGCGCGGCACGGCCGCGATCGGCGCGGACGTGCGCCAGGCACCTCACCTGGTGGCGTGGGCGGTACTCGCGGGTTGCCTCTGGGCCGTGGCCAACACCCTGACCGTGTTCGCGATTCGGGATATCGGCCTCGCCATCGCGTTTCCCCTGTGGAACGCGAACAGCCTGCTGGGCATCCTGTGGGGAGCGGTGTTCTTCAACGAGCTGCACGGCGCGGGGTGGTCGCGTCGGCTCGGCGTTCTGGGCGGCGCCGTGCTGATGTGCGCCGGCGCCGCTCTGCTCGCGGTCGCGTCGGCGGCCGGCACGCCGGGCGGCCACGCCGGGCGCGGCGTCGTCGCCGCGCTGGCGGCCGGAGCGCTGTGGGGCACGATGTACATCCCCTACCGCAAAGCGTACCTCACCGGCATGAACCCGCTCGCCTTCGTCACGTTCTTCAGCGTCGGCGAGGTGGGCCTGATGACCGCGCTCGCGCTCGCCGACCGCGGTGGCCCGGGTCCACTCGCGGCCGAGCTCGCCGGCGCGCGCACCGTGCTGTTCTGGCTGCTGCTGGGCGGATTCGTGTGGGTGGTGGGCGACCTGTTTCAGCAGTACGCCGCGAAATACGTCGGCATCAGCCGCGGCATTCCGCTCTCGAACACGAACCAGCTGTGGGGCCTCGTGTGGGGCCTCCTGGTATTCGGCGAGCTGCGCGGCCGCCCCGGCGCGACATACGGCCAGGTGATCGGGGGATCGCTCCTCATGGCGCTGGGCGCGGCGGCAATCGCGCTCGCGTCCGCCACGGGTGCCGAGCACCGCCGCTGGCAGGAGGCGGCGGCGCGTGAAGGCACGCGCTACGGGATCGACCCAGCGTACGTCCGGGCCGCGCTCGCCGGCGAAAGCGCGGGTCCGGCCCCCAGCCGCCGGTCGTGGCTCGACTGGACGCTCGTGTGCGTCGCGACCGCGGTCTTCGTGGCGTTCGGGCTGATCGCCCGTGTGCCCCAGCTGCCCCTCGGCTGGGGGTGGGTTGTGGGGCTCGCCGCCGCGATGCTGGGTCTGCTCTGCAGCACCGGCCTCCTCCTCTGGCGGACGACACGGTTCAATTGATTCGGGGGCTACGGTCTCAGCGCCCGGGCCTTCACAATCGCCTGCTCGAGACGCGCACGGTTGCGCGCGGTCAGCCGCTCGATGCCCGCCTGAAAGCGGGCATCGTTACGAACCCGATCGAACACGCCGCTCCGCAGCAGGCCAGGCCGTGCAACCCGCGGAGCCGCTTCATACCAATGCAGCGACGCATCCACATCCCCGAGCCATGCGTAGTACATCCCCAAGCCTTCGGG
>JBGPDL010000049.1:0-20062 GCA_041482275.1 Gemmatimonadota bacterium | reverse complement strand
GCGGCTGCTGCGCCTCGCCGTGGAGGCGGACGAGGATCGCGAGCGAGTGCCGGGCTACCTCGCCGCGGTGCGCGACGTCTGCACCGCCCGCGACCGCTACCGGTTGTACCTGCAGGCGCGGCGCTTTGCCCTGGGGGGCGGCATCTCCCTGTGCGAGCGCTATCCCGTGCCTGAGAATCCGACGCTGTCGGGGCCGCGGCTTGACGCGTTTGCGCCGCTCGCCCGCACCCGGCTGGGCCGCTGGCTCGTGGCGGCCGAGGCCCGCTACTACCGGCAGATTCTCGCCCCCGACGTGCTCGTCCTGCTGCGCGTCGATCCCGAGACCGCCGTGCGGCGCAAGACCGACGAGCCCGCCGACTACGTGCGCGCCCGCTGCCAGCTCGTGTGGAATACCGACTGGAGCGGCCGGCGCGTGCACATCGTGGATGCCAGCCGACCGCTGGCCGACGTGCTCGCCGAGTTGAAGATCATCCTGTGGCGCGAGCTGTAGCGGCGTCATGACGAAGCGGAACGGCGCGTCGCGCCCGATGATCGTCGAGCTGGTGGGTCCGGCAGGAGTGGGCAAGAGCGCTCTGGCCGAGCGACTGCTCGCGCGGCACGACGTGGTGCGCGCGAGCGTCTGGAACCTCCCCCGGGCGCTCTTGCTCGAGAGCGGCGTCCGCTCGCTCCCCCTGCTGCTCCGCCTCTGCGTCCTGACCCGCTCGCTGCCCCGCGAAGAGCTGAAACAGATCGTCCGCCTCAACGCGCTGCGCCTGTTCGTCCGGCGCCGGGTCGCCGGCGCCCGTGTGGTGGTGCTCGATGAGGGGCCCGTGTTCGCGCTCAGCTGGCTGCGCGTGTTCGGCCATCCGCGCCTCCAGAACGGGCGGGCGGAACCCTGGTGGCTCGCCACGTACGCGGCCTGGGCCGCCCTGCTCGATCGCCTGGTGCTGCTCGACGCACCGGAACCGGTGCTCACCTCGCGCATCCGCGGGCGGCACAAGCCCGCCGACGTGTTCCGCCAGATGGCGGACGGGGAGATCCGCGACCTGGTAGGGCGCTACCGGATCGCCTTCGAGCGCGTGCTGGGCGGGCTCGCACGCGCCGGCGGACCCCCGCCGATCACGCTCGCCACGACCGAGACCACCCCCGGCCGTCTTGGCGATGCCGTCCTCGAACTGCTGACGGAGCATTCCCGTGGCTGACGCGGTGCGGATCGCGACGCCCGTCGCCGACGCGCCGCGTCCCGTCACGCTGACGCAGCGGGCCTCGCTCAACGTCATCGCATCGCTCCTCGACTACGGCGCGAAAGTCGCCGTGGGACTGGTGGTCGTGCCCATCCTGGTCGGCGGGCTGGGCCGCTCGCTGTACGGCGTGTGGGAGATGCTGGGCCGCCTCGCGGGCTACATGACCGCGGGCGACGGCCGGCCCACTCAGGCACTGCGCCTGGTGATCTCCAACCTGCAGGCGAGCAACGACGACGGCGCCAAGCGTCGCTACGTCGGCGGCGCCCTCGTCGTCTGGCTCTTGTTCCTCCCGGTCGTGGTCGCCGCCGGCGCCGGACTCGTGTGGCTCGCCCCAACGATCACCAAGGTGGCGCCACCGCTCTTTCCCGTCGTACGGCTGACGTGCGCGCTGCTCACGGTGAGCCTGCTCTTCGGCAACCTCGCGTCGCTGCCCGAATCGGTGCTGCGCGGGATGAATCTCGGATACAAGCGCATGGGGTTGCAGGCGGGGCTCGAGCTGGTGGGCGGGGCGCTCGTGGCGGCTGGGATCTACGTCGGGCTCGGCATGGTCGGGGCGGCGGGCGCGCAGGTCGCGTTCGCCCTGCTCATGGGGCTGTGCTTCTGGTGGGTGGTCCGCAAGTACGTCCCCTGGTTCGGCGTCGCCCGCCCCACGCGCACCGAAGTCACGGGGCTGCTCGGCCTGAGCGTGTGGTATTCGGCCGGCGAGGCGATCACGAAGCTGCTGCTCGCGAGCGACGTGATCATCCTCGGCATTGTGCTCTCCCCCGCGGCGGTCACCCCCTACGTGCTCACCGGCTACGCCGCCCGCATGGCGGTCAACGTGCACGTCCTCGCGGCTGGAGGCGCCATCCCCGGGATCGGCGGCGTGATCGGTCTGCGCCAGCACGAGAAGGCCCTCGCACTGCGGAACGAACTGCTCGCGGTCACGTGGCTGTTCGCGGCGACCGTCGGCGTCACGATCCTGCTCTGGAACCGCTCCTTCCTCGGGCTCTGGGTCGGTTCTCAGAACTACGCCGGCACGTGGGTGAACCTGCTCATCGTGTTCATCATGGCGCAGACGGCGTTCGTCCGCAGCGACGCCTACGTCATCGATTCGGCGCTCCAGCTGCGCCAGCGCGTGCTGGTGACCGTGGTGGCCGCGGTGCTGACCATCGGCCTGGGCATCCTGCTGACGCTGCGCTTCGGCATGCTCGGCTTGTGCGCCGGGATCCTGGCCGGCCGGCTCACCCAGTCGATCGCCTATCCCCACCTGGTGCGCCGCTGCCTCGGCGTGACGTCGCGGGCGTCGCTCGGCACCATCGCGCGGCCGCTCGCCACCATGGCCGTGTTGTTCACCGCCGCCGCCTATTTCGGCGACCGGATGCTGGTGCAGCACTGGATCACGTGGGTCGTGGGCGTCGCCGGGACGGCGCTCGCCGTGTTCGGCCTGGCGCTCGTCACCGGCCTCCCCGGCGACGCCCGGGCCGCCGTGCTGCGGCGGGGGCGCGAGCTCGCCCGGAGGATCCGGTGACGAGCGATCCGCGGCTGAATCCCGCCGTGCGCTGGGCGTTCTATCTCCTCGTGTGCTCGATCCCGTTCGAGTTCCCCGGTCGCTCGTTTCCGGTCGAGATTCCGACGCTCACCGCGGCGCTGTTCCTGTGCGCGACGCTGCTCGAGCCGCGGGAGTGTTACGCCCGCAAGCCCGCGGCGCTGTTCTGCTTCGTGGCGTACCTCTACGCGTACTGGCTGTCGGCCGCGCTGAACGGCGGCGACCACATCGCGACCGACCTGATCACGCCGGATTACTGGGGCCAGGTCGTCAAGCAGTTTCTCCTCATTCTCGAGGGCGTGCTCGCGCTGTGGGCCGGCTACAACCTCATGCGCGCCGAAAAAATCGGGCGGGAGGCTCTCGCCGTCTTCGCCGTCGCCTGCGTCGCGCGAGCGATGCTCCCGGTCCTCGGGATCGCGCGCACCGCTCGCGTGGAGTGGGGCGGCGGCGAGCGGATCACCGCGCTCGGCCAGAACGCCAACAACAGCGCCATGATCCTCGGGGCCGGCCTGATCGCGCTGCTGGCGCTCCAATACGGGTTGGAGCGACCGTTCGTGCGCCGCCGCTCGCTGGTGTGGCCCGCGTTCGGGCTGCTGGGCGCCTCCGTCGTGGCTACCGGCTCGCGCGGGGGGCTGGTGGCCCTCGGCCTGGGCCTCGTGGTGTTCGCCCTCGGCGGCGCCCACTCGACCTGGATCCGGGTGCGCAACGCCGCCGTGACCGCGCTGGCCATCGTCGTTCTCGTCTACGCCACCTATGCCAACCCCCTCATGCGCGCGCGATTCGCGGAAGCGCTGGAGCGCGGTGCGCTCGCCGGGCGGGAGCGCATTTATCCGGCCCTCCTGCAGATGGCGGCGGAGCGACCGCTCGTCGGGTGGGGGCCGGTCAACAACAAGTACGAGCTCGGCCTTCGCTTGGACGAACGCATTCGCCGCCGCCGGGACGCCCATAACCTGATCCTCGAGGTGCTCACCTCCACGGGCACGCTCGGCGCCGTGCCGTTCCTGCTCGGCCTCGGCCTGTGCGCCCGCGGCGCCTGGCAGGCGCGCCGCCGGGCTCATGGTGTGCTCGCCCTCGCCCTGCTGGCCGGCGTCATGCTGGCCAACATGAGCGGCAACTGGATCGCCTCCAAGCTGCTCTGGCTCATCCTCGCGTACGGGCTCGCCAGCGCCACGTATCCCCCGGCCGCGTTTCCAGCGCCCGCGCCGGCCGGGCCGCCCGCGCCGCCCCCCGACCGGCGCCGCCGCCCAGCCCTTGCGCCCAGCGGCGCCGAGGGTCGGCAGGCGGACCCAGCCTGAAGCTGGGGCGAACCTGTAACGCAACTGCCACAGGGGGGCCGGCCCGGACCTCGCCGGCGTCCATAACGACATGTGGTCGAAAGACTTGAGTGAGAATGCACTGCGTACGTCTCTTGCACTTGTCGCCCCCGCCACCATGACCCTATCCCCCGCCGCCCAATGTGCGGCATAGCCGGCCGGTTCCACCCCGCCCAGCTGACACCTGAGCCCGGCTGGGCCGCCCAGGCGTCGGCGCTGCTGGCGCATCGCGGGCCTGACGGCGAGGGTCACTTTGCGGACGACCGCTGCGACCTGGTTCACCGGCGGCTCGCGCTCATCGACCTCTCGCCCACCGGCGCGCAGCCGATGAGCAACGAGGACGGGGCCGTCCTGGTCGTCTACAACGGCGAGATCTACAACTACCGCGCCCTCACGGCCGAGCTCAAGGCGCGCGGGCACCGCTTCCGCAGCACCTCCGACACGGAAGTGCTCGTCCACCTGTACGAGGACGAGGGCGAGCGCATGGTGTCGCGCCTGCGCGGCATCTTCGCCTTCGCGATCTACGACCGGCGGCGCGGCCGGCTGTTCCTCGCCCGGGACCGCTGCGGGGTGAAACCGCTGTTCTTCACCGTGCAAGACGGCGAATGGGCCTTTGCCAGCGAGATGAAGGCGCTCCTGGCGCTGCCGGGCTTCCGTCCCGAAATCGACCGCCAGGCCTGCTATGACTTCCTGGGCCTGGGCTACATCCCGGAGCCGGCCACGGGATTTGCGAACATTCAGGCGCTGCCGCGGGGCAGTTGTCTCACCGTCAGCCGCCAGGGACATCACCTGCGCGAGTACGAGCGGATCGCGGCGCACCCCGACCGGGGTCGCACGCTCGCCGACGCGGTGACGGCCGCGTCCGGATCGCTCCTCGCCGCGGTCGGCGCTCAGTCGGTGGCCGACGTTCCGGTCGCGGCGCTCTTGTCCGGCGGCATCGACTCGTCGCTGGTCGTCGCGGCCCACGGCCGCGCCACCGGCCAGCCGACCACGACTTTCAACGTGCGTTTCCCCGACCGCGCCCACGACGAGACCACGACGGCGTTAACGGTATCCGCGCACTGCGGGACCAACCACCACACCATCGACCTGAGCGATACCGCACTCACCACGGACGCCATCCTCGGCCTGCTGGGGCACTTCGACCAGCCGTTCGCGGACACGAGCTTCCTCCCGATGTACTGGATCTCGCGCGCCGTGCGGGACCGCGGCATCATCTGCACGCTGTCGGGAGACGGGGGCGACGAGGCGTTCGGAGGATACGCGAGCTTCTGGCGCGCCAACCGGTTGGTCCGTCTGATGCAGCTGCCGCGCTGGGTCGCGGCGGCGGCGCAGGTGACGGGACGCGGGCTCACGCGCTGGACGCGGGACTGGGGGCGTCAGGTCACCAAGGCGGCCCGCCTCGCCCACGCCGGTCGGGCCGACTCGGCGGTGCTGCTCGCCGGCCTGGCCAACTATCTGTCCGAAGAGCAGAAGCGTGCGCTGGTGCTGCCCGGTGCCCGGGAAGGGCTCCTGGCCGTGCACCGCCATTTCAACGGCCACCAGCCGCCCGGCGTGTCCGACGTGGAGGAGCTGTCGCGGCGGCTGACCGAAACGCTGTTCGCGGTGGGACTGCCCTCGGACATGCTCCGCAAGGTCGACATGATGAGCATGCGGGCGAGCATCGAGATCCGCGTGCCGATGCTGGACGAGGACCTCGTAGCCCAGGGCCTCGCGTTGCCGCACGATCTCAAGACCGACGGCCGCACCGGCAAGCTCGTGCTGCGCGAGCTCGCGGCGCGCTGGCTCCCACGTCCCGTGGTCGCCCATCCCAAACACGGCTTCACCGTGCCGCTCGACGTGATGGTCCCGGAGCAGATGCACGCGGCGCTGGAAGATCTGCTGCTGTCTCCTGCGGCGCGGACGCGCGAGCTCCTCGACGTCGCGCAGGTCGCGGCGTGGCTGCGCCAGTTCCGCGCGGCACGGCACGGCGCGCGAGGCGGCGACATCAGCCGCGCCGGCCTGTACCAGCGGGTGTTCACGGTCCTGTCGCTCGAGCTGTGGCTGCGCCAGCACAACCTCACCTGGTGAGCGTGCTCACGTGGTGAGCGCGGGAGCCGAGGCTCGATGAGGCTGGCCGTCTTCACCAGCAAGTATCCGGCGCGCGTGTCGACCTTCTTCGAGCGCGACATGCGGGCGCTCGCCGCGGCCGGTATCGAACTGGATATCTTCCCGATTTATCCTCTCGACTCCACCCTGTGGCGGTACAGCCTCGGGTTCCCGGGCGAGGACGTGGTGCCGCGGACCCGCGTGCATCACCTCGGCCTCTTACGGAGTCTCGCCCGTACGCGCCCGTGGCGGTCCCGTGAGCTCGGCACCGTCGCGCAGACGGCCGTCGCGGTGGGAGCGGCGGCGTTGCCGTACGGCGCCGGGCCGGTCGCGAAGAGCCTGTACGTCCTGCCGAAGGCGTGGGCCTGGGCCGCGCGCCACGGCGGCAGCTACGATCACGTGCTCGCCTATTGGGGCAATTACGCCGGGACCTGTGCGTATCTGTTTCACCGGCTGATCGACCGACCGATCCCGTTCTCGATCTGGTTGCACGCCGGCACCGACCTGTATCTGCGACCCGCGTACCTGGAGCAGAAGCTGCGGTACGCGGATGCCGTCATCACCTGCTGCGAGTTCAACCGCGGCTATCTCGCGGAGCACTACGCGCCGACCGCTCCGGGCCTCGCGGATCGCGTCCATGTATGCTACCACGGGCTCGACCTGGCGCAGTTCGCATACCGGCCCGAGGGACGACCGCCGCGGCGCCTCCTTGCCGTCGGCCGCCTGGCGAAGGACAAGGGATTCGCGTTCCTGCTCCGGGCCGTGCGGCTCCTCCAGGACCGCGGCCTGGAGGCGGAGGTCGAGATCGTCGGAGATGGTCCCGAGGGCGGCGCCTTGCGCGCGCTCGCCGGCGACCTCGGCATCGCCGACCGCGTGCGCTTCCGCGGGTGGCTGAAATTCGCCGAGGTACAGCAGGCCATGAGCCAGGCCACCGTTCTGGTGCATCCCTCGGATCGGCTTGGCGACGGGCTGCCCAACGTGCTGCGCGAAGCGATGGCGCTGGGCACCCCGGTGATCGCGTCTCGGGTCGCCGGAATCCCGGAGGCGCTGGACGACGGCCGGTGCGGCCTGCTCGTGCCCTCGGGCGACCTCGGGGCGCTCGCGGACGCGATCGAGCGTCTGTTGGGGCACGCGGACCTCCGGCAGACCTTCGCCCGGCTGGGACGGGCGCATGTGGAGGACAAGTTCGATATGTGGCGCAACGGCGCGCGCCTGGCCGAGCAGCTCGGCGCCACGCGGCGGCTCGCCCCGGGCAGGCGCGCGCTCGCGTTGGCCCACTCATGAGCCGCCGCGGCCTCGTGATCTCGTTCTCGGGCCTCGACGGGGCCGGCAAGTCCACGCTGATTGCCTGGCTCCGGAGCGAGCTCGAGCGGCGCCACCGTCCGGTGACCGTGCTGCACATGACCGACGGCGTGGGCGCGTACGCCCTCCTGCGCGCGGCGCGCGACGGGGTGCGGCGCCTCATGGGCAGCGGCAACGGCGGCGAGCCCCCGCGGCCGCGCTGGGCAGGGCGTCCGCGGGCCCCCGGGCTCCGGGGACTGCTGGGCAGAATTCGGGATGCGATCGTGTGGAGCAAGCCCCTGCGCCGAGCGCTCTACCCGGTGGACCTGGCGATCTTTCTTGCGATCCGGTTTTACGTGGCCACGGTCCGGCGTCGGGTGCTCGTCACCGATCGCTACTTCTACGACGCGCTGGTGGACGTAGCCGACGACGGCCGCTGGTTCTGGGTCC
Source organism: Gemmatimonadota bacterium (assembly GCA_041482275.1). Classification (GTDB taxonomy): domain Bacteria; phylum Gemmatimonadota; class Gemmatimonadetes; order Gemmatimonadales; family GWC2-71-9; genus AG41. The sequence goes on along the minus strand of JBGPDL010000049.1, from coordinate 12,179 downwards.
GGCTGCTCGAGCACCTGACGCCGCAGCCCGACATCCCGGTATTTCTGGACGTCAGTCCGGAGGAATCCTACGCCCGTAAGGGCGAATACTCCGTGGCCTATCTGGCGCGTCGCAGCGCCGCCTATCAGGCGATCGCGCTCTTGGTGCCGTCCGCCATCGTCCTCCCCAACTCCGACCTCGGCGCCACGCGCCGCACGCTCGAGCGGGCGGTCGAGGAGCGCCTCTCCGCATGATCGACACCACCGAGCAACGGCACGCGACTCTGGCCCTCTGGGTGCTGCTCGACCAGGGCGGCTCCCCGCCCCCCGGCATGACCGTGGACTGGCCCCTGCTGCTCGGCCTCGCCCAGCAGAACAGCGTGCTAGTCCGCCTGGCCGAGCAGCTCGAGCGCTTGGGGCTCCGGCCGCCGGCGTTCTTCGCGGCGGCGGCGGAGCGGGAGCGCGAGCGGGCGCACACGGCCTGCTCCGTGATGCGCGGCATCGCCGAGCGGTGTGCGCGGCACGGCGTCGATTTCCTGTTTCCCACGGCGTGGCAGCACTTCCCCGACGTGGGTGGGGATCTCGATTTGATGGTGTTGTCGCGCGAAACGCAAGTCGACGCGCTCATCCTCGCCGGGCTCGCGGCCTCCCTGCGGGCGCGAGACCTGCGCGATCGCATCGCCGGCACGGCGCTCTACTGGCTGCACGAGTCCGGGCTGGTTCTCGACGTGCATCACGGCCGCCTCGGGCTCGTCGGTGAGCACGCGTCCTACCCCACGGCTCTGATCCGGCGCCGCCGGCGCCGGATCGTCGCGGGGGAGGAGTGCTTCGTGCCGGCGCCCGAAGATCAGCTCATCCTCCAGGGGATGAGCCGGGTGGCGGGTCGCCGCTCGTTCCGCATCGCCGACGTCGTGACGACCGTCACCACCGTGCGTACCCAGCAGCTCGACTGGACGTATCTGGTCGGCGTGGCCCGCCGCCTGGGCGTCTATGCCGGGCTGTGCTGCTATCTGCGCTATGTAGCCCAGATCTACGGCGAGCTGTACGATCGCGACTTGTTGCCGGCCGACGCGTGGCGCACGCTGACCCTCGAAGGGTGGGGACGGGTGGTGTTCCGCGCCGGTCGCTACCGCTTCCCGACGATGGGGGTGCGCCACCGCCTCTACCTGCGGCAGCTCGCGGCCGTCGCCGGCGCCGGCGAGTGGCGGGCCGCCTCCCGGCTCTGCCTGGTGCCGGCCATGGTCGTGGCGGGGAGCCTGGGTCTCGTGGGCCGCGAGGCGGCGGTCGTGGTGGATACGATCGCCGCGCTGAGCGCCTCATGAGCAGCTTGCCCCTGCGCTTGTATCACCGGCTGCCGTCACCCGCCCGGTCGCTCGCCGCCACGCTGCGCGGGTGGTATCTCCGCTGGTCGCGCTACGGTCGCGAGACCCCGCGTCTCATCGCGGAGGCCCAGGAGCGCGAGCACTGGAGTGCGGCGCAATGGGACGCGTGGCGGCAGGAGCGGCTGGGATACGTTCTGCACCGGGCCGCCACCCGGGTGCCCTACTACCGCGCGCAATGGGCGGGGCGGCGCCGGCGGGGCGATCACGCGTCCTGGGAGATCCTCGAGAACTGGCCGATCCTCGACAACGACCGGGTGCGCGAAAACCCCGCCGCCTTCATCGCGGATGATCGGAATCCACGCTGGATGTTCAACGAGTACACCAGCGGCACGACGGGCAAGCCGCTCGTGCTGTGGCGGACGCACCGGACGATGCGATCCCTGTACGCCCTGGCGCTCGCGCGGACGCGACTGTGGCACGGCGTCTCGCGCCGCGACCGCTGGGCCATGCTCGGCGGGCAGCTCGTGGTCCCTGCCACACACCGGCGGCCGCCGTTCTGGGTGTGGAACGCCGCCCTGCGTCAGCTCTACATGTCCACCTATCATCTCGCTCCCGACCTGGTCCCCCATTACCTGGATGCGTTGCGGCGCTACGAGATCGTCTATCTCGCCGGCTATCCCTCCTCGCTGTATGCCTTGGCGCAGGAAGTCCTGCGCCTCGGTTGCACCGACGTGACCATGCGGGTGGCGATCACCAGCGCGGAACCGTTGCCCCAGTGGGAGCGGGAGACGATCGCCGCGGCGTTCGGGTGCCCGGTGCGCGAGACGTACGGCATGAGCGAGGCGGTGGCGTGGGCCAGCGAGTGCGAGGCCGGGACGCTGCATCTGTGGCCCGAGGTCGGCCTGATCGAGGTCCTCGCGGACGGCCAGGTCACGGCGCCCGGTGGGTCCGGCGAGTTCATCTGCACAGGGCTCCTGAACGCCGACTTTCCGCTTATCCGCTGCCGGCTCGGCGACTCGGGGCGACTCGCGCCGTCGGCTGGCGTGTGCGCCTGCGGGCGCACACTCCCGGCCCTCGCCGCCGTGGACGGCCGTACCAACGACCTCCTCCTGACGCGGGACGGCCGGCGGGTCGCCTGGTTCAATCCGGTCTGGTACGGTCTGCCGGTGCGCCAGGGCCAGATCGTCCAGGAGGCGCTGGACCGCATCCGCGTGCGCTACGTGCCCGCAGCGGGATTCAGCGTGGAGTCGCGTCATCTCATCGAGCAGCGGCTCCAGGAGCGCGTCGGAGCGGTACACGTGGTGCTCGAGGAAGTCCCCGAGATCCCGCGCGGCGCGAACGGCAAGTTCCGCGCGGTGGTGTGCGCGCTGCCGGGCGCGGACCGCGCCGTCGTGACGGGAGAGCGATGAGCCAGCCGATTCGCGTCCTGATGGTCACGAGCGACTGGCCGACGCCCGGCCAGCCGCGCACCACGTACTTCATCAAGCGCCAGGCGGAGTTCCTCCAGGCGGCGGGCGTGCTGGTGGACGTGTTCCACTTCCGCGGCCGCCGCAACCCGTGGAACTATCTGTCCGCCTGGTGGCGCTTGCGACGCCGCCTGGCGCGGAACTACTACGACCTCCTGCACGCGCAGTTCGGTCAGAGCGGGCTGCTGGCGTTTCCCAAGCGCCTGCCCCTGGTCGTCACGTTCCGGGGCTCCGATCTCCTGGGCGAGATCGGGGACGGGGGACGCTACACGCTCGTCGGCAGGCTGCTGCAACGGGTGTCGCGAACGGTCGCCCGCCGCGCCGACGCGGTGATCGTCGTGTCCGAGCACATGAAGGCGCAGCTCCCGCCCCGCGTGCCGGCGCACGTGATCCCGTCCGGGCTCGACTTCGAGCTGTTCCGCCCGATCCCGCGCGACGCCGCGCGCCGCCACCTCGGCCTCCCCCTCGACCGGCCCCTCGTCCTGTTCGCCGGCAGCCCCGAGTGGCCGCGCAAGCGCTACGCGTTGGCGCGGCAGGCGCTGGACGTGCTCGGCCGGACGCTGCCCGCCGAGCTGGTGGTCGCCTGGGGCGCGCCGCACGACGACATTCCCTACTATATGAGCGCCTGCGACGCGCTGGTGTTCACGTCCATGCAGGAAGGCTCCCCCAACGTGGTGAAGGAAGCGCTCGCCTGCGACCTGCCCGTGGTCTCGGTGCCGGTGGGCGATGTGCCCACCCGGCTGCGCGGCGTCGCGGGCTGCGAGCTGTGCGCCGACGAGCGTCCGGAAACGATCGCCGCCGCGCTCGAGCGCGTGCTGCGCCGCGGCGGCCGGGCGGCGGGCCGGGCGGCGGTACAGGAGCTGGACGAGCGCCTGCTGACGCAGCGCGTCATCGACGTCTACCGGTCGGTCATGCGGCCGGTCGGGACGGCGCGAACCGTCGAGGCACCCCGTGCCGTCTCCTGACCGGCCCCTCGTCACGGCGGTCATTCCGTGCCGGAACGAGGCGCGGTACATCGGCCCGTGCCTCGAGTCGCTCATTGGGTGCGATTATCCCGAGGACCGGCTCGAGGTGCTCGTGTGCGACGGCCTGAGCGAGGACGGCACCCGCGAGATCGTCGCCGGCTACGCGGCCCGCCACAGCTTCATCCGGCTCGTGGACAACCCCCAGCGAATCACGCCGTGCGCCATGAACGCGGGGATCCGGGAAGCGCGCGGCGACGTCATCATGCCGATGGGGGCGCACGCGGTCTATTCCCGCTCCTACATCTCGCAGCTCGTCGCCGCCCTCGAGGAGACCGGGGCCGACAACGTAGGCGGCGTGCTGGTGACGCTCCCCGCGAACGGGACGCCGCTGGCGCGGGCCCTGGCCGTCGGCCTGTCGCATCCGTTCGGGGTCGGGAACTCCTACTTCCGCATCGGCGCCGCGGAACGACGCCTGGTGGACACGGTGCCATTCGGGTGCTATCGCCGCGCGGTGTTCGAGCGCATCGGCGTGTTCGACGAGGAGCTGGTCCGGAATCAGGACGACGAGCTGAACGCACGCTTGCTGAAGCAGGGCGGGCGGATCATGCTCATTCCCGAGGTCGTGTCCCATTATTACGCTCGCGGCTCGCTCGGCCAGGTGGCCCGCATGTTCTATCAGTACGGCTACTTCAAGCCGCTCGCGGCGTGGAAGGTCGGCCACATCACGACCGTCCGGCAGCTCGTCCCCGCCCTGTTCGTCGGCGCGCTGGCCGTGACCGGCGTGGCGGCGCCGTGGTGGCCGGGGCCGCGCCTCGCGTTCGTCACGGTCGCGGGCGCCTACCTCGCCGGCGCGCTGGCCTGCGCCGCCCTCGCTTGGCGGCGCCACGGCGCGCGCTGTGCGGCGGCGTTGCTGCTGGTCTTCCCCACGCTGCACTGCTCCTACGCTCTGGGCTCCATCACCGCCGTGCTGGAGCGCGCGATCGGGAGGCGGCGCCTCCCGCATCGGGCCGCGTCCGTGCCGCTGTCGCGATGACGCCCCCCCTGGCGGTCGCCAGCTTCGGTTACCACGAGGTGACGGATCACCCCGCCACCGCCGGCTTCCAGCGCCCGGGGGCGCTGCCCTACAAGCACACGCGCGCGGCGTTCACCCGGGACCTGGATGCGATCGCCGCCGGCCCGTGCCCGCCCCAGCGCGTCACCGACCTCGATCTCACCCGGCCCGGCCGGCATGTACTGCTCACGTTTGATGACGGCGGAAAGAGCGCCATCCCGATCGGGGACACGCTCGCAGCCCGCGGGTGGAAGGGGCATTTCTTCATCGTCACCGGCCTCATCGGCTCACGCACGTTTCTCACCGGAGCCGAGATCCGCTACCTCCATAGCTGTGGCCACGTCGTGGGCAGCCACTCGGACACGCATCCCGACATCTTCCGGGAGCAACCGTGGGACCGGATGATCGAGGAGTGGCGGGTCAGCCGGGACAAACTCGCCCAGCTGCTGGGCGCGCCGTGCCGGACCGCCTCGGTCCCCGGCGGCGACAGCTCGCTGCTGGTGCTCCGGTCCGCCGGCGCCGCGGGTCTCGCGTATCTCTTCACGTCCGAGCCGGTGCTCCGGCCCGAGTCCGTGGGAGACTGTTGGATCCTGGGCCGGTTCATGCCGAAGGCCTGGACCCCCGCCGCGCGCATCGGCGACTTGGCGGCGTTCCGGGGGTGGCGCAGCGCCCTGCTCGTCCGGCAGCTCAAGAGCCTGGCGCGCAGCGCGTTCCCGCAGCTGTACCGGCGCTACGTCCGTCACACGACCCACGCCTCGCCGCCAGCTCGGATCCCCGAGGAGGAACTCCTGTGAAGCGCTGCACACTCATGCTCAGCGTCGCCATCGGGCTCGGGGCGTGCGGGCAGGCCACCTCCCCTCCGCCACCGGGCTCGGGCGGGAATTTCTACGTGGACGCAGGCGCCGGCGACGATGCCGCCGCTGGGGACAGTGCTCATCCGTTCCAGACGATCCAGCACGCCGCCGATCTCGTGAACCCCGGGGACGTGGTGGTGGTGCGGAACGGCGTCTATACCGGCAGCGGCAGCGTCCTGGACATCGAGCGCGGTGGCACGGCCGGGAACGACGTCGTGTTCCGGGCCGCCAACCAGTGGGGCGCGATTCTGGACGGCGGGCAGACCAGTCATACCCAGCCCAACGGCGCGGAGAACGGGGTCTACCTCGGCGCCAGCTTCGTGCGCGTCGAGGGGTTCGAGATCCGCAACGTGTGGCATGACGGCGTCAGCCCGTCGTCCGGCGCCAGCGACTTCCAGATCGTCGGCAATCACATCCACGACATCGGGCGGTACTGCGAAATCAGCGGGATCGGGCTCTCCGGCATGACCTTCGTGAACGACAACGTCGTGATCGAGCAGAACCTGATCCACGACATCGGCCGCGACAGTCTCGGCGAGCACGGCTGCAGCCAGCCCAACGACTACTGGCAGAACCACGACCACGGCATCTACCTGTCGACTGGCACGAACGTCATTATCCGCAACAACGTCTTCTACAGCATCACGCGCGGCTGGGCGATTCAGTGCTACCCCGGACCGATTTCCCAGGCCTACATCGTCAACAACACGTTCGCCTTCCCGAACCCCCACCGGGACGGCCACATCATCGTCGACGCCACGTTCACCGGCGCGGTGATCGCGAACAACATCTTCTATCAGCCGCAGACGGCGGGCGTGTGGTTCGCCGGGGGGACCACGAGCAACGTCGCCGTGCAGTACAATCTCACCATGAGCGGGACGGCGAGCACCGGAAACGGCGCGGGGGTCACGTTATCCCACAACCTGGACAACACCGACCCCACACTGGTGAACGCCCTGGCGTTCAACCTCCAGCTGCTGGCCGGTAGCCCCGCCATCGACGCCGGCGTGACGCTCTCCTACGTGACCAACGACTTTCTGGGCGTGAGCCGGCCCCAGGGCGCTGCGTACGACATTGGCGCGTTTGAATTCCATTGATTCGGGCGGCGCGCGCCCCCCAGGTGGTGCGGGGGCTCGGGATGGCGGCGGTGCTGTGCCTCGGGATCGACCGGTCCCCCGCCGCGCGCTACTATGCGTCGCCCGGCGGGTCGCAGGCCGGTGACGGCAGCCGCGACCGCCCCTGGGACTTGCCGACCGCGCTGAGCGGCGGACGCGGGACGGTTCGGCCGGGCGACACGATCTGGCTGCGGGGCGGGACCTATGCCGGCCGGTTCGACGGGACCCTCACCGGCACGAGCTCCGCGCCGATCGTCGTGCGGCAGTACCCGGGCGAGCGCGCCACGATCGACGGCAATCTCCATGTGCACGGTGCGTACGCCATCTACTGGGGGTTCGAGATCACCCAATCGAGCCCGGCGGCCAACGCCAACGACGCGCTCGAGACCTACGGACCCAACTGCAAGTTCATCAACCTCGTCGTCCACGACGCCGGGAAACAGGGCATGAGCTTCTGGGAGGACGAGGGGACGTCGGAGCTGTACGGCAGCATCTTTTACAACAATGGCACGCACGAGAACTTCGACCACGGCGTCTACGCAGCGAGCGAGGGCGGGGAGAAATGGATCGTCGACAACATCGTGTTCGACAACCTCGCCTATGGGATCCACGTGTACGCCGGCAGCCGGCACCCGTTTCTCAGCAACGTCCACGTGCGCGGCAATACGGCCTTCAACACCGGGGCGATCTCGCGCGATGGACCGCAGAATGCCAACCTGCTGATGGGCGGCGACGTCCTCACGGAGCACATGAGCGCCGACAGCAATCTGCTGTATTTTCCGGGCACCACGGGGCGCAACCTGCGCCTGGGCATGCCGCGCGGCGACAACCGCGACATCCTGGTGCGCGGGAACTACGTGGTTGGCGGCGCCGTCACGCTCCTGATGACCGGATGGGCCAAGGCCGAGGTGGTGGACAACGAGTTCATGGGCGCCGCGGACATCGTCGATCTCACCGCGCGCGGCTCGTTCGCCGCGCACACGTGGCGGCACAACTCCTACGGGCGCGATTCCGCGGCCCGCGCGTGGCGCTATCAGGGAGGCGCGTACGACCTGGCGAGCTGGCAGGCGGCCACGGGATTGGGCAACACCGGGACCGCGACCGCTGCTCCGCCGACGACGCCTCGCGTGTTCGTGCGACCGAACAAGTACGAGCCCGGTCGCGCGACGATCGTCGTCTACAACTGGGGACGCCGGCCGACGGTCGCGGTGGACGTCTCACGCACGCTGCGCGTCGGCGCTCGCTTCGAGCTCCGGAACGTGCAGGATCTGTTCGGCCCGCCGGTCGTGAGCGGAGCATACGCTGGTGGCACGGTCGAGATCCCGATGGCCGGAGTGGAGCCGCCGCGGCCGGTCGGGCGCGGTGCTGCGCCCGCTCTGCCCAGAACCGGACCAGGCTTCGACGTCTTCATCCTGACCAGCGGCGTGTGATCGGCGTTCCAGGATGAGATGCAGTCGTTCGCTCCCAAGCTGTTGCATAGCTGCCACACGGCGCGGAAGCGCCGCCGGCAGGCGCACAGTAACACGCTGCTGGACAAGGTGTTACGGCTTGGGCCACGCCGTACGTCTTTTGCACATCGAAGTCCGATCGTGAAGACCAGCGTGCACTACGCGCACTGGCTGTTGCGCCTCCTCTTGGATGCGGATGCCGGGGGAAACGGGCTCCACGAGCTCGACTGGGACCTGCTGCTTCACGTCGCGCGAACCAACGGTGTCTTGGTGCGCACGGCGGAGCGGCTGGCGGCCCAGGGCGTCACCGTCCCGGACCGGTTCGCTGCGGCCGTCGCCCAGGAACGCCAGCGGATCCGCTCCGCGCTCGAGCTGATGCGCCTAGTCGGCCGCGCCTGCGAGGCCCGCGGTATCACGTTCCTGTTTCCCAAAGCCCTTCAGGACTATCCCGACTTCGGCGACGACGTGGACCTGCTGGTGCTTCCCCGGTCTACGCGCGTGGACCCTGGCATCCTCGCCGGGCTGCACACGACGCCGGTGAAACGCGACCTTGGCGAGCTGCTCGCGGGCGCGACCACCTATCGCGTCGCCGGCTGTCCCTCCCCGCTCGACGTGCAGCATGGGCGGCTGGGCATGGTCGGCGAGTACGGCACCTTTCCCCTGGTTTTGGTCCAGCATGCTCGACCTGGTGAGGTGGACGGGATCAAAGTCGCGGTACCGCGACTCGAGGACCAGCTGGTGCTGCAAGGCATGCAACGCATCGCGGGCCGCCTCCGGATCGCTCTGTGCGACATCGTGTTCACCGTTTCCACCGTGCGCCGGGCGACGCTGAACTGGGACTACGTAATCGCGACGGCCGGACACCACGGCGCGCTACCGGGACTGAGCTGCTATCTCAGCTATGTGGATCAGATCCATCGCGACGTCTTCTGGCGACCGTTGCTGCCCGCCGCCGTGTGCCGCTCGCTGATGCTCCGTGGGTGGGGGCGGATCGAGTACCGCGACGGCGGCTATCGCTTCCCGCTGGTGCGCGTGAACGGCCGTCTGTCCTGGCGCCAGTTGCGACAGCGGATCGCCGCGGGCGATTGGGCGGGCGCAGGGCGGCTGTGTCTGATTCCCATCGTCGCGGCCGCCCGCCTCATCGGCAGGGTGACCCGGGCCCCCGAGCCGCCGGCGGCGCCCGGCCACGGCGTGGTCCGGGCGAAGCCGCTGGCCCATGCGGGCGTGGGCGAATGATGGCCGAGCGCATCCTCGTGCTCGACGGGCGCACGATCGAAGCCCTGGCGTGCGTACGCTCGCTCGGCCGAGCCGGGTACTGGGTCGACGTCGCGGGAAAGCGGCGCTGGCCCCTGGCGAGCTGGTCACGCTATTGCCGGGCGCGCTTCCACTACCCCGAGGAAACGCTGGAGGCGTTCGCGACGCTGCGCACCTGGGCCCACCGACACGGTGTGCAGGTCGTGCTCCCGCTCACCGAGGCCACGAGTCAGCTGTGCAACGCGGAGCGTGGCGAGTGGGAGGCGCTGGGGATCATCGTGGGGTGTGCGCCGGACGCGGTGCTGCAGCGCGCGTTCGACAAGGCCGAGACCATGCGGCGCGCCGCGGCGTGCGGGGTGGAAATCCCGCCCACCCGATTCCCCACCTCGCTCAGCGAATGCCACGAGGCCGCGGCGGCGCTCGGGTATCCCTGCGTCGTCAAGCCACGCTTCACGAGCGCCTGGAACGGCCATGGATTCCTGCCCGACTTGGGCCCCACCTACGCGCAGGACCCGGCGGAGCTCGAGGCGGCGGTCCGGTCGCGCCGGCAGGGAGAGGACTGGCCTCTGATTCAGGCGTTCGTCTCCGGCCAGGGCAAGGGCGTATTCACCGTGTGCGATCACGGACGGCCGGTGGCCTGGTTCGCGCACGAGCGGCTGCGTGACGTGCGGCCGTCGGGCTCGGGAAGCAGCCTGCGGCGCTCGGTGGCCCTCGATCCGCGCCTGCAGACGCGCGCCGAGCGGCTGCTGTGCGAGATGCAGTGGCACGGCCCCGCCATGGTGGAGTTTCGCGACGACGGCGCCGGGGCACCCTGGCTCATGGAGGTGAACGGCCGGTTTTGGGGATCGCTGCAATTGTCGATCGCCGCCGGCCGGGACTTCCCACGGCTCTGGGCGGAGATCCTCACCGGCAAGCCGGTGGAGCCGCCGGGCGACTACCGCGAAGGTGTGACGCTGCGCTGGCTCTGGGGCGACATGAAGCGACTCCTGTATATCCTCGCCGGCCCTCCCGCCGGCTATCCCGGCGCCTACCCCTCCGTGGCGGACGGGCTGCGTGAGGTGTTCGGTCGCCAGCCGCCGGGCACGCGGCTCGAAGTGTGGGACCGCACCGATCCCTGGCCCGCCGTCGGCGAGTGGGTGGAGGGCGCCCGCGAGGTGTTCACCAAGGCGTTGCGATCGCGGTGACGGCGTAGGATCGACGCACCGCAGCGGGCGGTATCGTCTAGCTGATGTGGAAGGCCCGCATCCACATCTCCAACGACAACACTCGAAACAGGCCGAGGTACGTCTCCCGGCTCGCCGCGGCCGCGCCCGGCGCGGCATACCAGCGACGCAGGAACTGCGGATCCACGTACTTCTGGCAGCGAAGCGTGTCCTGGATGAGCGCGGTCACCTGAGGCCGGAGATCGCGCGCCAGCCATCGCTGCCCCGGGACCGCGAACCCCAGCTTCGTCTTGCGCATGCGCACCAGGTCGGGGACGACGCCTTGCATCGCCCGGCGAACGGCGAACTTGCTCCAGCCGTTCCGAATCTTGAGATCGTCGGGCAGAGAAAGGCCGTAGTCCACAACGTGGTGGTCCAGGAGGGGCACGCGCGCCTCGAGTGAGAACGCCATGGACGACCGGTCCTCCATGCGGAGCAGCATCGGCAGGGTATCGACGAAGATGTCGTCCAGCTGCATCCGCTGCATGACGGTCGTGTGCGAGTCCCCGGGGCGTTGCTGCGACGCGTAGCGCCACCACCGCGTCGCCGGGGTGCTTTCCCCGGCCACGACACGATTCCAGTCCGCGCGGACGGCCCGCTGGAGCAGCCCGTCAACGCCGAGCAGGCGGCGGAGTTGCCGTGGCAGGTAGCGATACCCGTTCCGAATGTCCAGGACATACCGGTCGCCCTGCAGCAGCGTCGCGCCGTATTCCTTCACCAGGCGCCCCAGGCGGCCTGACTTGAGGAGGGAGGCCATGTAGGCGTAGCGGAACTTCGCGTAGCCGCCGAACACCTCGTCGCCGCCCTGGCCGTCCAGCAGCACCTTGACCCCCGCCTCTTTTGCGGCCCGCATGACGCGCCACTGGGCATAGTAGGTGAGCTCGCCGAACGGCATGTCCTGATGCCAGGCCATGCGCTCGAAGCTCTCCCAGAAGTCCTCCGGCGACGGAAATGTGAGGTGCGGCGTCGCGCCGACCGCCCCGGCCACGGCCTGGGCGTAGTCGCGTTCGTCAAAGGCGCGATCCTCGTAGCAGGCGGTGAACGTATGAAAGGTGTCGCCCAACGCCTTGGCGGCGTCCGGCCGCTCGCGCCAGATCTTGCCGATCAGGCCCACGATGGTCGAGGAGTCGAGCCCGCCGCTCAGGCAGCTGCCCACCCGCACGTCGCTGATGAGATGGCGGCACATCGTCTCCATAAGCAGCGTCCGCAGCCCGTCGACCCGCTCGCGGTCGCCAGCGCCGTTGGGAGCCCGGGGGACGAGCTGCCAGTACGCCCGGGTGGCCACGTGTCCGGTAGCGGCATCCACCGTGAGGCAGTGAGCCGGCGGCAGCGCCTTGACCGCCCGCAGCAGCGTGCGCTCGCCATAGTCGCAATTGGCGTGGGCCAGGAACGCGACGACTGCCTCGTCGTCCGGAGTGGCGTCGATGCCGGGGAAGGCAAGCAGCGCCTTGATCTCCGACGCGAACACGAACGCGCCGGCGGGCGTCCCGTAATAGAAGGGCTTGATGCCCAGCCGATCGCGCG
>JBGPDL010000048.1:0-20364 GCA_041482275.1 Gemmatimonadota bacterium | reverse complement strand
TGCAGAACGTGGCGCGCGAGATGAACCTCGCCGAAACCGCCTTCCTGCACCCGGAAAACGGGGGCTTCCGGCTCCGCTGGTTCACCCCCACCGTCGAGGTGGCGCTGTGCGGCCACGCCACCCTCGCGAGCGCGCACGTGCTATGGCAGGACGGCCACCTCGCGGCAGACCGCCAGGCCCGCTTCCACACCCAGAGCGGCCTGCTCACGGCCGACCGCCGGGGCGACTGGATCGAGCTCGACTTTCCCGCCACGCCCGCGGCGCCGGCGCTGGCTCCGGCGGGTCTCGCCGCCGGGTTGCGGGCGGCGCCCCGGTGGGTGGGTCGCAGCACGTTCGACTATCTCGTCGAACTCGACTCCGAGGATGCCGTCCGCGGCCTCAAACCCGACCTCGCCGCGCTCGAGCGGATCGAAGCCCGCGGCGTGATCGTGACGAGCCGGGCTACGACGGCCGGCTACGACTTCGTGTCGCGCTTCTTTGCACCCCGCTCCGGCGTGCCCGAGGATCCCGTCACGGGCTCCGCCCACTGCGCGCTCGCGCCGTTCTGGAGCGAGCGCCTCGGCCGAGCCGAGATGACCGCGTATCAGGCATCCGCCCGGGGCGGCGTGGTCCGCGTCCGGCTCGCCGGCGATCGCGTGGTGCTCGGCGGGCAGGCGGTGACCGTGCTGCGAGGCGAGCTGGTGTGATCTTCGACTGCAGCGGTTCGCCCGCCGACGCGCGGGGGCGACTCGAGGCCGCCATCGATGGCCGGCCCTGGAACACCGCGGGCCTGGATGGCTGGGTCCGCGGCGACAACGTCGTGCTCTACTACCGTGACGCGGCCAAGTACCGCGCGTTGTTCCGGCCGACCTTTGTGGGACGGCTGCGGGAGCGCGACGGGCGGACGGTGCTCGACGGCCGCTTCGGCATGACGTGGTTCGCGCGCGCGCTGCTCCCCGTGTGGCTCGCGCCCGCGATCGTCTGTATCGTCGTGGCACTCGCCCCCACGCGGCTCGAGCCACACCTGTCCGGCTTCCGGATCGCGCTCGCGCTGCTCGGCGCCCTGCTTGGCGCGCTCGCGTTCGCCCGCTTCGCGCTCGAGCGGTGGGGCCGCCCCGGCGACGTGCACGCGATCTCGACCGCCATTCGCGCAGCCGTCCAGCCGGCCGCAGCAGGTTAGGCATGAACCGGCCCCTCCGAAGGTGTCTATCCTTCGGCCCATGACTGCCACCACCGCACCCACGACCCCGCGCTCGGGCCGCCTCGCGGGCTACGCCCTGGCACTCGGCGCCGGGGCCACCTGGGGAACGACCGGCCCGCTGTCCACCGGTCTGTACGGGCTCATGCCCGCGACCAGCATCGGGTTCTGGCGGGTGCTCCTGGGCACCGTCTGCCTCGCGCTGTGGGGCCTCGCGTTCCGCCGCGACCTGTTCCGCGTCGATCGGGCGGGCTGGCTGCTGGTGGGGCTGGGCGGCGGCCTGCTGGTGGCGCTGTTCGAAGTCGCCTACCAGTTCGCGATCGCCGGCGCTGGCGTGGCCGGTGCCGCCGCGATGCTCTATACCGCCCCGGTGATCGTCGCCGTGCTCGCCCGCTGGATCCTGAAAGAGGCGCTCACCCCGGTGCGGTTGCTGCTCGCGGTGTTCGTCATGGCGGGCGTCGCGCTCACCGTGACCGGCGGCAGCAACGCCGGGGCCGAGGCAGCCCGGCTCGGGATCGCCGCGGGCATCGCCGGCGGCCTGCTCTCCGCCGTGAGCTACGCCCTCACCACGTTGATGGCCCGCTTCGCCGTGCCCCGCTATGGAGCCGTGCGAGTGCTGTTCCTCGAAGCGGTGGGGGGCGTCGTCATCCTGGGGATCGCGCTCACGCTCGCGGGTCGGACGCCGACGCCGCCGCCATCACTCGCAGCGTGGCGCGGCCTCGCCGGCCTAACGGCCGGCTCCGTGCTGGCCGCGAACATCCTGTTCTTCGCGGCGGTCAAACGGATTGAAGCGGCCCCCGCGGCCGTCGCCGCCACGATCGAGCCCGTCGTAGGCACGATGCTCGCGCTGCTCCTCTTCAACCAGCAACTCTCGCCGCTCGGCTGGCTCGGCCTGACGATGGTCGTCGCCGGCGTGGCCGCGGGGTACCTCCAGGAAGCCAAGCCCACCGCCGAACCCTGAGGAGATGTCGATGCTCGCGTTCGTCGTCCTGCTCGTCGCGGTACAGCAGGCTCCCCCCGCGGGGCAAGGCCTGCCGCCCCAGGGAGGCGACACGTCGCCGTTCCGGTGGCTCACCCTGCCGACGCCCACGGGGCTGCGCGAGGGCTCAGGCCTCCCGGGGCCGCGCTATTGGCAGCAACGCGCCGATTATGCGATTCGCGCGTCGCTCGACACGGCGACGCACACGATCGCCGGCTCGGAGACCATCCGGTACGCGAACAATTCTCCCGACACGCTGCGCTACGTCTGGCTGCAGCTCGAGCAGAACATCTACAAGGCGAACAGCCGGGGCGCCGCACTCAATCCGGCCGACGCTCGCTTCGCGGGCCGTGGATTCGAGGGCGGCTATACCATCAACTACGTGCGGGCGGTCCGGCGGGTCGGACAGGCGGCAGGCAGGATCCCGCTCGCGACCACCGACAACGGCACGATGCTGCGGGTGGAACTCGACCGGCCCCTCCTGCCCGGCGGGCGGGCGGAGCTCGAGCTGGCGTACCGCTTCGAAGTGCCGGAGCACGGGTCCGACCGCCTGGGGCGGGAGCAGTTCCCCGGGGGCTGGCTGTACGAGATCGCTCAATGGTACCCGCGGATGGCGGTGTACGACGATCAACGCGGCTGGAACACGGAGCAGTACCTCGGTCAGGGTGAGTTCTACCTGGAGTACGGCGACTTCGACGTGTCCATCACCGTGCCCCACAGCTTCGTGGTAGCGGCGACGGGGACGCTCACGAACGCCGTCGAGGTGCTCACCGCAGCCCAGCGCGCGCGCCTCGCCCAGGCGGCGCGGTCCGACACGACGGTGCCCATCATTGCGAGGACCGAGGTTGGCCAACCGTTCACTCGGCCCGCGGGCCCAAGCTCCACGCTCACCTGGCACTTCACCGCCAAGAACGTGCGCGACATGGCCTGGGCCGCGGCCGCCAATTTCATCTGGGATGCGAGCGGCTACGACGCTGTCTTGATCCAGTCGTTCTATCCGCCGGAGGCCAACGCCGATTGGGCGCGCTCCACCGAGTATGCGCGCCACTCGATCAAGCACTACTCCGAGAAATGGCTCCGCTACCCCTACCCGACCGCGATCAACGTCGCCGGACCGGTGGGCGGGATGGAGTATCCGATGATCGTATTCTGCGGCCACCGCGCCGGCGACCGCGCCCTGTTTGGCGTCACCACCCACGAACTGGGACATGAATGGTTCCCCATGATCGTGGGGTCGAACGAGCGGCTGTACGCGTGGATGGATGAGGGGTTCAACACGTTCATCAACATCTACTCGGCGCTGGCGTTCTACCACGACACAGCGCCCCGGGACCGCGGCAACGCGATCCAGTGGGCGCGCTTCGCCGCGAGCGGCCTGGATGTGCCGTCGATGCTACCGCCGGACCGCGTGCCCCCACCGCTCCTAGGCCAGGCGGAGTACAACAAGCCCGCCACGGGCCTCTATCTGCTGCGCGAGCACATCCTTGCCGACACGGCACGGTTCGACCAGGCGTTCCGCGAATACATCCGGCGCTGGGCGTACAAGCACCCCACCCCCGCCGATTTCTTCCGCTCCATTGAGGACGGGCTGGGAGAAGACCTCTCGTGGTTCTGGCGCGGCTGGTTCTACCGGACCGACGTCGTCGACCTCGCAGTGGACTCGGTGCGCGCCCGGACGGACTCGGCCGGCACGACTGCGTTCGCCTATCTCTCGAGCCCCGGCGCCCTCCCGATGCCGGTCGACCTGCGGCTCACCTACGCGACCGGCGCGACGGAGGACGTGCGCCTTCCCGTCGAGATCTGGTTCCTGGGGAGCCGCTACACCTACCAGCGCAAGGTCTCTGCCGACGTCGTGAAGGTCGAGATCGATCCGGCGCAGAATTTCCCGGATGTGCGGCGGGGGAACAACGTCTGGGCGAAGCCGTAAGGCGTCAGCCTTCCGCGCCGTCCCGCCGCCGGGCCACGAGCTCGTATGCGACCAGAAACACCCCGCCCCACAGGAGCCCGGGCAGATCTCCCGGCTCGCGCCCGTACATGATCCAGAGCCAACGCGCGATCTTGTAGGACCACAGTCCACCGGCGAACCATCCCGCGACGCGCACCACCGGCCCTACCCCCGTGCGAATGTCGGGCAGGGCCAGGAGCAGCCGGTCCACATAGTGGCCGAGGAACGTGAAGCAGAAGGCCACGGTGAACGCGTCCACGAAATCGGAAGCGAGCGATGCGTGCCGCGGCAGCGCGAGCAGCAGGGCCGCACCGACGACTGTTGCCGCGACCGTGCTGCGGCTCAGCGTCTTCAAGAACGGTTCGGTCACTAGCGAGCTCCCGTCGGGGCGGGCTTCAGATACTGGTCCAGCCAGTCGAGCACCGTCCCCCACCACAGGCGGCGGTTGCGGGGCCTCAGCACCCAGTGCCCCTCGTCCGGAAAGTACAAGAACTTGGCGGGGACGCCCATCAGCTTGGCCGCGGTGAACGCCTGGTAGCCTTCCGACAGATCGACCCGATAGTCGAGCTGGGAGTGTACGATCAGGATCGGCGTCTTCCAGTTCTTGACGAAGTTGAGGGGCGACCACTTTTCGTACAACGCGCGGTTGGCGTAGGGTGTCCCGGCGAACTCCCAATTCGGGAACCACAGCTCCTCGGTGCTCCCCGCCATGCTGACGGGATTGAACACCCCGTCGTGCGCCACGAGCGCCTTGAACCGGTTGGTGTGCCCCTCGATCCAGTAGATCATGTAGCCGCCGTAGGAAGCCCCCGCCGCGGCCATGCGGGTCGAGTCGACGTAGGGCAGCCGGGCCACTACGTCGAGGCCCTTCATCAGGTCGTCGTACGGGTAGTCGCCCCAATGCCGCGATACCGCGTCGGTGAATGTCTGCCCGTAGCCGGTGGATCCGTGGCGGTTCACTGCGGCCACCACGTAGCCGCGCGCGGCGAACAGCTGGTAGTTCCAGCGTGCGTGCCAGAGATCGAGCCAGGCCGTCTGGGGCCCGCCGTGCAGCAGGTAGACGAGCGGATACTTTTTCGCCGGGTCGAATCCCGGCGGCTTGAGGAGCCAGCCGTACACGGAGTCGCCGAGGGCGCCCCGGAAACCGAACTCCTCGAGCGGCTTCAGGTCGAGCCCGGCGAGCGCCGCGTCGTTGTGGTGTGATAGGGGGCGCCCTGCCGCCCACACCTCGGCCGGCTGGGTGTTCGCTTGATGGAGGTAGACGAGCGTGCGAGCGTCGGAGGCGACGCTCGGGCTGGTGTTGACACCGGAGGGCCCAACGGCCACGGAACGCTGGAACGACGGAACTTCGACGCGATAGATGTTCTCCCTGCCGCGCTCGTCCACAACGACGTAGACGCACTTCGAGTCCGGGCACCAGGTGTACGAGCCGACCGAGAGCGTCCAGCCGCCGGTGGCGTCCACGGGCCGCCCATCCGTCCGTCCGCCTGTCCGCCCGACCAGCATCAGGCGTAGTCTATCCGCCTCGAACCCGGGCCGCTCCATCGACAGGTACGCGAGCCACTTGCCGTCGGGCGAGTAGCGCGGCGTATTGTCGGCGCCGCGGCCGGTCGTGAGCGCGTGCATCCCCGAGCCGTCGGGATTCATCAGGTAGATGTCGACGTTCGTGTTGTCGGCGACTGTCGCGTCGCCGTGCATCGCGACTGCGATCTCCTTGCCGTCGAGTGCCACCGCCACGTCGCCGTCGCCACTGGTCGCGATGGCGGGGACATCGTGGTCCACGGGCGTCAGGTCCCGCGCGCTCCCCCCCGCGAGGGCGACGAGGAACTCGTGCTGCCGCTTGCCGGCGCGCCAATCGTCCCAGTGGCGCCACAGCAGGTCGGTCCACAGCCGCGCCTCGGTGGGAAACTCGCCGTTGCGGCGGTCGATCTCCTGATCGACGGGCCACTTGATGTCGCTCGTCACGAGCAACCCCGTGCCGTCGGGGAGCCAGACGGGATCGAACACGCCGTCGGGCAGGCTCGTGAGGCGGCGCGCTTCGCCGCCGTCGATCGGCAGCACCCACAGCTGGGCGCCGTTGTCGCGCGTGGAGACGAAGGCCAGCGTCCGGCCGTCGGGAGACCAGCGCGGCTGGCGGTCCGAGCCCGGCCCCGCGGTGAGCGGGCGCGCTTCCCCTCCCACCGCCGCGACGAGCCAGATGCGCGTCGTACCGCGATTCTCCTTGAGGGAGGACTCGGTCACGGTGTACGCGACCCACTTGCCGTCAGGAGAAAGCTGCGGGTCACCCACCGACTTGAGGGCGAGATAGTCCTCGATGGTGATGGCGCGCTTCTGGGCCGACGCGAGACGGGGGACTAGGGACGGGGGAAGGGTGAGGCACGCGAGGAAAACCAGCAGCCGTTTCTTCATATCGTCTTTCAGAAGTCCGGATGGGTGAGAATCGCCTTTACCAAGTCATCGAACACTTTGGATTCCGCCGTCACCGCCCCGCTTGCATCGGTGTGCACGTTCCAACCGCACAACTCATTCAGCGCGGTCGCCTCCTCGTAGGTGAGGTGCAACACGTACCCGTCCACCGCTCGGGTGGCGCCGTCCAACGCCTTCTTCAGGACGTCGGGCAAATGCCGCGCGCCGCGCACGGCCTCGTACTGTCCGGGGCTGACCGTGAGATCCATGGACTCCCTTGCTTTGGTGGGTCGCGGGCGAAATCTTCCCCTGTCCCCCCGATCCCGCAAGGAAGACCGATGCCCCGCACCGAGTTCATCGCCACCGGATTCCACGTGCCCGATCGCGTCGTGACCAACGATGACCTCTCCCAGATGATGGACACCTCGGACGACTGGATCGTCCAGCGCTCGGGGATCAAGATGCGGCACTGGGTATCGGAGGGCGAGACCGGCGTGACGCTGGCGCGACAGGCGGCACTGCAGGCGCTCGCGAAGGCGGGCATGAAGCCCTCGGAGTTGGACTGCATCGTGTACTGCACCTGCACCCCCGATCACTTCGAGCCCGGCAACGGCGTCTTCCTCGAGCGCGAGCTCGGCCTGCGCGACATCCCGGCGATCGACGTGCGCAACCAGTGCTCCGGGTTCATCTACGGCCTCTCGGTCGCGGACGCCTGGATCCGCACCGGCCAGTACCGCCGCGTGCTGCTCGTGGGCGCGGAGGTCCACTCCCGCGGCCTCGACAAGACCACGCGCGGCCGCGACACGGCCGTGCTGTTCGGCGACGGGGCGGGCGTCGCCATCCTCGGCCCCACCGAGGAGGACGGCCGCGGCGTGCTGTCGACGCACCTGTACGCCGACGGCCGCCATGCCGAGAAGCTGTGGGTCGACGCGCCCGGCCTGGCGCACGATCCCTACATCAGCGTGGAGCTGCTCGAGCAGGGGAAGCATCGCGCGGTGATGGAAGGCAAGGAGGTGTTCAAGTACGCGTCGGTGCTGATGCCGCAGTCGGTGGCGACGGCCCTCAAGGCGAACGGCCTGACCACCGCCGACATCACCCTGCTGGTCCCGCACCAGGCGAATCTGCGGATCACCGAGATGGTGCAGAAGGCCACCGGCCTGCGCGACGATCAGGTCTACTCGAACATCCAGAAGTACGGCAACACCACCGCCGCCTCGATTCCCATCGCGCTGCACGAGGCGCTGTGCGAGGGGCGGCTCAAGCGGGGGGACGTGCTGGTCCTGACGGCGTTCGGCTCCGGGTTCACGTGGGCGAGCGCGGCGGTACGCTGGTAGCGCCTACTGGCTCTCCTGCCCCCACAAGTCCCGGTATGCGATCGGGCCTTCGTTCAGCGCTTTGATGCCCGGTTCGATCTGACTCCTGTCCCCGACGACCACGATGTCGAAATGGTCGGGGTCGATGTATTGCCGCGCCACGCGCTGCACGTCCGCCGTCGTGATCGCGTTGATCCGCGCCACGTAGTGGTCGAAGTAGTCGAGCGGCAAGCCATACACCAGCAGCTCGCGCAGCCGGGATGCCGCGCTCGCGGTGGTTTCGAAGTCTCCCGGCAGGCCCAGGGTGATGTACGCTCTCGCCTTGGCGAGCTCCGCGTCGGAGACGGCCTCGTCGCGGATGCGCCGTAGCTCCTTCAGGAACTCGATCAGCGAGCTGTCGGTCTTGGCGGTCACGACGGATGCGCTGGCCGCGAACGGGCCCGCCAGACGCCACGCTGCGAACTGGGAGAACGCCCCGTAGGTGTAGCCGTGCGTCTCGCGCAGGTTCTGATTGAGCCGCGAGGTGAACGCGTCGCCCAGGATCGTGTTCAAGACCTGCAGCGCGAAGTAATCCGGATTGGAGCGCGCGATCCCCACGTGGCCGATGCGGATGACCGACTGCGCCGCCCCGGGCTTGTCGATCAGGTACACGGCGCGCGCCGCGGGCGCGGGCGCGGCCGCCGCGGGCGCCGCGGCCTGGGACCCTCGTCCCCAGGCCTCGAAGCGCGGGGCGAACAGCCGGCGCACCTCGGCCGGCGTGACGTCGCCCACGACCAGGATGCGCGCCGCGTTCGGCCGGTACGACGCCCCGTAGAACGCCGCCACGCGATCGCGGGACAGCGCCGCCGTCGAGCCGGCGGTCCCGTTGAGCGGGTGCCCGTATGGATGGGCCCGCCCGTACACAATGGCGGGGAACGCGATGCCGGCCATGGCCACCGGATTGTCCGCGAGCTGCACGATCTGCGCGCGCCGCAGCTCGCGCTGGCGCGCCACCTCCGAGTCCGCGAACGTCGGGCGCAGCACGACGTCGGCCAAGAGATCGAGCGCCGGCTCGAACCGCCGCTTCGGGACGTGCAACGACACCGTGGCCACGTCGTAGCTCGCCGCCGTGGTGAGCTGGGCCCCCAGGAACGCCGCCTCATCGGCGATATCGAGCGCGGCGCGCCGTCCCGCCCCCTGCTGCAGCATCGTCGCCGTGAAGGTGGCGAGGCCGGGCAAGTCCGCCGGGTCGCGTGCCGAGCCGGCGTCGATCAGCAGCTGCACGTCCACCACCGGCACCTTGTGCATCTCGACCACGGTGAGGGTCAGACCGTTGGCGAGCGTCACGGTCTGGGGGGCGGGAAGCCGCAGCATGGGCGCGGGCGGCAGCACCGGCGGCTTGGAGCGGTCGAGCTGCGCCGCCGCCACCGTGGGCCCGCCGGCGACGAAGGCCGCCACCAACATGCCGCGCCTCATGGCGTCGCTCCTTCCTTCGCCGCGAGCTCCGGCTTTCCTTGCGGCACGACGCTCAGCACCACGCGGTGCGCGCCGGTGAAATAGCTCCGCACCGCGCGCTGCACCGCCGCCGGCGTGACCTTTCTATACCGGTCCAGGTCCCGCTGGAAGTAGTCCGGCGTGCCGACGAAGTAGTTGTAGAAATTCAACTGATCCGCCTTACCCCCGGCGCGCTCCAGGCGTGACAGGAACTGGGCTTCGAAGCTGTTGAGCGCCCGCTCCACCTCCCGCGCCGTGGGACCGTCGCGCGCGAGCATCGCCACTTCCTGGTCGATCGTGCGCGCGAGCTCCGTCAGGTCGTGGCCGGGCCGGGCCGTCGCCCACAGCTCGAACTTCCCGTCGATGCGGCTGCCGTCCTGGAATGCCACCACGTCGGTCGCGATCTGCCGCTCGTACACCAAGCGCCGGTACAGGCGCGAGGAGCGGCCGCCCGCCAGAATGTTCGCGACGACGTCGAGCGTCGCGTCGTCGTCCGCGAACGCCTTCACGGTGTGCCACGCGTCGTACACGCGCGGCACCTGCACCCGGTCTTCCAGCGTGGCGTACACGTCCGCCTCGAGCCGCACCGCCGGCGGCGGCGTTCGCGTCACGCCGGGCCCGCGGGCGATGTCGCCGAAGTACTGCTCCGCCAGCCGCCGCGCCTCGGGTGCGGTGATGTCCCCCGCGATCGCGAGGGTCGCGTTGTTGGGCGTGTAGTACGTGCGGAAGAACCCGCGGACGTCCTCGAGCGTGGCCGCCGACAAGTCGGCCATCGACCCGATCACCGGCCAGTGATACGGGTGAGCGGACGGATACAGGCGCTCCAGGATGTTCTCCTCCGCGAGCCCGTACGGCCGGTTCTCGTAGCTCTGGCGCCGCTCGTTCTGCACCACGCCGCGCTGCAGGTCGACCTTCTCCGCGGTGATCTCGGGGAGCAGGAAGCCCATGCGGTCCGAGTCGAGCCACAGCATCAGGGCGAGCGCGTTGCTCGGCCCCACCTCGTAGTAGTTGGTGCGGTCTTCCGTGGTGGACCCGTTGTTGTCGGCGCCGGCCGCTTCGAGCAGCCGGTCGAACGCTCCCGTCGGCACGTGCTGCGAGCCCATGAACATGATGTGCTCGAACAGGTGCGCGAATCCCGTGCGCCCGGGCTGCTCGTCGGACGAGCCCACGTGGAACCACGTGTTCACCGCCACCACGGGGACGGAGTGATCCTCGTGCACGATCACCTGAAGACCGTTGGGGAGTGTAAACGTCTGGTACGGGACACGAAGGGCCTGGGCCGACAGACGGGCGGGCGGACGCGCGGACAAGAGCCCCAACAGGACCGTCAGCGCGGTGGCAATCCTTGGCATCATCACTCCTCTGATTTCCTGGGCGGAGCAACGGTTGCAGCGAATATTACCCGTCCCCTCCCTACGTCCCCCGTCCCCCACCGTTTCCCCACGAGACGCGAACACAGCCGGTCGGGAGATTTGCGCCGGAAACCCCCCTGCGGCAAGTTGCGTACGGCGCGCGACAAGGAGATCGGCTCATGGTCGGCCTGTTGATCGGAATAGCGGCGCTGGGCGGGGGCTTCGTTGCAACCCGGAACTTCGTGCGGGGCCGGCTGCGCTTCGTGGACGCGGTGCGGAAGCCGGCGGCGCCGCTCATCGCGGGTCTCGCCGCCACCGCGCTGGCGCTGCCGGTGGCCTTGCTTCCCCTGGTGACGGTCTGGACCGCGGCCGCGTTCGGGGTGGGCGTGGCTGGAGGCGTGGCCAGCGGCCGGCGGCCGCCCGAGCTGCCGCCCGGCGCTTAGACGACCTTCAGTCCCGCGTCGGACGCCGCGATCTCGGGCCGGCCGGAGACGGCGCGCAGTGCCCGCACGGCGTCCCGCGCGAATGTCTTCCCAGCACCCCTCTCCACTTCTTCGAGCGCGCTCCATTTCGGGAACGCCGTGCGCACCGGCGTCGCCATCTGCAGCGTCTCGAACGCATCGGCCACGGCGAGGATCTTCACCGTGAGCGGCAAAGGCAGCGCCTCGATGTCCCAGTCTTCGCCCACGATCTCATAGTAATGACCGTACTCGCCGATGATCTCGGCGGCGCCGCGCATGGCGCGCGCCACGCCCACCGAGGAATCGGTGACGGAGCGCGACAGGAGCCGCAGCAGCCGCTGGTCGCGGGTTCCGACTTCGTGGAGCAAGGCCGCCACCCGCAGGTTCTCGACGTCCCCCTCCGGGAGCTTCAGCTCGCGCCCGATCGCCGCGGCCACGTCCGCCACCCGGTTCGAGTGCCCCTGCTGGTTCCGCTCGGTGGACTCGATGTGGTAGGTCAAGAGCTCGAGCGTCGCGAGGTACGCGTTCTTCACCTCGGCGAGCCGCATCTCCCGTTGCTCCGCCAGTCCGCCCACTACGTAGCCCGTGAGAATGAGGAAGCCCGCCCACGGCGCCAGCGCGAGGATGGCGTCGAGGTAGAAGCCCGGGAGCATGTCGAGACCCTGCACGTACTGGTAGAAGAAGACGAGGGCGACGACGAACACTCCCGCCATTACCGCGAAGCGTCGCCCGCCGTAGAAGCCGGCGAGGATCATCGGCAGATAATAGAAGCTCAAGAACGCGAACTTCTGATCCACCAGAAGGTGGATGACGACGATCGCGAGCACCAGGAGCAGCACGAAGATCCGCTCGAAGTGGCGGAAGAAGAACAGCTTGGCGCGCTCCAGAGGACGCGGGTAAGCCACGATCGGACCTCGGGTGTTGGCGGGTGTGTGGAGTGCGGAATTCAAAGTGGAAGAATCGGCCCGCCCGCGCAATAGCCGGGCCGTCAGCCGTGCTCCACCGGCTCCCCGCGCCCCGGCCCGTCCCCGACGCTCCGCTGCTCGTATCCGTCGCACGCCCGCACGGGCAGGGCCGGGTAGCGCGGGAAGCGCGGATCCGAGTCGGCACGGCCGCAGCGGAAGAACGTCGAGCCGCGCCGGCTCGTCACGCGCCACATCCAGCGGCACGAAACGCAGAGGCCGACGGCGTCGGGGTCGGAGTCGGTCATGGGGTCGCGCCTAAGATAACCCCGCCGCTCTGGCGTTTCCGCGCACGATTTCCCCATCTTGGTAGACCATGGCTGCCGACGCCGCGTCCCTACCCCCCGAGCTCCCGCCCGGGCTGCTTGAGGACTACCTCGAGAACACGCGCGCGCAGCTGGGCGTGCTCGCGGACCTGGCGGACCGGCTGGTGGCCGCGGGGAACGATCGCGAAGCGCTCGACACCTTGCGGCGGGAGACGCACAAGATCCACGGCTCCGCGGGTTCCTACGGCTTCTGGGACGCATCGCGCCTCGCCGCTGGGATGGAGGAGACGGTCAAGGATTGGGCCGTACGGCCCGACGACCGGGACGTCGACCGGGGCTCGCTGGCACGCTGGTTCGTGGTTCGACTCGCGGAAACGATGAAGCTCGACGTGCCGGACACCCGGCGTGCCGACCGGCCGAGCGGCCCGATGCTGCAGGCGGAGCTGCTGAGCGTCCCCGAGGTGATCGTGGTTGAGGATGATGCGGCGCTGGCCGAGCTGCTCGAATACGGGCTGCGCTCGCGGGGCTATCGGTTCGCCGCGTTCCGGAACGGGCGCGAGGCGCTTGATCACCTGCTCACACTCGAGACCGGAGACGCGCACCCGCTGCTGCTGCTCGATGTTGACCTCCCGGCGCTCGATGGGTACTCGATCTTCGCCGCCCTCCAGCGCGAGCGGCCCGGGACCTATCGGGTGGTGTTCACCACCGTCCACGGCGACGAGGGCGAGCAGCTGCGGGGCCTCGAGGCCGGCGCCCTCGATTACCTGGTGAAGCCGATCAGCCTGCGCGTCGCGCTCGAAAAAATCCGGCGCTGGGTGGGGAGATGACGAGCCGCGGCTTTCTCGCGGTCGTAGCGCTCGCGCAGGGCGCCCTGCTCGTCGCGCTGATCGTCCTGATCGTGCTCAATCGCTGGTTCCGGCTGCGGCGCCGGGCGCGGGTGCATCCGCGGGTGCTCGCGCTCGACAAGGCCATGCAGCGCTGGGCGCTCGGCTCGGTGGACTTGGGCGCCGTGCTCGTGCACCTGGCGCGCCTGCCGGTGCCGCTCGCCGTGGACGCGCTCGTGAGCTGGTCGGCGCGGGTGCCCGGCGACCGCTGGCGCCAGCTCGCCGCCGCGCTGCGCGGCCATTGGTGGGCGCGGATCGTGCGGTCGAACGCGGCGTCGGCGCGCTGGTGGAAGCGCCTCGAGACGGCCCGCTTCCTCGCGGTGGTCGCGACCCCGGAGGACACCCCACGCGTGCTCGCGCTGCTGCGCGACCCGCACCCCGCCGTGCACATCGCCGCCGTGGCCACCCTGGAGCGGCTCGAGAGCGCCGCGCTCACCACGGCGGCGCTCGAGCGCCTTCCCCGCCTCGCCCCCACCGTCGGCGCCTATTACGCCGGCATGTTGCGGCGCTCCCGCCCGGTGGTGGTCCAGCTGCTGCTCAAGATGCTGCGGCGCGTCGACGACCCGGCTTTGCCGCGCCTGGTCGAGTTCGCCGGCCGGCTCAAGGAGCCCGCCCTGCGCGAGCGGCTCACCGCCCTCACCACCCATCCCGACCCCGAGGTGCGGGTGCAGGCCGCGCGCGCCCTGGGCATCTTCCCGCACCCCGAGTCGATCACCGCCCTGCAGGCTCTGGCCCGCGACACGGCGTGGGTCGTGCGGGCCCAGGCGGTGCGTTCGCTTGGCATGATCGCGGACCCGATCACGCTGCCGCCGGTCCGGGACGCGCTGCGCGACCCCGAGTGGTGGGTGCGGCTGCGCGCCGCCCTGGCGCTCACACGCTTCGCGGCCGCCGGCCGGAACGCGCTGCTCGAGCACGAGGTCAGCGCCGACCCCGCCGCCCGTGACATGGCCCGGCTCGTACTCGGGCTGTCGCCGCAGGCGCTGGCGGAGTACGCCGCGTGAGCGAGCTCATCAGAGCGGGCGACCATGCGATTCTCATCTATTTCCTGGCACTCAACTCGTTCTACGCGGTGCTCCTGATTCTCTCGATCCCCGAGATCTGGGAGCAGACCCGCCTCGCCGACGACGACGACTTTCAGCGGCTCATGCAGAGCGACGCGCTGCCGCCGATCAGCTTGCTCGTTCCCGCCTACAACGAGAGCGCCACGATCCAGCCGAGCGTCACCGCGATCCTCACCCTCGAGTACCGCCAGTTCGAGGTGATCGTCGTGAACGATGGCTCGAAGGACGACACGATGGAGCGGTTGCGCCAGGCGTTCGACCTGTACGAGGTGCCCCGCACCTACCCGGACGGGATCGCCACGCAGCCGCTCCGCGCCGTGTACCGCTCGCGCAGCCGTACCCGGCTCGTCGTGCTCGACAAGGAGAACGGCGGCAAGGCCGACTCGCTCAACGCCGGCATCAATGCCAGCCGCTTCCCGCTCGTGATCGCCGTGGACGCGGACACGCTGATCGAGCCAGACGCCTTGCTCCGGCTCACCCGCCCGTTCCTGCTGGGCCGCCACATCGCCGCCGTGGGCGGCACCGTCCGGGTCGCGAACAGTTGCACGGTGGAGCACGGCCGCGTCACGGACGCCCGCGTGCCGCACCGGTTCCTGCCGGGCGTCCAGGTCGTCGAGTACCTGCGGGCGTTTCTGTTCGGCCGCCTCGGCTGGAACCGGCTGGGGGGGAACCTCATCATCTCGGGCGCGTTCGGCCTGTTCCGCAAGGACGACGTCGTCGCGATCGGCGGCTACCGCACCACCAGCGTGGTGGAGGACTTGGACCTCGTGGTGCGGCTGCACCGCCACCTGCTGCGGCGCAAGGTCCGCTACGAGATGCCGTTCATTCCCGACCCCGTCGCGTGGACCGAAGTGCCGGAATCGGGCAAGGTGCTCGCGCGCCAGCGCGAGCGCTGGCACCGCGGCCTCCTCGCCGCCATGTGGACGTACAAAGGCATGCTCTTCAACCCGCGCTACGGCCGCGTGGGGCTGATCGGCGTGCCGTTTTACACCTTCGGCGAGGCCCTCGCCCCGCTCGTCGAGGTGCTCGGCTACGTGCTCACGGTGGTCGGCCTGGCGCTCGGCGTGGTGAACGTCGGGTTCGCGCTGCTATTCATGCTCGTCGCCTGGGGCTACGGCATGCTGCTCTCGCTCTGGGCGGTGGTGCTCGAAGAGGCGAGCTTCCGCCGCTACGGGCGGTTCGGGGACCTGGTGCGCCTGGTGCTGTACGCGACGCTCGAGAATTTCGGATACCGCCAGCGGACGGTATGGTGGCGGCTCAAGGCGTTCTTCACCGTGTGGCGCTACAAACAGGTGTGGGGCGAGATGACGAGGACAGGGTTCCAGGCAGCAGCGAAACAGATGGCAGAACCTGCAAAGGCTAGGCGCACAGACGCACAGGGGTGAACAGGCAAGAGTTGGCGGGATTACCCGCTCGCTCCAACCGGTTTACCGCTGTGCGTCTGGGCGTCTATTTGTTGCCTTTTCTCATCTCTGCTGCTACGCGCTCGGCCGCTCGGATAACCCGCAGTGCGTTCAATCCCGCGACCTTCTTCACATCCTGCTCACTCCATCCGCGCCGCAGCAGCTCCGCAATGAGATCGGGAAACTTGGAGACGTCCTCGAGCCCCACCGGCACCTCCGTGATGCCGTCAAAGTCGGAGCCGAGCCCCAAGTGATCAACGCCCGCCACGGCACGGATGTGGTCGATGTGGTCCGCCACCTGTGGCAGCGTCGCCTTGGGCCCGCGTGCCTGCCACGCCCTGGCCGAATCGGCCACCGTGGCGGAGTCGGCCCCGGCGGCGCGCAGCGCGCGGGCCCGGCCAGCCAGGCTGTCCTCGTACACCCGTACCGCTTCAGACACGAAGCCGGGGTTGAAGTTCACCATCACCACGCCACCGTTCGCCCGCACCATCGTGAGAATCGAGTCGGGAACGTTGCGGACGTGGTTCGCGAGCGCCCGCGCCGACGAGTGCGAATAGAACACCGGCGCCCGCGACACCCGGATCGCATCCACCATGGTGGCATCGGAAACGTGCGATAGATCGACCAGCATGCCGAGCCGGTTCATCTCGCGCACCACGGCTTCGCCGAACGGAGTGAGGCCGTTGTGCTTGGCGCTGTCGGTCGCGGCGTCGGCCCAGTCGATCGTCTCCCAATGGGTGAGCGTCATGTAGCGCACCCCCAGCCGGTAGAACATGCGCAGCGCGCCGAGCGAATTCTCGATCGCGTGCCCGCCCTCGATCCCGATGAGGCAGGAGATCTTCCCGGCTCTGAAGTTGCGCTCGATGTCGGCGGCCGTGACCGCATCCGCGAACGTCTGCGGATACTTGCGGCACAGCCGGTGCGCGAGGTCGATCTGCTCGAGCGCGTACACGGCCGGGTGCTCGCCACCGTGGATCGTCGTGACCGGCACGTAGGCCGCCCAGAACTGCGCCCCCACTTCCCCGGAGCGGAGCTTGGGGATGTCGGTCATGAGCTTCGGCTGCAACACCGCGAAGTCCACCGAGTCGAGCCCGCCGCGCTCCCGAATGGCGTCGGGGATGTCGTTGTGGCCGTCGATCAAGGGGACGGTGCGAAGAATGGCAACCGCTCGGGCGTGGTAGTCTTGGGCCCCAAGGCGACGGAAGGACGGAAGGACGGAAAGCAGCACGAGAATCAGGACCAGCCGCCTCATCCCCGTTCCGTCATTCCCTCTTTCCGTCGCCTTTCGCATGTCCGCTCCGCGGCTCGAGTTTGGGCCGGAAAACTGGCGCCCGACCGTCGCGTTATCAAGGCTCTTGTCCGCTTTTTGATGCGTCCCGTGCAGTCTTCGTTCGAAGAAACGAGGAGCAATGATGCGCGACATCCGCCGAGCCGCCGCTCGCCTCGCGGGCGCCACCGCGGGCCTTCTCACCCTCATGTGCACCGGCTGCCAAGATTCCAACGCCCCGGTCGATTGGCTTTCCGCAGTCCCCGGCACGTGGTCCGGAGACCTCCAGTTCATTTACGACGATCGGGGGTGGGTTTCGTACGGCTTCGCTTGCGGTACACTGAGCGCCACGATCGAGGCCGCGCCCGATGGCCAGCTCTCGGGATCGTGGACGTCTACCGGGTGCGGCTCATACAGTGGTACGCTCGCAGGAACGATCACAGGGCAAACCGTCACCTTCAGTCTGACGACGTCACAGGGGTTCAACCTTTTTCAGAAGGTGTCGGAGTACGGCGCTTGCATCGATGATCCGGTCACGGCAGCATCATCTGCGACGGGAACGATCTCGAGGAGCGACTACGACGGAACCGTGTCGCTCGGACTCAGCGCCGAGGCCAGCTTGAGCTTCGTGGCCGACCCCTTCCCGGGGTTTAGCTCACCCGTGTGTGTGATCACCTCGGGCGCCTGGCGGTGGTACGCCAGCCGCGCACCCTAGAACACAAGGGCCTGGCTCCGGGGCACTACCCGCCCGCCTAAGTGGTTGGTTCGCTGGCTAGATGAGGACGCTGGCGTGACGGTTTAGTTACCCCTGCGGCGATGGCGGCGGCGAGCACTAGCGTCGCGACGCAGGCCGCGGCGGTGAGCGCAAGCCCGGGCACCCACCGAACTCCACCCCGAGCGACACGCGTCCCCGCGACTGGAACTCCAGACGTGCACGTGGTAAAGAGTTCAAGCCCAAGGTCCTGGAAACGTGGGGGCCCGGTCGCTTACTACTGTGATCGCGCGCATTCAGTTGGAACACGATGTTCGGACACTTCTCGGCCCGCGTTGCAAGTACGACCTGCTGCGCATGGACTAACATTCGTGGGCAAGAAGTGGGCAACCTGGGCAGGCCCGGGTGGTCCCCGATGACCTAGCCCAGGTCCCCCAACCCCGTTGATTCCTGGTCACCTGCGACCAACGCGGTCAATTGGTGCCCCGGGGGCAGCGGATCAAGATTACGTTTCAGCACCATGCCCGACGCCAAAGCGAAGATCGCGCTCGAGCTGAACGGCGAGCCCGTCGAGGTGGCGTTCGCGCCGCACAAGACGCTGCTCGAGGTGCTGCGTGAGGACCTGGGCCTCACCGGCACCAAGCACGGTTGCGAGCTGGGCGAATGCGGCACCTGCACCGTGCTGCTCGACGGCGCGCCCGTGCTCTCGTGCCTCGTGCTCGGCCTGGCCTGCGCCGGACGCCGCGTGAAAACGGTCGAAGGGATGGCCGAGCGCGGCCAGCTGCATCCCCTGCAGGAAGCCTTCGCCGAGCTCGGCGCAGCGCAGTGCGGCTACTGCACCCCCGCCTTCTTGCTCACCGCGGAGGCCTTGCTCCTCGAGAACCCACGGCCCGCCCGCGACCAGATCAAGCAGGCGCTCGCGGGCAACCTGTGTCGCTGCACCGGCTACATCAAGATCTACCAAGCGGTGGAGCTCGCCGCGGCGCGCCTGCGGGGCGAGCCTGCCGAGCCGGCTCGGGAGACGTTGTATGGGCACCCGTAAGCCGACGCTCCGCGTTGTCGGGAAGCCGCACCGCAGGGTGGACGCAACCGCCAAGGTCATGGGCACCACGAAATTCGCCGACGATGTCGCGCTTCCCCGCATGCTCTACGCCAAGTTACTCCGCAGCCCGCATCCACACGCCCGCATCGTCTCGATCGACACCACGCGGGCCGCCGCTCTCCCAGGGGTGCACGCGGTGCTCACCGGCAAGGACTTGCCCATCCCGTTCGGCATCCTGCCCGTGAGCCAGGACGAGCACGCGCTGGCGCTCGACAAGGTGCGCTTCGTGGGCGACCCGGTGGCGGCTGTCGCCGCCACGGGCGAGGAGGTCGCCACGCACGCGCTCGAGTTGATCCGCGTCGAGTACGAGCCGCTGCGGGCCTTCCCCGATGCCCTCGACGCCGTGGAGCACGCGGAACCGCAGATCCACGACTACGCCGACGCCGGCAACATCCACAAACTGATCGATCTCGAGTTCGGCGACGTGGACGCAGGGATAGCTGAGGCCGACGTCGTACGCGAGGACCTGTTCTTCTTCGAGGGGAACACACACCTGCCGATGGAGCAGCACGCCGCAGTCGCGGATTGGTCGCCCTCCCCCGACGGGAAGCTCACGCTGTGGAGCTCGACTCAGACGCCGCACTACGTGCATCGCGCCCTCGCCAAGGTGCTCGAGCTCGGGCCGGCCCGTATCCGGGTGATCGCCTGCCCCAACGGCGGCGCCTTCGGCGGCAAGAGTGATCCGTTCGGCCATGAGATCGTGGTCGCCAAGCTCGCCATGATGACGGGGCGTCCCGTCAAGATCACGTTGACGCGCGAGGAGGTGTTCTACTGCCACCGCGGGCGCCACCCTACCCTCATGTGGGTGAAGACGGGCGTGAAAAAAGACGGCGCCATCACCGGCATGCACTTCAAGTCGCTGCTCGACGGAGGCGGCTACGGATCCTACGGCGTCGCGAGCACCTACTACACCGGCGCGCTCCAAACCGTGACGTATCATGTGCCGCGGTACCGCTTCCAGGGCGCGCGCGCGTTCACCAACAAGCCCCCGTGTGGTCCCAAGCGCGGGCACGGCACGCCGCAGCCGCGGTTCGCCCTCGAGGTGCACATCGACAAGCTCGCCGAACAGCTCCATCTGGATCCCGCCGAGCTGCGGCTCAAACACCTCGTCCCGGCCCACTCGCTCACCGCCAACTGGCTGCGCATCGGCACCATGGGGCTGGGCGCCTGCATCGAGAAGGTGGTGCGCGGCTCCGGGTGGCGGGAGAAGTTCAAGCGGCTCCCTGCCGGCAAGGGCATCGGGCTCGCGTGCTCGTCTTACATCACGGGAGCCGGGCTGCCCATCTACTGGAACGCCATGCCCCACTCCGGCGTCCAGCTCAAGTGCGACCGCGGCGGCGGCGTCACCGTGTTCTGCGGCTCGACCGAGATCGGTCAGGGCTCGGACTCGATCCTCGCGACGATCGTCGCGGAGGTCTTGGGGCTCGAGCCGCGCGACATCGCGGTCGTCACTGGCGACACGGATCTCACGCCGGTGGACCTGGGCAGCTACTCGAGCCGCGTCACGCTCATGACCGGGCACGCCGCCATCCAGGCGGCCGAGCGCGCCCGCGACATGATCGCGCCACACGCCGCCCGCAAGCTCGAGCTCCCGCTGGAGC
>JBGPDL010000047.1:0-20967 GCA_041482275.1 Gemmatimonadota bacterium | reverse complement strand
GTGGCGTGGCCGCACAGCGCCACCTCGACGGTGGGGGTGAACCAGCGGAGCCGGAAGCCCCCGTTTTCCGGGTGCAGGAAGGCGGTTTCGGCGAGGTTCATCTCGCGCGCCACGTTCTGCATCCAGGCGTCGTCGCGCGGGTCCGGGAGGATGCACACCGCCGCGGGGTTGCCGCCGAAGGGGCGGTTCGCGAACGCGTCTACTTGCACGATCCTCAGACCCATGCCACTAAGTTAGCCTGCTTCCAGCGCGCGGCGAGGGCGGTGGGGGGCCGATTCAGCCGGTGAGGCGGAAGGTCGTCTTGCCGTGGAAGAAGCTGTTCTCGTGGCCGATCAGGAACGGCGTTTCCACGTCGCCGCTCGCGAGGATCAGCTGGAGGTCGCGTGCGTCGGGGGGCAGGTCGAAGACGAGATCCGTCGTATACGACTCACCGGGGACGAGCTGTCGCTTGAGCGCATCGGTGGAGCCGGCGTAGCGGCGCCCCTGGCCGTCCACCATCGCCACGTAGCGGCTGTTGGGAGTGAGCGGCGCCACGCCGCGGTGCGACGCAATGGTCGTCTCGTCGAAGCGAACCTTCACGGTGACGATGTAGCGGGTGCCCTGCGTCTTCACCCCCACCACCGAGTACGCCAGGTGGCAATCCACTTCGCAGATGTGCTTCTCAGCTCCGAGTGCGAGCACGCGGTCCTTGCTCGTGAGGGCGGCAACCAGGAACAAGGCGACGTACAGTCCGACACCGCCGAGCGTGAGCCTGGCGATGAGCTTGGCGACGTCACCCCGCTTCAATGCGAGCGAGAAGACACCCAGGAGGGTGGCAGCGCCGACCCCCAGCACGAGGCCCATGAACGTCAGGAAATTGAGTGGATTCAGACCGTCGGTCACCATGAGCGAGCCCCTTTCATCCTGCCGCCGCCTCCGGCAGCCCGCCGAAGCGGCGCTCACGCGCGTGGAACTCGGCGACCGCCGCGGCCAGCTCCGCCGCGCCGAAGGCGGGCCACATCGTCGCGAGGAAATACAGCTCGGCGTAGGCGCACTCCCACAGCAGGAAGTCCGAAAGCCGCTGCTCGCCGCCGGTGCGGATCAGCAGATCCACGTCCGGCAGGAGCGCGCCCGCACCAATCGCCCAGCGGGAGGAATAGTCCACCGCCAG
Source organism: Gemmatimonadota bacterium (assembly GCA_041482275.1). Lineage (GTDB taxonomy): Bacteria > Gemmatimonadota > Gemmatimonadetes > Gemmatimonadales > GWC2-71-9 > AG41. The sequence continues at coordinate 19,817 of JBGPDL010000047.1, read as the reverse complement.
CCGGAGCCGGAGCCGTGTCCCCGGAGCCGTCGCGTGCTCCGTGGCGACGATCGCGGCCACCAGCGGGGAGGGCAGGCGGTCGCGCCGGCCCACCACCTCGAGCCGCACTCCGTTCTCGACCAAGCGCGGGGCTTCGGTGCGGAGATAGCGGGCGAGGAGTTGCATGAGGGCGGCGACCTCGACGGGTGGGCGCTTCCAGTTGTCGGCCGAAAACGCGTACAACGTGAGGGCCGTGACTCCGAGCGCGGGGGCGGCTTCGACGCTGCGCCGCACCGCCTCAGCGCCGGCGCGGTGGCCGACGACGCGCGGCAGTCCCCGGCGCGCGGCCCAGCGGCCGTTGCCGTCCATCACGATCGCGACGTGCAGAGAAGAGCTTTGCGTCATAAAGTGTAACCTCAACAAAAAAAATGCCTCAGCCGTGCCGGGTGGCGCGGATCAGGGCTTCCATGTGGTCCAGGTAGCGCTCCAGCGCCCGTCGCCCCAGAGCCGTGAGCCGGTACTCGGTCTTCGGGATCCGCCCCTCGAATGACTTGGTGCAGGTGACGTACTGCGCGGCCTCGAGCCGGCGTGCGTGCACGCTCAAGTTGCCGTCGCTCGTGCGGAGCAGCGCCTTGAGCTGGTTGAAGGTCAACCGGTCGTTTACGGCGAGCGCGCTCACGATGCCGAGCCGCACTCGCTCGTGAATCAGCCGGTCGAGCTCCGCGGCCCGCGAGCCGCCGCGTTCGCTCTTGAGGCCGTGCTCCGCCGCCTCGGTTTTTCGCGCCGTTCCCGGTTTAGCCACCATACCTCCGCGCGATGATGGTGCCGAACACGATGTGCAGGCCCCCGAATCCGGCGGCCATCAGCCCATTGCCCCATGCCGCCGGTCCGAACAGCGCCGCGGATCCGACGAGCATGAAGCAGATCCCCAACACCGGCACGATGCGGACCGAAAAGGCGCCGCCCGTCACGAAGCCGGCGCCGTACAGGAGCATCCAGGTGCCGGGCAGCGCGTGCCACAGCCCGGCGCGGTACAGGGCGACGGTGAGCAGCCCACCCACGATCATCGGGGGCAGAAAGCTCAGGCCGAAACGCCGCCCCGGCCCCGAGAGAATGGGGTCGTTCACGGCATAGGCCTTCCGGACCATGGCCGATCCGCCGATCGCGAGCGCCACGATCGCTTCGCCCAGCCAGACGGCGAGCCACAGCTCGGGCGTGGGTTGGCGGGTCGCGAGGAACGCCGCGGCGAGCGCGGTCGCCCCGACGGCCACCTGACCCCACCCCGGTACGGCCGTGAACGACCCGGCGCGCTCCATCGTCTGCCGGATGAAGCGGAGGTTGTCGAGCGCGCGGTCGTGCAGCGGCTGGGGGGAGACCATGGCTCGAACTTGCAGGATCGCGGCGCTTTTGTCAAGTACTTTATGATGCAAAGTCTAGAAGGGAGATAGCTTTGACGCGTGCGCATCTACATCTCGGTCGACATGGAAGGGATCGCCGGCGTCGTCCACGAGTCCCAGACCGACCCTACCACCCCGGCCTTTGCATCCGAGTACGGCCGGTTCCGGCGCCTGATGACGGCGGAGGCGAACGCCGCCGTCGAGGGCGCGCTTGCCGCGGGTGCCACCCGGGTGCTCGTGAACGACAGCCACTGGTTCATGCGCAATCTGCTCGCCGAAGAGCTGCACCAGGCGGCCGAGCTGGTGGCCGGCGACCCCAAGCCCCGCTCCATGGTGCAGGGGATCGACGGCGGCTTCGACGCCGCCCTGTTCATCGGCTACCACGCCCGCGCCGGGACCCGGAATGCGATCCTCGACCACACCTACGCCGACCGGATCCACGAGGTCCGGCTCAACGGGAAGGCTGTGGGCGAGCTGGGCTTGAACGCGGGGCTCGCGGGCGTGTACGGCGTGCCGGTGGCGCTCGTGAGCGGCGACGCGGCGCTCGCGGCGGAGGCGAAAGACCTGCTGGGGGATGGCGTGGCGACGGTGGTCGTGAAGCAGGCGGTGAGCCGCTGCGCGGCGCAGAGCGTCGCCCCGGCGGTCGCGTGCCGCATGATCCGGGAAGACGTCACGCGGGCGCTCCAGCGCAAGCACGCGCCGTTTGTCGTGCAGCCGCCGGTGGCGCTCGAGGTGGACTTCGCGCAGACGATCCACGCGGACATGGCGGAGCTGTGCCCGGGAGCCACGCGCACCGCGGGGCGCACCGTGGCGTTCACGCATCAGGACTACGGGGAAGTGTTCCGGGCGTGGCGGGCGCTCTTGAATCTGTCGGCGGCGGTCTGACGGCCCGCGCTCACGTGGCGGCCGAGCGCCGCCCCGCGAGCAGCACCAGCCCGTAGTCCCCCACGATCTGGAAGCCGAGTGCCAGGTAGGCGGCGCGCGCCGCGGCGTTCAGAGGGTCCGCGAACAGCACCGCGCGGCCAACGCCTTGCTTGTGCGCGGCCAGCAGCGATCCCGCGACCACCGAGCGCGCGTACCCCCGGCCCCGCAGCTCGGGTGGCGTCCACACGCCGCCGATCTGCACGATCTCGGGGAGCATCGCATTGAAGACCGAATACGCCACGGGAGCGGCACCCACCAGCAGCACCCAATCGCTACCGCGCTCGTGTTGGAGCAGCACGTCGGCGCGGCTCGCGCGGCAGAGCTCCGGTCCGTCCGTCGCACCGAGTGCCTCGATGGCAAAGCGCACCCGCCAGTCGACCAGCAGGTCGAGTTCGCCGGGCTCGGGATGGCGGCAGCGGAGCTCGCCCGCGGCGAGCCCCGGAGGAACGGCGAGCCGGGCGAGGTCGAGCACGTACAGCTCGTCGCGGCTGTCCTTGGCTGTGTGGGCCGCAGCGAGGCCCAGCGCCTGGCGCACAGCGACGACCTGGTCCCACGGCCCCGAGAACCCCGTCACGGCGCGACCCGAGCGTCGCACCGCTTCGCGCGCGACGGCCGGCGCGTGTCCTTCCGGCGCCTGCACCAGCACCATCCCGTTCCAACAGTGCGCCGCGACACCGGCGATCCGGCCCCCCTCGATCGCGGCGACGTACGTGCCCTGCATCGGCTCGCCGCGGTCCGTCAAGCCGGCCGAGCGCGCGTTGGCACGCAAGAACATGGACGTGTCCGCGTGACCGGCCAGAAAGCTGTCCAGGGCGGCGTCGTCGCCGGGGCGGAGCAAACGCAGAGCGGGCACGGGCTCAGTCGTACACGCAGAAAAAGTGGGTCGTGGTGGGCGGCAGCCCCGCGAGCAGGCGCCAGCCCTCGAGCCAGGCCGCACGAGCCCTGGCGGACGTGCGGTCGAGTGCGAGACCCGCCCGATACTGCTCCACGGCCTTGAGTCGGGCCGCCGGGGCTTCACCCCTGTAGGTGCCGCTGTCGGCATAATCGCGGCCCGCTCCGGCCGCGAGCGCGACGATGTCCGCGTACGCGTCTCCCACCAGGAAGTGCAGCTCGGCTTGGCGCGCGCCAGCGGTGAGACCTTCGAGCAACGCTTCGCCCTCGCTGATGACTTGGCGGAATGCCTCCATACCGCCGCCGCACATCCCGTTCGTGTTGAAACCATTGCGCAACAGCTGCAACCGGACGAGCCGGCCGACCGGGCCGTCCGGGTCGAGCTGGCGCGCCTGTTCGAGCAACGAGTGTGTGTAGTTGTATGACGCATCGAGCTCCGAATACACGAACTCGGCACCCAGATCCCCGTATGCTTTCCCGCGCACGCTGTCGGCGTGGTCGAGCGCCGAGGGCACGACGGCGTCCGCCAGTAGCAGGGCGGCGGCGCGATGGACGGTACCGATGGCGTCGGCCGTCGCGAGCCACCGGCGGAGCGCCGCGATGCGAGTCGAGTCGGGAACCTGACGCGTCCGTAAGGAGAGGAGGGCGGCGGTCATGCCGGCGTCGAGCCCCGTCAACGGCGCGGCGTCCGCGAGCAGACTGTCTTCCTCTCGCTCTGCTGCGCCATAATCGGGGATGTCAGGGCGCGAATCGAGGTCGAAGCGCGACCGCGGCAGATACGCGGCGGCAAGGACACGCGGCCGCTCGCGTCCCGAGAGCCTGGGGTCGTAGGCGCTCACTATCGTCGTCGCGGCTACCTCCCAGCGACCCGGGACGCGCCAGTTGGCCGAGCCCGGGAAGGAGAGTCCCATCCTCAGAGCTTCGAACCCGCCGAAGCGGTCGAGGGCGCGCCGCTGGGAGTCGGTCACCGCCCGCACCGGTAAAGGATGGGGTCCCACCTTCACGGTGCCGTACATCTTCGTAAGGGTCTGCTCAACTGCGTGGCCGAGGCGGTAGCCGGCGATGGAATCCAGCACCGGAGTCTCGACCCAGATCGCGCCGAGCAAGCAGTGCCCGTGGACGAGTTGCGCCGAATCGGCGGTCGGCGGTAGCGCGAGCGTGGCGGGCGGGTCGGGTGCGTAGAAGTAGGCCGCCCGCCGGAGCGTGTCTCCTCCGGGCAGGGCGATGTCGGCCGTAGCCCGTACGCACCAGTTCTCCTGGTGTTCTTGATCGAGCGCTGGGGAAAACGCGACGAGGGTGTCCGCTGCATGACTCTGGAGCCAAAAAATCGGGGTCACGCTGTCCTTCAGGGCCGCGAATTCCGTGAAAGCCAGGTCTGCGAATCCCTCGCTTCCGGAGCGGACGGGAGCGGCCTCCGGCTCGGATTCGTGCCGCCGCTCCTGGCAAGCAGCGAGAAGGAGCCCCGCTATGACGGCCAGCGCAGCGAGCCGCCGGCGTCTCATGCGGTCGGTGGCGCGGGAGCCTGGGGTCGCCGTAACCTGAGGATCTTGAGCGACAGGCTGCGGGCCAGGATGCCGATCCCGCCGGCGTCGCCCTCGCGGCGCGGCACCGCCCGATAGATGAGGATCACCAGGATCCAGGTGATCCAGCTCGAGCGCTCGCTCCACGACAATCCTTCGAGCATCAGCCAAGGCTGGGTGTACGCCGCGGTCCACGGCTCCCAGTAGCTCTGGGCGAGCGCGATCGGCCTGGCGATCACGCGATTGGCGCGGTAGCCGTGCGCACTCGGGCTCGACAGGTTCCACACGCACGTCACCTTGCCCCAGCCGTGATTGTCGCTCGCGCCCACGACCAGCAGGTCGTGGTCGTTGGCGAGCTGGAGCACCTGCCTGCGCGCCATGGCGGGGAAGCCGATGGCCTTGGGGGCGCAGCTCACGATCTCGAAGCCGTCCACGCCGGCCTTGACGAAGGCGTCGAGGTCGCCCCAGTGGTTGCGCCAGTACTCGGGGAGCGACGCGATGCCGATGGCGCCCTGGCGGTGCAACTCGGCGAACAGGCCGAGCATCGCGCGGGTGTCGCGGCTGAAGGCCGCGCGGTCCACGGGCGTCACGGCGCCGAGGGCGACCACGTGCTGGCTCGCCACGCTCCACTCCACGCCCGGCAGTAGCCGGATCGGGGCGTCGACCGGGCGATCGAACACTACGTTGTGATCCGTGACGTACGAGGCTTCGAATCCCTGTGCCGCGTGCCATTGCGCCAGGTCCGCGAGCGTCCACCCCCGGCGCCCGTCATGGGACGCGGCCGTGTGGGCATGGTAGTCGATGACGGTGAGGGTCGAGTCCGCCGCGACGAGGCGGGGGACGGGGCGGGGGAGCAGCACCGCCGCCACCCCGAGCAGCACGACGGCGAGCGGGCCGAGCGTGGCGGCGACGAAGCGTCGCCGGAGCGAGCCGCGCCGCAGCAGCCCCCACACGGCGAGCGCCAGGAGCCAGACAATGAGGAATGCCTTCGCCCGATCGACGGTGAGGAAGGTGAGCGCGTCGAGCGCGTTCGACATCGGCGCCAGCAGGGTGTACAGGGTCGGGCGGACCAGGTCGGCGTCGGTCGGGGGCGCGCCGGTCACGGCGTCCACGAGCGGCGGGAGCGGAGACAGCGCGGAGAACAAAACGAGCGCGATGAGCGCGAGGGCGATCGGGTAGCGGCGCAGGAGATTCACTCGTACAATCTTGGGTATGAGAGCCATCGCCGCCACACTCCCGCGTCTGCTCGTGCCCGCCCTGGCGGCGGCCGGGCTTGCCTGCAAGCGGGCCCCGCGCGCCAACCCGCCGCCCGTGGATGCCGGCACGGTCGTGACGGTCTACCTGCCGCCGAAGACGGCCGACCGGTTCATGGGCCGGCTCCAGACGGTGGCCTCGCAGCACCAGTGGGCGCTGTCGGTCCGGACCGACAGCGCGGCGTTGGCGGAGGCCGATCTTGCGATCGTGGACAGCGCCGGGAGGCTCGTGGGACACGTGCGGGGGGGGTCGCCCGCGGCGGCGCAGGCGAAACAGATGGCGGACGCGGTGTTGCGGTGACGTCGGCCGGTTTTGCCGTGATCCCCGACGTCGTGCTCGGGCCGCTCGCGGGCCGGGCCGACGCGGATTGGCACCGGGCGCCGTCGGGCAAGTGGACGGCCGCCCAGATTGTACAGCACCTCGCCCTGTCGCTCGAGGCGAGCGGCCGCTCCTTCGAGGAGCGCCGCGCCAAGCCGCCGATGCGCCGCCGCCCCCGCACGGCACTGGAGCGGCTCGGCTACCTCCTCGTGCTGCAGATCGGGTGGGTGCCGTCCGGCCGTCAGGCTCCCACGCCGACCCGGCCGGCCGAGTGGCCCGACGCGCGCGCGGTCGAGCGGCAGCTGCGGGAGGGGGTGGCGCGCTTCCTGTCGCTCGAGCGCGAGCTGCTCCCGGCCCGCCGGGACGATCTGTTCGTGAGAAACCCGGCGCTGGGCGACCTCACGCTGCCGGAATGGCTGCGATTCCACGTGCGACACTGCGCGCATCACGCCTGGCAGATTCGCACGCGTCTGGCGTCGTGAGCGGCCGCAGGAAGGATAAAGTGACGGTGCGCGTACCGAATCCCGAGGCGCCGGTGAAGGGACGGCTCAAGACCCCGGCGCACAAGGTGCACAAATCGGTGAAGCACTACCGGAGACGCCCGAAGCACCCGGGCCGCTCGGCGGGGGACGAGTAGCGCGCGATGCCCGACTACACCTATCTGATCGTGGGCGGCGGCATGACCGCCGACGCGGCGGCCCAGGCGATCCACGAGGCGGACCCCAAGGGTTCGATCGGGCTGATCAGCGCCGAGCCGCATGCGCCCTACGACCGGCCGCCGCTTTCCAAGGCCCTCTGGAAGGGCGAACCCGAAGAGAGGATCTGGCGCAAGACGGCGGCGACCGGTGCCACGTTGCACCTCGGGCGCCGCGTGACTGCGATCGATCCTGCCGGGCACACTGCGACCGACGACCGCGGCACCGTGTACGGCTTCAAGAAGCTGCTGCTCGCGACTGGCGGAACGCCGCGCCGGCTTTCGCCCGACACCGACCAGATCGTCTACTTCCGCACCCTCGACGACTATCGGCGCCTGCGCGCCCTCGCGGGTCAGGGCGTGCGCTGCGCCGTCGTGGGCGGCGGCTTCATCGGGAGCGAAGTCGCCGCCGCGCTGCGCCTGCAGGGGTGCGACGTCACGATGCTCGTGCCCGAGGCGGGCCTCGGCGCGCGGGTGTTCCCGGCCGATCTGGGGCGCTTTCTCGTGGACTACTACCGTGAGAAGGGCGTCACCATGCGCACGGGGGAGGGAATGAAGGGTCTCGACCACCGCGGCGGTACCGCCGTCGTGCGGACGACCGCCGGCGGCGAACTCGCCGTCCAGGTCGTGGTCGCCGGTCTCGGCGTCGTGGCCGAAGTGGAGCTCGCCGAGCGCGCGGGGCTACGCACCGACAACGGGATCGTGGTGGATGCGTTTTGCCGCTCGAATCATCCGGACATCTACGCGGCGGGCGACGTTGCCAACTTCGAGAACCCCGCGCTGGGCACACGGCTGCGAGTGGAGCACGAGGATAACGCCAACACGATGGGACGCACCGCGGGGCGCAACATGGCGGCCAAGGCCACGCGCTATGACCATTTGCCGTTCTTCTACTCCGACCTGTTCGAGCTCGGGTACGAGGCGGTGGGCGACGTCGACGCCCGCCTCGAGACCGTGGCCGACTGGAAGGAGCCGTTCCGTGAAGGTGTAGTCTACTACTTGAAGAGCGGCCGGGTGCGCGGCGTGCTCCTGTGGAACACGTGGGGACAGGTGGACCACGCGCGGGCGCTGATCGCGCAACCCGGCCCCTTCCTGGCCAAGGACTTGAAGGGTCGCCTCCCCGCCTGACCGCGAGGCGTCAGAATCGGTACCCCGCGGCCAGGTTGAAGTGGTTCGCCGTGAACTTGCCGCTCGGATAGGTTGTCTCGAAGCGCCGGAACTCGACTCCGAACACGAGCGGCCCGCGCGGCCGTAGTTCCGCGTGGCCCTCGCAGACGAAGTTCTTGAGCCGGCCCGTACCCGACAGGTCGCCGTCGTCGGGGTCGTCGAGACCGCACCCGCCGCCGAACATGACGTCGCGCCTCGGCCGCACGTTGAGCTGGCCCCAGCCCCCTTTGGTGCGCACCTGGACGCCGCTCGGCCCGACGTTCTGGCCGATGCCGCCGCCGCCCAGCCCCGCCAGCGCCTTGCCGCTGAACGCCTCCCCCACGAGCTCGACCGGGCCGAGCTTGACGCGCGCGTCGGCGGTGACGGCGCGCGATTGGAACAGGCTGTCGCCCGACGCGAGCCAGCCGAGATGGCCGCCGATGGCGACCTCGCTGGGATCGTCGGTGGGGCCCCAGGCCAGCCGCACGCGCCCCTGCAGATAGGGGCGCCGGCTCCGCTCGGCCGAGTCGGGCTGCGTGTTGAAGAGGCCCTGCGCCGTGCCGGTCGTCGGCGCGAGCACGGCCACCTGCTCCGCGAGGCGCAGCGTGTACCCCTGCTCGAGCGTGGCGCGGAACTGCGGCAGCCAGAGCCAGAGGTTGCCCGCACCCGCGAAATCGGGGAACCCCACCGACGCGAGCGAGCGCGGGCTGCGCTCCGCGACGAGCGGCGACTCCTGACCGAACAGCAGCTGCGCGTGCTGCCACGACACCGTGCCCACGGCCCGGCGCAGCCGCAGCAGCGGAAACGTGCGGCCGCCGGAGGACGGTTGCTGGCCGCCGAAGAAGTCCACGTCTACCTCACCCGAGAAGCTGCCACGCAGCACGTCGGGATCGGTGACGAGCACGCCCAGCCGCGTCTGGCGGATGGTGCCGCCGGCGGCGCTCGCGGGCGCGAGCGAGTCCGCGAACTGGGGCACGTCGCTGTTGTTGACGCGGGCGTTCGTGAAGAAGCCGTTCACGAGTACGAATCCGGTGAGCTCGACGGTGCGCTTCACCGCGGGCGGCGCCGGCGGTGGAGTCTGCGCTCGGAGCGGGACGGCAAGACCGACGAGCGTGACGAGCAGCATGGCCCGCATCTCAGGCTCCTGGCGGTTTCGGTAGGACTACAGTAAGCTGCAACGCCTCAAGCGCAACGGGCGGGCGATGCGTCGGATTGCAGTGCTGGTCGGCGTGGGCTGCCTGGCCTGGGCGCAGGCCGGTTCGCGTGTCACCGGCCGCATCACCATGCTCGAAAAGAACGGCCAGTCGTCCGCCGACCTCGGAGCCGCGGTGGTGTATCTCGATGGCGCCTCTGCCGCGACGGCGCGTCCCGTCCACCTGGACATCGCGATCAACGACAAGGAATTCGTGCCGCGCGTCGTGGTCGTCCCCGTCGGCTCGACCGTCCGTTTCCTGAACCACGATCCCTTCGACCACAACGTCTTCTCCGCGTCCGAATCGAATGCGTTCGACCTCGGCCAGTACGGGCGGGGTGAGGCGAAGGGCTGGACGTTCACGGCGCCCGGCCTGGTGCGGATCTTCTGCAACGTGCACCCGCGGATGGTGGCGTTCGCGCAGGTGATGGCGGGCCGGTATTTCGCGCAACCATCGGTTGATGGCGGCTTCGCGATTCTCGACGTCCCGCCGGGCGCGTACGTGCTGCACGCCTGGCATGAGCGCACTCCGCAGGCCACGCGCGAGGTGAGGGTGACCGCGGCCGGGGCGTCGGGGATCGAGCTCGAGCTCGACGCGCGTGGCTTCCGCTGGGTGCCCCACAAGAACAAATACGGCAAAGCCTATCCCACGAATGCCGGACGCGAGCGCTACTAGAACCGCGCGGTTCGGGCTCGGCGCCAAAATCTTCATCGCGGCCACGCTTACGGTCGCGGGCGTCTTGGGCGTCACGCTCGGGCTCACCTCGCTGCAGGCGAACCGTACCGCCGACGACTCGATTCGCCGCGCGCTGGCCGGCGTGCGGCGCGGCGTCCAGGCCTTCCTTGCGGGGCGGACGGCGACGTTCGCCGGCATGAGCGCGGTCTCGGCGGACGTGCCGCAGTTCCGCGAGCGGCTCCTCAAGGCGTCCGCGCGGGACAACGTGCTGGACCAGGCCGAGGAGTACCGCCGGCTGCTGGGCGCGGCGTGGGTGCTGGTCACGAACGAGCGGGGCATCTTGGTGGCGCGCACCGACTACCCCGCCGAGTCGGACATCGACCTGTCGCGCGGCGCGCTGATCGCGAGCGCCCTGTCGGGCGATCAGGCGAGCGGCGCCTGGCTGGACGAGCGGCGGCGCAAGCTGTTCATGGCGGTGGCGGTGCCGCTCCGCGCCTCCCGCACGGCGACCCCTCAGGGGGCACTGGTCGCGGCGTACGCGATCAACGACACGCTGGCGCACGAGATCAAACAGGCGACCAGTACCGACGTGGTGTTTTTCGCCCTCGACACGCTCAACCAACCGTACATCGTGGGCACCACGCTGCCGCGCGACGCGGTCGAGCCGGCGCTCGCGGCGGACACGCAGGCGTTGGCCGCCCTGGCGCGCGATTCGGCGGGGACCGAGATGGCGGCGGATGTGGACGGGGAGCACCTGATCGGCCTCGCGAGCCCGATCCGCTCCGCCGGGGGCGACGCGTTCGGAGGATACGTGACCTTCCGCTCGCACGACCGCGAGCTCGCGTCGTTCCGGGCGCTGCAACGTACCATCGGGCTCGCGCTGGTGCTCGGCCTGCTGCTGGCGCTCGCATCGGCGTACGTCCTGGCCCGCCAGATCGCGGGCCCGATTCGCCGGCTGGTGCTCGCCACGCGTCGGGTGCAGGACGGCGACTACAGCGTCGAGATCGACGTCGGCGCGGCGGACGAGATCGGCATGCTGTCGCAGGCGTTCCAGAGCCTGGTGGGGGACCTGAAAGAGAAGGCGAAGCTGGTCGAGTACATGATGGCCTCTTCGGGAGCGGCGCCCACCGAGCAGCTCAAGAGCGCCCGGCCGTCGCTCGCGACCACGGGCGCGGCACTCCGGCCCGGGACGCTGTTCGCCAACCGCTACGAGGTGAAGGAGGTCCTCGGCACGGGCGGCATGGGCGTGGTGTACCGCGCGTTCGACCGCGAGCTGCAGGAGGCGGTGGCGATCAAGACGCTCCGCCCTGAAGCGCTGGCGGGTGACGGCGTCGCGCTGGAGCGCTTCAAGCAGGAGATTCGCCTGGCGCGCAAGATCACGCACCGTAACGTGGTGCGGACGTACGATCTGGGCGAGGTGAACGGGATGTACTACCTCACCATGGAATACGTGGAGGGCACATCGCTCAAGCAGCTGCTCGCCACGCGCGGGCCGTTGCCGGTGCCCGTCACCCTCACGATCGGCAAGCAACTGTGCCGCGCGCTCGAGGTGGCGCACGAGCAGGGCGTGATCCATCGCGACATCAAGCCCCAGAACATCGCGGTCGAGCCGAGCGGCGTGCTGAAGGTGATGGACTTCGGCATCGCACGGCTGGCGACCCGTCCCAAGGAGCAGGGGCTGACGCGGGAGGGGATGTCGATCGGCACACCGGACTACATGTCGCCCGAGCAGCTCTCGGGGATGGAGCTCGACGTTCGCGCCGATCTGTATTCGGCGGGCGTGGTGCTGTTCGAGTGCCTCACCCGCAGGCTGCCGTTCGAGGCGGACACGATGTACGCGCTGATCGCGAAGCATTTGGAGGAAAAGCCGCCCGATCCGCGGGCGCTCAACTCAGACATCCCCGAATCGCTGGCGGGTGTGATTCTCAAAGCGATGGCCAGGGAGCCGAGGGACAGGTATCAGAGCGCGGCGGAGATGCATGATGCGTTGGCGGCAATTGGATAACTGCGGGGACATGCAAAGACTAGACGCACAGTGCCTATCCTATATCCCTCCGAACCACGGATATCCCTGATCCTCCCAGTACCCCCCCGGTCTCGTATCCGTGAACGTCATCGACACCAGGTACTTCGTCAGCTTGTAGCCCAGCTTCGTGGGCGAATACAGCCTGAGGGGCGCGCCGTGGGCCGGCGGCAGCGGGTTGTCGTTCATGCCGTAAGCCAGAATGGTCTGGGGGTGCATGGCGCTCGCCAGGTCCCAGCCGTTGGTGTACCCTGAGTCGAACGACGCGAAGCTGATGTAGCGCGCCGGCCGGAACGGGCGGCACCGCCCCACGATGGCGGACACCGGCACCCCGTGCCAGCTCGCGATCGCCGACCAGCCCTCCACGCAATGGTGCTTCACCGTGTACGACACGCGCGGCAGGCGCATCAGGTCGTCGAGCGACAGGTCGAGCGGCTGCGCCACCAGCCCGTCCACCCGCAACCGCCAGGCCGCGGGGTCGTCGAGCATGGGCGTCATGGTCGAGATGAAGTAGCTCGGCAGCATGGCGCTGCGCTCGGCCGTGCCGTAGGTCCGCGCGAGGCGCGTGGGGGAGAACAGGATCTTCTCGCCCACCCAGTCGTTCACCCGGCTCACGTCGAGCAGCCCGGGCCGCAACAGCGTGCCGCCGTCCCAGCCGCACGCGGCCGCGAACGACGCGACGCCGCCCGCGACGCCGAGCTTCACGAACGCCCGGCGGTCGAGACCTGGTATTTCAGTCATGGCTCGGGAACCGTCCCCGGTACCAGCCGGTGAGCATGGCACGCAGCGACGCGGGATCCACGGCGAACACGAGGATCACGTGGGTGATCGTGAACCCGACGAAGATCCACACGATCCAGAAGTGCCAGTAGCGCGCCGCCTGGAACCCGCCCAACAGGGCGGTGAGCCAGGCGAGCTGGGTCGGCTTGTAGACTGCAAGGCCCGTGAGCACGGTGAGCGTGCCCAAGACGATGACGCTCGTGTAGGCGAGCTTCTGGAGCGGGTTGTGCTTGCCCTGCGGCGGGTGCTCGTTGCGCAGGTGGAGGTAGTATCTCGCCATCTCGAGGGCGCCCGGCACGTCGCGGGGGCGGAACAACAGCGCGCGCCACTCGCCGCTCTTCACGAGGTACCCGAGGTACAGAAGACCGAGGGTGACGAGCGGCCACATGAGGGCGAAGTGCCAGTTGAGCGCGCCCGCGAGCCAGCCGCCCAGCCGGCCCCAGCGCGGAAACTGCGTGTCGTCGAATGGGCTCGGCAGGTAGGGGCCGCCGCGGTTCCCGAAGCGGGCGTAGGCCTCGTAGATCTGCAGGCCGCTCGCGATCATCCCGGCCAGCACCACGACCGTCGCCCAGTGGGTCAGGCGCACGATCCAGTGATGGCGGCGCACGGGAGGGCTCACAGGAATTGCAGTCATGGCAGCAACCAAACCTGAGGCCGTGGCCGGATTCCCGCTACCCTCAGTGGGATGCGACACACATTCGCCCGCGCGCTTCCCAGGCCGCCCCGCCCGGCCTTAGCTTGCAGGCCGGATGACTCATACCCAGCACAGCGGCCCGGCCCTCCCCGAACGGATCGGAGGGCTCGCCGCGGTGGCCACAAACCTCTCGTGGAGCTGGAGCCGCGACGCCCGTGCGCTGTTCCGCTCGATCGATCAGCCGCTCTGGCACCTCACCCGGCACAACCCGATTGAGCTCCTGCGCCGCGTGGATCCGGCGCGGCTCGCGGCCTGCGCAGCGGACCCGGAGTTCCTGCGGCTCTACGACGTCGTCGCGGCCGCGGCGGCGCGCGACGCGACATCCGCCGGCAGCTGGTTCGCTACGACGTACCCCACGTCCGCGGACCGGCCGATCGCCTACTTCTGCGCCGAGTTCGGGCTGCACAACTCGGTGCCGATCTACTCCGGCGGCCTCGGAGTCCTGGCCGGGGACCACTGCAAGGCGGCGTCGGACCTGGGCGTCCCGCTCGTCGGCGTCGGCCTGTTCTACACCAAGGGATACTCCGACCAGCGGCTGCGCCTCGATGGGTGGCAGGAGGACGCAGAGGAGCGCTTCGACGTAGCGGCGACGCCGTTGCAGCCGGTGCGCGGACCCCGCGGCGATCCCTGCCTGGCGACGGTGCGGATGTCTGGGCGTTCCGTGAGCGTCGGCGCTTGGCGCGTCATGGTCGGCCGCGTGCCGATCTTCCTGCTCGATACGGACTACGAGCAGAACGATCCGGCGGACCGCCAGCTGTGCCACAGGCTCTACGCCGGCGGACCGGATCTGCGGCTGCGCCAGGAATGGATCCTGGGCGTCGGCGGCGTGCGGGTGTTGCGTGCCCTGGGATACGACCCGGCCGCGTGGCACGCCAACGAAGGACACGCCGCGTTCATGTTGGTCGAGCGCGTGCGCGACCTGGTGACGCGAGGCACGCCGTTCGCAGAGGCCGTCCGCCAGGTGCGCGCCACGAGCACCTTCACGACCCACACGCCGGTGTCGGCGGGGCACGATATGTTCTCCCCCGAGCAGGTCGAGCAGTGCACGGGTCCCGTGTGGGAGGAGATGCGGGTCAGTCGGGAGGATTTCTTCCGCCTCGGCCATCACCCGGTGCTCGACCACGCCCGCTTTCACATGCCGGTCGCGGCCATCCGGCTCTCGGCGCGAGTGAACGGGGTGTCACGGCGCCACGGCGAGGAGTCCCGCCAGATCTGGCACGCCTTGTGGCCCGACCGCGAGGTCGCGCGGGTGCCGATCGGGTACGTCACCAACGGCGTGCACATCGCCACCTGGATGGCGACCCCGCTGGTGGCCCTCCTCGACTCCCATCTCGGTGCCGATTGGCCGCAGCGGGTCGACGACCCGGCTGTGTGGGCGAGGATGCTCGAGCTGGATGACTTCGCGTTGTGGACCGTGCACAATGAGCTCAAGTCCCATCTGATGCGGAGCATCCGAGAGCAGGCGCGGCGACGCTGGTCGGGCCAGTGGAAGGAGCCGCTGCACGTCGTGGGCGCGGGGACCCTGCTCGATCCGGAAACCCTGACGATCGGGTTCGCCCGCCGGTTTGCCACCTATAAGCGCGCCGATCTGATCTTCCGCGATCCCGACCGGCTGCAGCGGTTGCTCGTCAACCCGTGGCGCCCGGTGCAAATCGTGTTCGCCGGGAAGGCGCATCCGGCGGACGAGCCGGGTAAGGAGGTGCTGCAGCGCGTCTACAGCGACACTCGGGAGCCCCGCTTCGAAGGTCGGATCGCGTTCATCGAAGACTACGACATGCACGTGGCCCACCGCCTGGTGCAGGGCGTGGACCTATGGCTCAACCTTCCCCGCGCGCCGCTCGAGGCATGCGGGACGAGCGGTATGAAGGCGGGCGTGAACGGGGTGCCGCAGCTCAGCACGCTGGACGGGTGGTGGCACGAGGGTTACGATGGGCGCAACGGCTGGGCGATCCCCGCGCCGCCGGCCGGCGCGGACGTGGATGCGGCCGACGGCGAAGCCTTGTACCGCCAGCTCGAAGACCACATCGTGCCTCTGTTCTATGACCGCGACCCGCAGGGCATCCCGCGAGGCTGGGTGGACAAGATGAAGCACGCCATCCGCGTGGCAGGGCAGCGCTTCGACGCGCAGCGCATGGTCCGTGAATACGTGACCGAGTACTTCGTTCCTGCGATCCGCGGCGAGTCGCCCTCCCTCGGGGATGATCCGCCGACGGCCTGAGCGTAGAGCGAGTGGAGGTGAGCGTGGGCGCGACAACACCAGCCTCAAAGTCCCGGCGGCGGAGCCCCGCCCAGCCGCGCCGGGCGGCGGCTGCCGCGGCGCTGCGGCCGCAGATCGCTGCGGCCGAGCGGATCGGTGTCGTCCACCTGACGGCCGAGTACTGGCCTTTCGCCCGCACCGGTGGGCTGGGCGAGGCGGTGAGCGGCTTGGCGACCTGTCAGGCAGCCGCCGGCTTGCCGACGACGGTGGTCATGCCGCTGTACCAGCTGGTGCGCGAGACGACGCCGTCGCTGGAACGGACAGGCCCGCCGCTCACGATCACGCTCGGCGGGCACACCGAGCGAGCGTGGCTGTATCGTACGCCGCCCGGGCCCGGTCCGCAGGTCTTCTTCATCGAGCATCCCGACTTCTTCGACCGGGCGGGCATCTACGGCGACAACGGCGGGGACTATCCGGACAACGCCCGGCGGTTCGCGTTCTTTTGCCTCGCCGCGCTCACGGCCCTTCCCGAGATCGCCCCGGAGACTCAGGTGCTGCACGCGCACGACTGGCACACCGCGCTGGCGCCGGTGTACCTGCGCACCGCATTCACCGGCGAGCCTTTCTATACGCGCCTCGCGGTCGTGATGTCGGTGCACAACGCCGGCTTCCAGGGGCATTTCCCCCCCCAGACGCTGACGGAGTTGGGTCTTCCCGCCGAGCTGTACAACGTCGACGTGTTCGAGTGGTACGGCCGGATGAATGCGCTCAAGGGCGGGTTGGCCTTCTCCGACGTCGCCGTGACCGTCAGCCCGACGCATGCGAAGGAGCTCTGCACGCCGGAAGGCGGGTTCGGCCTGCACGACAGGTTCACCGCGCTCGGCGACCGGCTGGTGGGGATCCTGAACGGCATCGATCCGGATCTCTGGAACCCCGAGACCGACCCGCAGCTCACCGGGAATTATTCGAGCGACGATCTCTCCGGGAAGCGGCGGTGCAAGGCGGCGCTGCAGCGGGCGTACGGTTTGGCTCAGCGGGGACACACGCCGCTCTTCGGCATGAGCGCACGGATGGTGGCCCAGAAGGGACTGGACTTGGTCCTCGGCGCCGATCTCCTGGGCACGTCGGACGCGCAGTTCATCTTCCTGGGAGCCGGGGAGCACCGCTACCACGAGGCGTTGGGGGACCTCGCCGCCGCGGCGCCCGATCGCGTCGCGGTCGAGTTCATGTTCACCGATCGCCTCGAGCACCGCTTGCTGGCGGGCGCCGACGCGTTGCTCATGCCGTCGCTGTACGAGCCGTGCGGGCTCACGCAGATGCGTGCGCAGCACTACGGCGCGGTCCCCGTCGCCCGCCGGGTGGGCGGCCTCAAGGACAGCATCGTGGATGGCGTGAGTGGCTTCTTGTTCGACGAATACACGCCCGCGGCGCTCGAGCAGGCCGTGCGCCGCGCGGTGGAGAGCTACGCCGACCGGACCGGGTGGCGGAAGCTCGTGCGCGGGGCGATGGCCCAGCAGTTCGGGTGGCACCGCTCCGCCGAGCAGTATTTCGCCCTGTATCGCCGGGCGCTCGCCTTGCGGTCGGCCTCCACTTGACCGGGAACGCGGTGGAGTTCGTCCTCGCGCTCCACAGTCACCTACCGTACGTACTCAATCACGGTCGCTGGCCCCACGGCAGCGACTGGCTGTGCGAGGCCGCGCTGGATACGTATCTCCCCCTCCTGGAGCGGCTCGAGGAGTTGGCCGCCGAGGGGACCCCGACGCCACTGACGATCGGATTCACGCCGGTGCTGGCGAACCAGCTGGCGAGCCCCGCCTTCGTGCGCGAAATGGAAGCGTTCTTCGCCCAGCGCGTGGCCGCCTGCGACGAGGCCCCGGCGGCGCTCGCTGCGTCCGGCGATGCGGCGCTCGTGCCGCTCGTGGCCTTCTGGAGGTCGCGGCTCAGCCGCCTGCAGGCGCTGTTCCGGAGCATCGACGCAGATCTCGTTTCCGCCTTTCGCCGCCTCCAGGACCGGGGCCGTCTCGAGATCATCGGATCCGCGGCCACGCACGGCTACCTGCCGCTCCTCGCCCGGGACGAAAGCATCCGGCTGCAGCTCGCGGTGGGCCGGGAGGAGCACCGGCGCCTGTTCGGAGTCGCTCCGGTGGGCTGCTGGTTGCCGGAGTGCGCCTATCGCCCACGCGGCAAGTGGGCGCCGCCGGGGAGCCGTGGAGGGCGGGGAGGGCGGGTGCGCCGCGGCATCGAGCAGCACTTGGCGGACGCCGGGTTTCGGTACTTCTTCACCGACGCGCATCTCGCGCGCGCGGGCAACCCGCTCGGCGCCTACGGAGAGATCCCCCTGGGCGCAGAGCGGTTCGACGCGGAGCGGCACGACCCCGCGTCCCCCGTGGGAGGCCGGGCGCGGGCGGTGCGGTCGCCATACCGGGCGTACCGGGTCTCTGGGCGCGGCGTGCGCCCGCCCGTCGCGGCGCTGGTGCGGGACCCCCGCTCCTCTATGCAGATCTGGAGCCGGCACCAGGGCTACCCGGGCGACGAATGGTACCTCGAGTTCCACAAGATCCGCTGGCCGGGCGGTCTCAAGCTCTGGCGCGTCAGCGGCGCGAACGTCGACTTGGGGGGAAAACGGCCTTACGAACCGCCAGTCGCGCACGAGCGGGCGGTGGGGCATGCCTCCCACTTCGTTCACCTGCTCCAGAGCCTCGCCCGGGAGAAGCCGGCCGACCGGAACGGCGTCATCGTGGCGCCGTTCGACACCGAGCTGTTCGGGCACTGGTGGTTCGAGGGGGCGGATTTCCTGGCCGCGACCTACCGCGCGCTGCGCGGCTCCGCCACGGGGGGCGTCCGCGCGGTTACGGCGTCGCAGCACCTCGAGGCCCATCCGCCCAGCGCGGCGTTGCAGCTGGCGGAGGGCTCCTGGGGAGCGAACGGCGATCACAGCATGTGGCTGAATGAGCGGACGGCGTGGACGTGGCAGCGGCTCTGGGGCCTGGAAGACGCGTTCTGGGAGGTGGCTCCGGCGGCGCTCACCTCCGCTGCCGCGCGCCCTGTGCTCGCGCAGGCGGCGCGCGAGCTGCTGCTGGCGCAGGCCTCCGACTGGCAGTTCATCATCTCGACCGGGGCGGTCGTGGACTATGCGGAGCGTCGCTTCACCCTGCACTGCGATGACGCGGAGCAGCTGATCAAAGCGCTCACGGCGGGTGTTGGGGGGGGGGACGCTGCCCCGCTGGAATCGGCGCGGCGCACCGCGGAGGAGCTGGGGCGGCGGGACGAGCTGTTTCCCAACGTCCTCGCCGCAGTGGCGGAGGCGCTCGCCGGCTAAAGCGCATGCGGTCAATCGTGATTCACGGCCATTTCTACCAGCCGCCGCGCGACGACCCATGGCTCGGCACCATCCCGCGTGAGGCGTCCGCGGCGCCGTACCATGACTGGAACGAGCGCATCGAGCGGGAGTGCTACGCCCCTGTGGCCGCCTCCCTCGCTTCGCTGAGCTTCGATTTCGGGTCAACCCTGCTTGCGTGGATGGAGCGTTACGCGGCCGAGACGTACGCGGCCGTGCTCGCCGGCGATCGCGCCAGCGTGGCACAGCATGCCGGGCACAGCAACGCGATCGCGATGCCGTACCATCACACGATTCTCCCCCTCAGCTCTCGGCGTGACAAGGAGACTGAGGTCCGCTGGGGGGTCGCCGATTTTCGAAGACGCTTCGGGCGTGAGCCGGAGGGGATGTGGTTGCCTGAGACGGCGGTGGACGAGGAGACGCTCGATGTGCTGGCGGCGGAGGGGATCCGCTTCACGATCCTGGCGCCGCACCAGGTGGAGCGCGTGCCGGCGGGCGGACGCCCCGGGTGGCATCGCACCGCCGGTGGCCGCCGCATCGCTGTGTTCCTCTATGACGGCGCGCTCTCGCACGACGTCGCCTTCGGGCCGCTGGTGCGCGATCCTGCCGCGTGGATCGAGCGGCTCACCGCCCGCGGGGGTGGGAACGACGGGTCGGCCGACGTGCCGGACGTCGTGGCGATCGCGACGGACGGCGAGACGTTCGGGCACCACCACCGGGACGGCGCGGTCACGCTGGCGCGGGTGCTCGACGCCCTGAGCAGGCGCAGTGACGTGCGGGTCGACAACTTCGCGG
>JBGPDL010000046.1:0-22753 GCA_041482275.1 Gemmatimonadota bacterium | reverse complement strand
GTACAGCGCTGCTCGCGGCGATGCTGGTCGCGGCGCGGGCGGCCGCCCAGCAGATCGATCCGCGGCTCGAGCGCCTCGACGCCACCACCCGGCCGATCGTCGCCACGCTCGTCGATTCGGCGCGCGGCGCCGCGCTTCCCACGGAGCCGCTCGTGCAGCGCGCGCTCGAGGGCGCGACGAAGCGGGCCGCCGGAGAGGTGATCGTGGCCGCCGTGCGGCGTCTGGCCGTGGACCTGGGCCACGCCCGCGACGCGCTCGGGTCGACAACCTCGCCGGCCGAGCTCATTGCCGGCGCTGCGGCGCTGCGCGCGGGGGCGTCCCCGACAATCCTCACAGAGCTGCGGCACACTCGCCGAGAGCCCCTTACCGTGCCGCTCGCCGTGCTCGCCGACCTGGTGGCCAGCGGAGTCCCCGTCGATAGCGCCGCAGCTGCCGTGCTCGCCCTCGCCGCGCGGGCCAGAGACGCGGACCTGGTCGAATTCCGACGCGCCGTCGAGCGCAACATCGCTCTGGGTGCACCCCCCGCTGCGGCGACCGCGGCGATGGCCGCGAGCGTGCAGGTGAACGCGGGGGCCCGCCAGCAGCGCCCCGGCCGCCCCTAACACCGTGCGGCCAGCGGCGGCCGCGCGACGTGTTTGGGCCGCGTCCCTCACCGCGGCCACGTCCATCTTCGGCGCCCGCGCCCCCGCGGCCCAGACCACCGGGACCGTGGACATCGCCGCCTCCACCGTGCGCTACGACGGTTTCCTGCCGTCCGGCGCCGCGTCCCTGACCCCGGCCCTGAGCTGGGAGCGGCCTGGTGCCGCCGTCACCGCCCGCGGCACCTACCTCCGCTTTGAAAGCGGTCGCCGGAGTCTGCAGGGACTCGTCGCGGCGTCGCTCTTCACGCCGCCCGGCCTGCTTCCCCGCCGGTGGCGCGGCGAACTCTCTCTCTCAGCGGGCGCCAGCAGCTATGCCGACTTCGCGAGCTTTTGGCACGCCACCGGCGAGGCCCGGTTGCATTTCGTAGCCGAGCGCCGGGGAGCCTGGATCGGCGGCACCGGGGGCCGCAGCTCGTACGGCCGCGTACCCCGCCCCGTCGCGGTCGCGGGGATCGGCGTGTGGACTCGGCGCGCCCGGGTGACGGTCGCCGCGTCCGCCAGCCGATCGTTCGTCGGAGACACGGCCTATAGCGATCTGGCGTCGACGGTCCACACGGGCCGGGGCCGCATGGAGCTCGACGCGTCGCTCGGAGCCAGGGTGTCGAGCCGCGGCGCCGGTCACGGCGTGTACGGCGAAGTGCGCACCACACTCACGCTGGGGGAGCGCACCGCCCTCTTCGCCGCTGGCGGCCGCTATCCAACCGATCCGGTGACCGGCAGCGTGGCGGGTCGCTACGCGAGCGCCGGACTGCGCCTGCGCACCCCGTTGCGCCGGCCCGCAATCCGTGATCCGTGGCGGGTCAGTCGGTCGCCGGCGAGCGGCGACGGTGAGGCGGGGTTCACTGCACGACTCGACGTCCAGCCGGCGCCCGACGGCACCGTGCGGCTCGTCGTGTACGCTCCGGCCGCGGCGACCGTGGAGCTAGCCGGCGACTTCACCGACTGGCAGCCGGTCGTTCTCCGCCGCACGGTCGGGGGCGCGTGGGAGAGCGTGCTGCGTATTCCGAGCGGCGTGCACCGGGTCAACATGCGGATCGACGGCAGCGGGTGGATCGCGCCAACGGGGACGACACGCGTGACCGACGAGTTCGGTGGCGAGGTGGGGATCGTCACCGTCCCCTAGCGTCGGCCCGCAGCGAGGGCCACGGCCTCGGGACGTCGCCGCAGCGCCAGCATCGCCCACACGCCGCCCGCCGGTCCGAGTGCCAGCAAGCTCATGCTCCAACGCCACCCGATCTGACCCGCGACGAATGGCAACAGATAGATCGTGAAACAGGTGAGGAGAAACCCCAGGCTCGTCTGCAGCGTGAGGGCGGTCCCCACGAGCTCGCGTGGGGCCAGCTCGCTCACGGCCGCCGAAAACTGAGCCGAATCCGCCACCACGGCGACGCCCCAAACCAGGAGCAGAGAAACGAGCACCGCGAGGGGACGCCCGAACACGACGCCGGCGGCGAGGGCGCACGCCCCCGACACCGCCATCGCCGCGCTCGTGATCAGCGTGCGCCCCCAGCGGTCGGCGTATCTCCCCCCCAGCCAGCACCCCAGCGCTCCGCACCCCACGACGGCGAACGTGACGAGCGCGGGCACGCCTCGGGCGGTGGGATCGGTGCCCGTTCGCGCACGCTCGCTCGCCGCCACGAAGGCGGCAAGCCACGTCCACATCGCGTAGAGCTCCCACATGTGACCGAGGTAGCCGAGGTTGGCGAGCGACACGGCGCGGTTCACCAGGATGCGCGGCGCCGCAGTCCAGCTGAACGCCGGCCCCGGGGCGGCGAACGGACCATCGTGCGGAACGAGGAGTACGAGCCACCCGCCGGCGACTGCCGACGTCGCCGCGACGAGCAGCACCGTCCGCCATTGCTCGGCGGGGACCGCCCAGCGCACGAGATGAGGAAACGCCGAGCCGAGCGTCAACGCACCCACCAACACGCCGATCGCGAGCCCCCGATTTTCGCGATACCACCCGGCCACGATCTTCATCCCCGGCGGGTACACGCCCGCGAGCGCCGCGCCGGTCAGCAAGCGCAGCGCAATTCCCTCTACGGGACCCCGCGCCCACGCGACACCGAGCGTCGCAAGCCCCGCCAGCACGGCGCTCCCCGCGACGAGCCGGCGCGCAGACCAACGATCGGAGAGCGTGAGCACCGCCGAGACGAGCGCACCTAGGGCGAAGCCAAGCTGCACGGAGATCGTGAGCCACGCGGTACCTGCGACGTCGAGCCGCCAGCGATCGGCGAGCACGGACGCAACCGCCGACGCGGAGAACCACGGCGCCATGGCGCACAACTCCGCCGCCGCGAGCACCGCCAGCACACGGCGCGGACTCACAGACCGGTGGGATGGTCCAGGAAGGTCCAGGGCAGATCGAAGCGGGAGCGCAGGTGCTCCGCGAGCGCCTTGACGCCGACCGTCTCCGTGGCGTAGTGCCCCGCGTAGAACACGTTTACACCCAGCTCCTCGGCGTCGAAGAACGTGTGGTGGGCGCCCTCGCCGGTAACGAAGCTGTCGAGCCCGGCGGCCGCAGCCTGAGCGATCATCGATCCCGCGGCGCCTGTAACGATCCCCAGCCGTCGGACGCGTTCCGGCCCGAACCCCAGCGCGCGCGGTGGCACGCCGAGGACCCCGGTGAGCTGCCGCTCGAGGGCGGCCCGGGAGACGTCGACATCTCCCCACACGCCGATCCGTACTCCGTACGTCTCGCCGAACTCGCCCCGCAGCACGACGCCCAACTGCCGCGCGAGCACGGCGTTGTTGCCGACGTCGGGATGGAGGTCGAGCGGTAGGTGCGCGCTGTAGAGCGCGATGTCGTGCGCAATCAGGTCCGCCACTCGACGATAGCCGCGGCCGGTGAGCGGTTGGAGCCCGTTCCAGAACAGCCCGTGATGCACCAGCAGCAGGTCGACGCCCTGCTCCACCGCCATGCGTACCGTCGCCGCGCACAAATCCACCGCCGCCGCCACGCGGCTCACGCGGCCGGCATTCGAGAGCTGCAGCCCGTTGAGAGCATGCGGCGCGTCCGGGATCTCCGCCACCCGGAGATAGCCGTCCAGGTATGCGACCAGCTCCGCGAGCTCGAGCGAGCGCGTCATGTGCGACCGTAAGCAGACATTATCTCACCAGATTATCGACAGTGCCGCGAGATTCCCACATGACGCACTATCATAAAGCGATATGTTACATATAGATAGACAATCCACACGAGGATGGCGCGAGTGTGTGGATATCCGGGCTGGTCAGTACGATCGCTCAGTGCCTGCCTTTTCCGCCGCTTCGCCTTCGAGCGCGCTTTCGCCCATCCGCACGACCCCGTTGATTTCGCCGCCCTCCTGCACCAGCAGCCGCTTGGCAACGACGTCGCCGTGCACGACGCTGGTGGACTGGATTTCGATCCGTTCCTCGGCGCGAATACTGCCCCGCACTTCCCCGCCGATGATCGCCTCACGCGAGATGACGTCGCCCTCGACCTCGCCGCCTTTGCCCACCAGTACCTGGCGAGCGGCGCGAACGGTGCCGACGACCGTGCCCTCGATCTTCACCACGCCGTCGGCGGTGATGTCGCCCACGACTCGCATGCCGGTGCCGATGATGGAGAGTCCGGCTTCCGACTCGAGCGACCCCTGCCCTTTTTCCGTGAACATCGCCATGTCAGTTCTCCTGTTTCACGACCGTGAGGGGATCGAGCGACTTGCCCTCGCGGCGGATTTCGAAGTGGAGGTGCGGCGCCGTGGATCGCCCCGAGTTGCCGGAGAGCGCGATCACCTGCCCCGCCTGCACGGAGTCGCCGTCGCGTACCAGAACGCGCGAAGCGTGCCCATACATGGTTTCATACCCGCTCGCGTGCCGCAAGAGCACGAACAGCCCGTAGGCCAAGTCGGCGCCGGCCGCTTCGACCACGCCGCCGCCAGCCGCGCGCACCGGGGTGCCGGCAGGCACGGCGATGTCGATCCCGGGGTGCGATTCGGCGGGGTCTCCCGGCCGCACCTGACCGCGGGTGACGAAGCCCGGGATGTCGAGCGGCCAGTGGACCGGTTCCGAAGGCCCGGGCTCGTAGCGCAACGGGGCGGAGGCCGGGCGGCCGCGCACGGTCGTCGCGCGCATCAGGTCGCCCGCGGCCGCCGTCGTCGGCTTCTCGCGCGACGCCCGCACCCCGAGCATCGCGCGCAACTCCTGATAGTTCGCCTCGGCGCGATTCAACGCCGCCGCGAGCTGTTGCACACGCCCGTTCTCCTCCTCCAGCCGCGCCACCTCACGCTCCAGGCGGGGCACGCGCGCCGCCGCGCGGCTAATCGGTCCCGCGAACGCGAAGAACAGCACGACGAGAAGGCCGACCACGAGCGCGCCCCACTTCCCCACCTCGAACGCCCACACCGGGACCCGATATTGCCGGGAGGCGAGGTCTCCGTCGGCGTGGACGACGATGGTGACGCGGCGATCCCTTCTCGTCTTCATCCGTCGAACGGCGTGCCGAGGATCAATTCCAGCAGGCGCGCGAGATCGTCGTTCGAGTAGAAATTGACGTGGATCTGCCCCTTCCCCTTGGCGCGGAGCGTCACGCGCACGTCGGTGCCCAGCCGGCGCCGCAACGCGTCCTCGATGCGCCGCACCTCGGGCGCCTGTCCCAGCCCCTTCTTCAGCCGCGGCCGGCGAACGGGAGCGCGGCCGCCGCGCACCCGGTCCTCGACGTCGCGCACCGACAGCCCGAGATCGACCGCCTCCTTGGCGAGCGCCGTGGCCACGCGGGGGTCCTCCAGCGCCAGCAGGGCGCGCGCGTGCCCGACCGAGAGCCGGGCCTCGTGCAGCAACGCGAGCACGGCGGCGGGCAGCTTGAGCAGCCGCAGCGCGTTGGCGACCGTGGAGCGATCGCGGCCCACGGCGTCGGCGACGTCCTGCTGCGTGAGACTGAACTCCGCAATCAGCCGCTCGTAGCCCCGCGCCTCGTCCACCGGCGACAGATCGTCGCGCTGCAGGTTCTCGACCAGCGCCAGCGTCAACACGGTGCGGTCGTCGACTTCGCGCTTCACTGCCGGGATCTTCTCCCAGCCCAGTGCCTGGCAGGCGCGCAGTCGCCGCTCGCCGGCGATCAGCTCGAAGCCGCCGTTGCCGCCGGGAGCGGGGCGCACGACGACCGGCTGCAGCAGGCCCGCCTTGCGGATCGAGGCCTCGAGCTCCTCGAGCGCGGCGGCGTCCACGTCGCGACGCGGTTGGTACGGGTTAGGCCGGATGTCGGCGATCGCCAATTCGACCAGACTGCCCTCGCGTTCGGCCTCTTCGCGCGTGGGTCCCAACAGGGCTTCGAGTCCCCGGCCGAGACGACGGCGGCCTGCAATGGTTTCCGTCATGCGGGCACCTCCGGCAGCGGTTCAGCGGCGGGCGGGGTAGGGGACGGCGGCGCCGTCGCGCCACGCTCGACACGGCGGATCAGCTCCTGCGCCACCGCCAGGTAGCTCTTCGCACCCACCGACTGTACGTCGTACAACAGGATCGGCTTCCCAAAGCTCGGAGCCTCGGCGAGGCGCACGTTGCGCGGGATCGTGATGCTGAACACCTGCGATCCGAAATACTCCTTGGCCTCGTCCGCAACCTGCTTGGAGAGATTCAGCCGCGCGTCATACATCGTGAGGAGGACCCCGTCGATCGCGAGCGCCGGGTTGAAGTTCCGTTGCACCAGCTTCACGGTGTTGAGGAGTTGAGACAGCCCCTCGAGCGCGTAATACTCGCACTGAATCGGGATCAGTACGCTGTCGGCGGCCGTGAGCATGTTGAGCGTGAGGAGCCCGAGCGACGGCGGGCAGTCGATCACGATGTACTGGTACTGCTCGCGGACATCCCGGAGCGCGCGGCGCATCATCGTTTCACGCCCGTGTTTGTTCACGAGCTCCAGCTCGGCGCCGACCAGGTCTTGCGTCGCCGCGACGACGTCGAGGTAGGGGAAATGCACGTGCGTGAACCGCGCATCCGTGAGCGCCCGGCCGTCGAGCAACGCGTCGTACAACGAGTGGCGAATGCGGTCGCGCTCGATTCCGACGCCGCTCGTGGAGTTCGCTTGTGGATCCGCGTCGATGAGCAGCGTCTTGCGCTCGGCGGTCGCGAGCGACGCCGCAAGATTGACCGCGGTCGTGGTCTTCCCGACGCCGCCCTTCTGGTTGGCGATGGCGATGACACGAGACATCTTATAAGATATTATATGACAATGAGTTATATTGCTATGCCGTTCTCTGGTCTCAATATAGGCTGTGGTACACCGTGCGTAAAGAGCGAGTTTCACGTGAAACCACATGTACCGTTTCACGTGAAACATTTCCCTAGCAGTGGCTACAGGCTGACTCAAGCCACGCGGCGCCGCCAGCGGAGCGTTTCGACCACGAGGTTGTGCAAGTCGCTCGGCGAGACGCCTGGGATCCGGGCCGCCTGGGCGAGCGAGGTGGGCCGGACGCGGTCGAGCTTCTGCCGCGCCTCCGTTGCGAGACTCTGGAAGTCGGGGTAGGGAAGGTCCGCCGGCAAGGCGAACGAAGCGAGCTCTGCGAGACGCGCCGCTGCCTCTCGCTCGCGCGCGAGGTACCCGTCGTACTTGAGCTCGATGCCCGCGCTCACCACCGCCGCCTCATCCGCCACCACCACCAGGCCAGCCGCCTGGAGCAGTGCCCCAAGCGACACGCCCGGCCGGCGGGCGACGCTCGCCACCCGCTCGGGCGCCGCGAGGCCTGCACCGGTGGTCGCGAGCACGGGGGCCGCCGCGCTGGGCGTGATGGTGGTCGCGCGCGCCAGAGCCAGCACCTCCTCCTCCTGCGTCAGCCGCCGTTCTGCCACCCGGAGCTCTGCCTCCGTGAGCAGGCCCAGCCGCTGCGCGAGCGGCACGAGGCGTCGCAGCGCGTTGTCCTGCCGGAGCAGCAGCCGGAACTCCGAGCGTGACGTAAACAACCGGTACGGCTCGTCCACCCCGCGGGTCACGAGGTCGTCCACGAGGACGCCGATGTAGGCATCGTCGCGCCCCAGGATCACGGGCTCCGCGCCCCGAATCCGGCGCACGGCGTTGATCCCTGCGACCGCGCCTTGGCCGGCTGCTTCCTCATACCCGGTCGTGCCGTTGATCTGCCCGGCGAAGAACAAATGCTCGATCGCCTTCGTCTCGAGCCACGGAGTGAGCTGGGTCGGCGGGTAGTAGTCGTACTCGATCGCGTACCCTGGTCGGGTCATCTTCGCGCGCTCGAGCCCGGGCACCGCGCGCAGGAACGCGAGCTGCACCGGGACGGGCAGGGAAGTGGACAGCCCGTTGACGTACAGCTCGTGTGTGTCGAGCCCCTCGGGCTCGAGGAACACCTGGTGGCGCTTCGCGTCGGGAAACTTGACGATCTTGTCTTCAACCGACGGACAATACCGCGGCCCCCGTCCACTGATGGCGCCGCCGTACAACGCGGACTCCCTCAAGTGCGCGCGGATGATGTCCTTCACTTCCTCCCCGGCCCACGTGATCCAGCAAGGCAGTTGCTGCGGCAACTCGGTCCGCTCATAAAAGGAAAAGCGATACGCGGCTCCGTCCCCATCCTGCCGCTCCACCCGGGACCAATCGACCGTCCGGCCATCCACGCGGGGCGGCGTTCCGGTCTTGAAGCGGGACACCGTAAGGCCAAGTGATTCAATATGTTGCGCAACATCAACCGCCGGCGATTCGCCCGCCCGGCCCGCCGGAATCTGCGTGTCGGTGCCCACGTGAATGCGGCCCCGCAGGAACGTGCCCGCCGTCAGCACCACCGCGCGCGCCCGGAAGCTGCGACCGTCGGCGGCCACGACGCCCGACACGCGTGCGCCGTCGAGCAGCAGGCGGGTCACCATGCCTTGTGTGAGCTCGATGTTCGGAAAACTCTCAAGCTGGGCGCGCACCGCGCGGCGGTACAGGGTACGGTCGCACTGCGCGCGCGGCGCCCACACGGCCGGGCCCTTCGAGCGGTTGAGCATGCGAAACTGGATCGTGGCGCGATCGGTGGCGCGCCCCATCACGCCGCCGAGCGCGTCGATCTCACGCACCACCGTGCCTTTCGCGATGCCACCGATCGCGGGATTGCAACTCATGTGGCCGATGGTGTCGAGGTTGGACGTGAGGACCAGCGTGCGGGCGCCGAGACGCGCGGACATCACCGCGGCTTCGGTGCCGGCGTGGCCGGCGCCGACGACGATCACGTCATAGTCGTAGGACATGCAGACAAAGTATGTGGACGGGCAAGGCGAAGGCTAGACGCACAGACGCGCCGCGGAGAACCGTCAATGGGGCTTAGGCCGATCCGCTGCCTGGCTGATCTTCCGGAGCAAGCCGAACAGGGTCTTGCTCGTTTCCGTGGCGAGCGCTTCGAGGCGCCCGAACTCGGAGGGTTGTAGATACCCGACGTCGCGCGCTATAGCCAGCGCCGACTGAACCTCGGCCAGCGATCCCCAGGCAGTATCGAGAAACTTCCGGTAGTCGCGCGTACCCTTCCGGGTCATGCCCTCTGCGATGTTCAAGGGGATGCGATAACACGCCCGTCGCAGCTGGTCTGCGAGTGCCGACTGCTCGAAATCCGGAAACCGATTGGCGGCTTTCGCGCACTCGACGGCGAGTCGTTGGGCGTGTTGCCATGCCTTGAGCGTGTGGTGAATGGGCATGAGACCACGGTAACCGACGAGGCGCGACCGACCGAACCATTCCGACGCGGTGGGTGTCCCATTCGCGCAAACGTGTTTTCCGCTGCGCGTCTAGGTGTTGCCTACCCTAGGCTGCTCTCACCCAGCGCACCAGCTCCCTGATGTTGGGTCGCTTTCCCGTCATGAGGATTCCCACCCTGTAGATCCTCGCGGCAATCCACGTGACGGCGACCGTCCCCACGACCAGCAGCACGAACGAGCTCACCACCTCGATCCACGTGAGATTCCCCGCCGCCCAGCGCGCCGGCGTGGCGATCGGCGCCGTGAAGGGCACGAGCGAGAGCGTCACCGAGAGCGCTGACTCCGGGTTCGCGAGCGTGGCGAAGGAGCTGAAGAACGCGATCATGATCAGCACGGTCACCGGCGCTTGGCTCTGCCGGGCCTCTTGCTCGGTCGACGACATGGCCGCGACGGCGGCAAACATCGCCGAGTACAGGAAGAATCCTCCGAGGAAGAACGTCACGAAGACGCACGCGGTCGCGATGGAGAGGTGGGGGACCTGGAACACCTGCCCGATGTCCTGCCCGCGGCCGGTCATATGGCTCATCAACGCCGCGCGCCGGCCCAGCAGGACGCGACCGGCCACACCCCATATCAAGAACTGCAGTAGCGATACTGCGCCCACGCCGAGCACTTTGCCGAACAGCAACTGGAACGGCCGCACCGAGCTCACCAACACTTCCACGATCCGAGACGCCTTCTCGTCGATCACGGAGCCCATCACCTGCACGCCGTACAGCAGGAGGGCGATATACAGCGTCACCATCATGAAGTAGGCGAGTGCGAAGGATTGGCCGGCGCTTTCGCCGGTCGTGCGGCCGCGCGTGATCTTGTTGGTTCGCAGCGACACGCGCAGCTGGGCGCGCGCCACCACGCCCGGATCCACGCCCGCCCGCTCGAGACGCGCGTTCTCGGTCAAGCGGCGCAACGTCTCGCGCAACAGTTCGATATCCTCGAGGGACGACACGTTGGAGGCCCGGTACTCCGCCGTCCCGGCTTCGAGCAGCGAATCCGAAACCAAGAGGAAGCCCTCGATTCGCCGCGCCCCCACTTCGCCTGTCAACGAATCCTCGACCCCGGGTGCTCCCGCGATACGCCGTACTACGATGAAGCCGCGCGTGGAATCGAGGCGCGCAGCAACAGCCGCACCGAACGCCGTCGTGGTTCTGTCCACGACGACGAGCCGCTTCACGCCTCCGGCTTGCGAGAGCAGTATCGGCGCCAGGAAGACGGCGGCGAAGAAGACGGGCCCGAGCATGGCCATCACCCAGAACGACTTGCGCCGCACGCGCTCGACGAACTCGCGCCGGATCACCGCCCCGATTCTACTCACGGAGCGCTCCGCCACCGGTCGTCTCGGGGCCGACCAGGTCGATGAAGATCTTGTGGAGGGACGGCTCCTGGAGCTCGAACCGCGAGAGCCGGGCGCCCGAACTGACCAGGCCCGCGAGGATGCGCTGCGGGTCCGCGCCGGTGGCGAGCTCGAGCTCGGCGTATTGACCGTAATTGTCGACCCTGCTCACAAGGCTTTTATCTGCAAACACTTGCGCCGCACTCCCCGTGCTGCCGTCGAACCCGATGACGAGATGGTGTCCCCCGTGTGTCCGCTTGATGTCGCTAAGCGCGCCGTCTACCAGCTTCCGCCCGCGGGCGATGATGCACAGCTGCTCGCACAGCTTCTCCGCCTGCTCCATGATGTGCGTGGAAAAGAGAATTGTCTTGCCACGGCCGTGGAGATCGAGCACCACGTCCTTCATCACCTGGGTATTGACGGGGTCGAGTCCCGAGAACGGCTCATCCAGGATCACAAGGTCGGGGTCGTGCAGCACGGTCGAAATGAACTGAACCTTCTGCTGCATCCCCTTCGACAGCTCGTCGACGCGCCGCAGCCGCCACTCGGCGAGACCGAGCCGAGCGAGCCAGTCGCCCGCCCGCTGGCGCGCACGCCGCCGGTCCATGCCTTTCATCTCGCCGAGAAACACCAGCACGTCGAGCACACGCATCTTGCGGTACAGGCCGCGTTCCTCCGGCAGGTAGCCGATGCGTTCCGAATGCCGCCGGCCACCGCCGGGCTCCCCGAACAGCCGTAGGACGCCGGCATCGGGCCCGAGGATGTCCATGATCATGCGGATGGTGGTCGTCTTCCCGGCGCCGTTCGGCCCGAGCAACCCGTAGATCACACCGGCCGGCACCGACAAGGAGAGGTCATCGACAGCCGTGTGGCCGGCGAAGCGCTTGGTGACCCGGTCGAGCACCAGGACGGGAGCAGGGGATGGCATGCGCGCGAGGCTAATCTAGCCTCGTCAGCCGTGCAGCGCGTCGGTGAGCGCGTTCCAGGGAAGCAGGGCGCACTTGATGCGCACGGGGAACTTGGAGACGCCCGCCAGGGCACGCAGCTCACCAAGCGTCTTGTCCTGCACCGCTGCGTCATCGCCCTGCATCATGGCACTCATCCGCTCCGCGAGGGCGAGCGCCTGCGGCACCGTGCGATCCTTGAGCAGCTGGGTCATCATCGACGCCGACGCCTGGCTGATCGAGCAGCCCCGGCCGATGAAGCCGACCTGCTTGATGACACCGCCTTCCACGCGCAACTGCAGGTCGATCTCGTCTCCGCACAGCGGATTGTTGAGCGACACTGTGTGGGTGGCGTGCTCCACCATCCCCTTGTTGCGGGGGCGGCGGTAATGATCGAGGATCAGCTCCTGATAGAGCGCGCTGAGCCGGGGCTCAGGCGGGGACGTATCCAAACAGGGCTCCCGCTTTGGCGAGCGAGCCGGCGAGGGCCTCGACGTCGGCGAGGTCGTTGTAGAGGTAGAACGACGCGCGCGCGGTGGCCGCGACGTTGAGCCGGCGCATCAACGGCTGGGTGCAGTGATGTCCGGCGCGGATGCACACGCCGTCCTGATCGAGGATCGTGGCGATGTCGTGCGGATGGATGTCCCCGTAGGTGAAGGACACCACGCCCGCGCGGTGGCCCCCGCCGCGCGGCCCGTACACCGTCACCCCGTCGATCTGCTCCAGCCGCTCGATCGCCGCCGTGGCGAGCGACTGCTCGTGCTCCGCGATCCGCTCCGGTCCGATGCGCTCGAGGTACGCGATCGCCGCCGCGAGCCCGACGGCCCCTTCCACGTTGGGCGTCCCCGCCTCGAACTTGTGTGGAATCTTGTTATAGGTGGAGTGGTCGTCCCACACCCGCGAGATCATCTCGCCGCCGCCGTGGTAGGGGGGCATCGCCTCGAGCAGCTCCGGCTTCGCGACCAGCGCCCCCGACCCCATCGGCCCGAGCATCTTGTGGCCGGAGAGGGCGTAGAAGTCGCAGTCGAGCGCCTGGACGTCGACCTTCACGTGCGGCGTGGACTGGGCGCCGTCGACCACGACGACCGCGCCGACGCCGTGGGCGAGCTTCGCGAGCTGGGCAGCCGGATTCACCGTCCCGAGCGCATTCGAGACGAAGGGAAACGCAACGATCTTCGGTCGTCGCTCGAGCGCGCGGCCGAAGTCCGAAAGATCGATCCGTCCGTCTTCGGTGATCTCGACCATGCGCAGCGTGGCGCCCTTCTCCTGACACAGGATCTGCCACGGCACGAGGTTCGAATGGTGGTCCATCGCGGTGACGACCACGCTGTCACCGGCCTTCACGGTCGCGCGCCCGTACGCCCCCGCCACCAGGTTGATCGCCTCGGTCGTGCCGCGGGTGAACACCACACCCTCCGGCGTCCAGGCGTTCACGAACGCCGCGACCTTGACCCGGGCCGCCTCGTATGCCTCGGTGGCGCGGATGGCAAGGTCGTACGCTCCGCGATGCACGTTCGCATTCGTGGTCCGGTAATAGTCGAGAATGGCGTCGAGCACGGCTTGGGGCTTCTGCGTGGTCGCCGCGTTGTCGAGATAGACCAGCCGGCGGCCGTTTTCCAATCGCGCGAGCAGCGGGAAGTCGGCGCGGATGCGGGCGGCGTCGAGCATCAGGCCAGTCGCTCGCGCACCAGCCGGTCGAGCCGGTCGCGCACTTCGGGATGCCGCATCCGGTCGAGGATCTCGGCGCCGAAGCCGTAGGTGAGGATGCTGCGGGCCGCCTCAGGGGAAAGACCGCGGCTGCGGAGATAGTACAGCTGGGTCTGGTCGATCGGGCCCACGGTGGAGCCGTGCGTGCACTTCACGTCGTCGGCGTAGATCTCGAGCTGCGGCTGGCTGTCGGCGCGCGCTTCGGTCGAGAGCAGCAGGTTGTTGTTCGTCTGCTTCGAGTCGGTGCGCTGCGCGCCGGGGCGCACGACGATGCGCCCGTTGAACACTCCGTGCGCCCGCTCCGCGATCACGCCATTGAAGAACTCGTGGCTGGCGCAGTGGGGCTGGGCATGGTCGATCACCGTGTGGTGGTCGGCATGCTGGGCGCCGCGCAGCAGGTAGAGGCCGTTGAGAATCAGATCGGCGCCGGGCCCGTCGAGCACCGTGGTGATGTCGTGCCGGGCAAGTGCCGCCCCCAGCGTAATCACGTGCAATCCCAGAAAACTGTCGCGTTCCTGTCGCGAATGTGTCGTTGCGACCTGGAAGCTCTGGGGGCCCTCCCGCTGCACCCGATACAGCTCGGCGCGCGCGCCCTCCCCCACGACGATCTCCGTGACCGCGTTGGTCCAGTACACCTCGTCTGCGCCGAGGTAGGTCTCCACGACCGCGGCCTGCGCGCCCCGCTCCACCACGATGAGACTGCGCGGATGGGACACCGTCGGGCCGCCAAGCCGCCCTCCCTCGCGACCGGTCGAAAGGAAGACCACCTCCAGCGGCTGATCGAGTACGACGCCAGCGGGCACGTGCACGAACGCGCCGTCCGCGAGGAACGCGGTGTTGAGGGCCGCGAAGGCGCTCTCCTGCCAGCGCGCGTGGCGCGCCAGGTGCGTCTGGACGAGCTCGCGCCCCGCGTCGGTCTGGAGGGCGGCGGCGAGGCTCCCCGCCCGCACGCCCGCGGTCCCTGCCGTCACCGTGGAGAGCTCAGGCGCATAGTGCCCATCGACGAGCACGACGCGCGGGCCAGCGCCGAGCGCCAGCGCGTCCAGCGAGGCGCGCGACGGGAGGCCCGCGCCGGTCGCGTGGGGCAGGGTGAACGACCGCTCCGCGATGGGGGCGACGCTCGTGAAGCGCCACTCTTCCTGCTTCATGGTGGGGAACCCGAGCTCCGCGAAGCGGGCGATCGCCCCTTCGCGCATCTGCTTGAGCCAGGCAGGCGCGCCCCCGGCGCCGTTCCCCGCGAACGCCTTGAAGGCGGCGAGGTAGCGGTCTGTCGGGTTGGGGACGCCGGCGACGCCGGTCATGCCACTACGGCCTCTTCGCGCAGCCAATCGTACCCCTTCTCTTCCAGCTCGAGCGCGAGCTCCTTCCCACCCGACTTGACGATCCGCCCGTTCGCCAGAACGTGCACGAAATCGGGTTGGATGTGCGTGAGGATCCGGTAGTAGTGCGTGACCAGTACCGTCGCATTGTCGGAGCGCCGCAGCTTGTCCACGGTCAGTGCCACCGTCTTCAGCGCGTCGATGTCCAGGCCGGAGTCGGTCTCGTCGAGGATGGCGAGCTTGGGATCGAGCACCGCGAGCTGCAGGATCTCGTTGCGCTTCTTCTCGCCGCCCGAGAACCCTTCGTTCACCGGCCGGGTCAGATAGCTCGAGTCCCACCCGATCACCTTGAGCTTGTCCTCGAGCGCGTCCATGAACTCGACCGGCCCGAGCTCCTCTTCACCGCGATGCTTGCGGATCGCGTTCACCGCGGAGCGGAGGAAGTAGGCGTTGGTGATGCCGCGGATCGCCACGGGATACTGGAACGCCAAGAACAACCCCTCGCGGGCCCGCTGTTCGGGGGCCATCGCGAGCAGGTCCTTGCCCTCGTACAGCACCTGACCCGCCGTGACCGCGTAGGCCGGATGGCCCGCGAGCACCTGCGCCAGCGTGCTCTTGCCCGACCCGTTCGGCCCCATGATCGCGTGCACTTCGCCGGCGTTCACCGTCAGGTCGATCCCCTTGAGGATCTCCTTCCCCTCCACCGTGGCGTGCAGGTCTTTGATCTGCAGCAGCGGATGCTTGCTCACCCAACGCTCCCCTCGAGACTGATGCCGAGCAGCCGCTGCGCCTCGACCGCGAACTCCATCGGCAGCTCCTTGAAGACTTCCTTGCAGAAGCCGTTGACGATCATCGACACCGCGTCTTCGGCCGACAGGCCGCGCTGTTTCGCGTAGAAGATCTGATCCTCGCCGATCTTAGAAGTCGAGGCCTCGTGCTCCATGATGGCGGTGCTGTTGCGCACGTCGATGTACGGGAACGTGTGCGCGCCGCACTGGTCGCCGATCAGCATCGAGTCGCACTGCGAGTAGTTGCGTGCCTGCTCGGCGCCCTTCAGGATCTTCACGAGCCCGCGATACGTGTTCTGGCCGTGGCCCGCCGAGATGCCCTTCGAGACGATCGTCGAGCGCGTGTTCTTGCCCATGTGGATCATTTTGGTGCCCGTATCCGCCTGCTGGCGGTGGTTGGTCACGGCCACCGAGTAGAACTCGCCGATGGAATCGTCGCCCTGCAGGATGCAGCCGGGATACTTCCAGGTGATCGCCGAGCCGGTCTCGACCTGCGTCCAGGAAATCTTGGAGCTCCGGCCGCGACAGGCGCCGCGCTTGGTCACGAAGTTGTAGATCCCGCCCCGGCCCGCTTCGTCGCCCGGATACCAGTTCTGGATGGTCGAGTATTTGATGGTCGCGTTGTCGCGGGCGACGAGCTCCACCACCGCCGCGTGCAGCTGGTTCTCGTCGCGGACCGGAGCCGAGCAGCCCTCGAGGTAGCTGACGTGGCTCCCCTCTTCCGCGACGATGAGGGTCCGCTCGAACTGACCGGTCGATTCGGCGTTGATACGGAAGTAGGTGGAGAGCTCGAGCGGGCAGCGCACGCCCTTCGGGATGTACACGAACGAACCGTCCGTAAACACAGCCGAGTTGAGCGCGGCGAAGAAGTTGTCGTTGTAGGGGACCACGGAGCCCAGGTACTCCCGCACCAGCTCGGGGTGCTCGCGGATCGCTTCCGAGATGGCGCAGAAGATGACCCCGTGCTTCTTGAGCTCCTCACGGAACGTGGTGGCGACGGAGACCGAATCGAACACGGCATCCACCGCCACGCCTGCGAGGCGCTTCCGCTCCTCAAGCGGGATGCCGAGCTTCGCGAACGTCTCGAGCAGCTTGGGATCGACCTGATCGAGGCTGTCCAGCTTGGGCCGCTGCTTGGGAGCCGCGTAGTAGCTGATGGCCTGGTAGTCGACCGGGCCATACTGCACGTTGGCCCAGTGCGGCTCGGGCATCTTCTGCCAGTTGCGGTAGGCCCGCAGCCGCCACTCGAGCATCCACGCCGGCTCACCCTTTTTCTCGGAGATGAGCCGGATGACGTCCTCGCTGAGGCCGGGCGGAACGGTCTCCGACTCGATGTCGGTGACAAACCCGTACTTATAGGCCTGCAGGACCTGGGCTTCAATGCCGCTGCTCATTGGGACTCCCGAAGTCCTTTCTGCATCGCAAGTTGCAAGAGAGTGACCATCGCGAAGCGAATCCTAAGGGAATTACTCGGGATTGTCAACCAAGGGCGGGGACTAGTAGATGTCCCGGTTGATCTGCCGGACTAGCCGTTCGTAGTCCTCCGGCGTGTTGAGGTCGTCGATCACTGCGGGGTCGTCGACGGGCACGGTAACGAGCTGCGCTTCGTGCCCCGCGAGCACGGCCCAGGGGCCATGCTGCGTAGCGGCTGTGCTCCTCGCGAGCTCCGCGAACAGGGCCCGATCCCAGATCACGGGCTGCCCGCGCCGCTCCGCGAAGCTGGGGACGACGGCGGGAGCGCCCACCCGCCGGTACGTCTCGAGCAACCGCTCGACCGTGGCCACCCGCACATGCGGCAGATCGACCGGCCAGGCCAGAATGCCCACCGGGCGCACCGTCGCGAGGGCGGCAAGGGCGGCGCGCAGCGAGCCGATCGGCCCGGCGGCGACGTCGGGGTGCTCGACGATGACGCACTCGTGGGTGGCGAGCCAGGGCCGGATGCGGGGCGCGTCGGGGCCGAGCACGACGAGGCGGGGCTTCAAGTCGAGCGCTTCCAGGGCCTCGAGGATCCGGACCACGAACGGCCGGCCGCGGAAGTCCAGCAGCGCCTTGGGCCTACCCATCCGCTCCGAGGCGCCGGCCGAGAGCACCACGGCGGCGAGACTCATACCGCTACGTTAGCGCGAGTTGCACCCCGCCGCCAAACCCCCAAATTGGCGGCCCATGGCCATACGGCGCATTCGCCAGCTGGGCGATCCGATCCTGCGGGTCCGCTGCGAGCGGGTCCTGAGCCCGAAGTCCGCCGCGACGCGGCTCGTCGCGGACGACCTCCGGGACTCGCTCGCGGTGGCGAAGAAGAAGTACAAGATGGGGCGGGCGCTCGCCGCACCGCAGATCGGCGCGCCGGTCCGCATCGTGTTCGTCCAGATGGACAAGCAGCGTTGGACCATGATCAACCCGGAGATCGTGGACGTGGGGCCGGACGATTTCCAGGTATGGGACGACTGCTTCTCGTTCCCCAACCTGCTGGTCCGCGTCACCCGGGCCTACCAGGCCACCGTCAGTTACACCGACCTGAAGGGCAAGCAGCACACGATGGAGGTGCACGGGCCGATGGCGGAGCTGTTGCAGCACGAGATCGACCACCTGGACGGGATTCTCGCGCTCGACCGCCCGAGCGGCGTCGATCCGTTCGCCTTCCGGTCGGAGTGGGAGAAGGTGCACCAGCCGGAGGAGCGCTACGGCCCGCGCCAGCCGCGGGAGATGTGAAGCGGCGCGCCTTCGGTGTAGATTGATCCGGGACAGGGGTGCCCGCCGCGAAGACGCGCGGGCTGAGATCACACCCTTTGAACCTGATCCGGTTCGCACCGGCGAAGGGAGCTCCGCATGACTGGCCTCACCCAGATGCATTTCGCCCGCCAGGGCACCATTACTCCACAGATGCAGCGCGTCGCGGAGCGGGAACAGCTCCCGGCCGAACTGGTGCGGGACGAAGTCGCGCGCGGGCGGCTCATCGTCCCCGCGAACGTGAATCACCTCGCGGGGCGGCTCGATCCCATGGCCATCGGCAAGGTGGCGCGCGTCAAGATCAACGCCAACATCGGCAATTCCGCCGTCGAATCGGACATCGACGAGGAGCTCGAGAAGCTCCACCACGCGGTGCATTATGGCGCCGACACGGTGATGGACCTCTCGACCGGCGGCGACATCGACGCGATCCGCCGCGCCATCCTCGATGCGTCCCCGGTGCCGATCGGCACCGTGCCGATCTATCAGGCCGTGACCGCGGTGAAGCAGGTCGAGGATCTCACGGAAGACGACCTGCTCGGCATGGTCGAGCATCAGGCGCAACAGGGGGTCGACTACGTCACCGTGCACTGTGGGATCCTGCGCGAATATGTGGGCCTCGCGCTGGGACGGGTGACGGGGATCGTGTCGCGGGGCGGCTCGCTGCACGCCTACTGGATGATGCACCACAACCGGCAGAACCCGTTCTACACGCGGTTC
This sequence comes from Gemmatimonadota bacterium, assembly GCA_041482275.1. Taxonomy (GTDB): domain Bacteria; phylum Gemmatimonadota; class Gemmatimonadetes; order Gemmatimonadales; family GWC2-71-9; genus AG41. Next base: position 3,883 of record JBGPDL010000046.1, on the reverse strand, counting down.
GACCGCCTTCTCGAAATCGCGCGGAAATACGACGTCGCGCTCTCGCTGGGCGACGCGCTGCGCCCCGGGTCGGTGGCGGACGCCAACGACCGGGCCCAGTTCGCCGAGCTCGAGACGCTGGGCGAGCTCACGACGCGAGCGTGGGCGGAGGACGTACAGGTAATGATCGAGGGGCCGGGGCACATCCCGATGCACCTGATCGAGATCAACGTGCGGAAGGAAAAAGAGATCTGCCACGAAGCGCCGTTCTACACGCTCGGGCCGCTCGTCACGGACATCGCGCCGGGGTACGACCACATCACCTCCGCCATCGGGGCGGCGATGATCGGGTGGTACGGGGCCGACATGCTGTGCTACGTCACGCGCAAGGAGCACCTCGGTCTCCCGAACGCCGAGGAGGTGCGCGAAGGCGTCATCGCCTACAAGATCGCGGCCCACGCGGCCGACATCGCGCGCGGCCGGCCGGGGGCGCGCGACCGGGACGACGCGCTGTCGCGGGCGCGGTACGCCTTCGACTGGAACGAGCAGTTCCGATTGTCGCTCGATCCGGCGCGGGCACGCGAGCTGCACGACGAATCGCTGCCGGCCGAGTACTTCAAGAGCGCCGAATTCTGCGCCATGTGCGGGCCGAAGTTCTGCTCCATGCACATCACCCGCGAGATCGAGCGCAAGCTGACGCAGGACCAGGCGGTGCCGGCCGACTGACGTGACGGCCTCGCCCATCGTTCTGAAGTTCGGCGGCACATCCGTCGGGGACGCAGCCGCGTTCGAACGGGTGGAGGGCATCGTCCGCTCCCACGGCGGGGCCCGGCCCGTCGTGGTGGTCTCGGCCATGAGCGGGGTGACGGACGCACTGCTCGCCGCCGTGCACGCCGCGGCACGCGACCCAGCCGGCGCGCTGAAGGGTTTGGACCCGCTGCTCGAGCGCCACCGCGTCGTGGCGCAGCGGCTCCTCGCTCCCGACGCCGCAACGGCGTTTCAGGCCGAACTGGACCGCGCGCAGCACGCGCTGACCGAGCTGTTTCGGCGAATCCATCGGACTTCCGACGGGCGGCCCGCGCTGCAGGCCGAGGGCGTGGCGTTCGGCGAGCAGCTCGCAGCCACACTCCTCACCGCCGTGCTGGCGGCGCGCGGGCTCCCCGCCCGCTACGTCGATGCCCGCCGCTGCATCGTGACCGACGATGCCCACGCCGGTGCCGTCCCGCTGATCGCTGATACCGAGCAGCGCACGCGGGCCGAGCTGGTCCCGCTGCTCGAGCGCGGAGCGGTCCCGGTCCTGGGCGGCTACATCGCCGCCGCCAAGAGCGGTACCACCACCACGCTTGGCCGTGGCGGCTCCGACTATTCCGCCGCCTTGATCGGCGCGGCGTTGGGCGCGACGGAGATCCAGATCTGGACCGACGTGAGCGGGGTGCTCACGGCCGATCCACGGACCGTGAAGGGCGCCCGCACGATCCCGCGGCTGTCGTATGCCGAGGCCGCCGAGCTCGCGTACTTCGGGGCCAAGGTACTCCACCCGCGAACCATCCAGCCCGCGATGGACCGGGGCATTCCCGTGCGCATCTGCAACTCGCACGCGCCCGACGATCCCGGAACGCTCGTCACCGCCGAAGCGGACATCTGGCCGGAGACGGTGAAGGCGATCGCGCACAAACGGGGGATCACGATCGTGCAGGTCGCGTCGGCCCGGATGCTCGGGGCCTACGGGTTCCTGCACGCGCTGTTCGAGGTGTTCGACCGCCACCACACGGCCGTCGACGTCGTCACCACCTCGGAGGTGAGCGTCTCGCTCTCGGTGGAGGAGGGCTCGGCGCTCCCCCCGATCCTCGACGAGCTGCAGCGGCTCGGCGACGTGCACGTGGAGCCGCGGCGGGCAATGGTCTGCGTGGTGGGTGAGGGGCTGCGCCGCACGCCCGGGATCGCGGCGCGCGTGTTCGACACGATCCGCGACATCAACGTGTTGCTCATTTCTCAGGGTGCCTCGCAGGTCAACCTGACCTTCGTGGTGGACGAGGCGCAGGTCGACGACGCCGTCGCGCGGCTCCATGCCGCGCTGCTCGAGCGTGAAGGCGCCCTGACCGCCGCGGTCGCACCCGCGGTCCGGCCGCGTGCCGGCGCGGTCCCCGATGTGTTCGCGCTGGCGCGTCGCCTGATCGACATCCCGTCGATCTCGGGGGAAGAGGCGGGCATCGCGCGCTTCCTCGCGGGCTACCTGGGCGACCTAGGGTACCGCGTGGCGCTGGCGGACGCGGCACCCGGACGGCCGAACCTGCTCGCCACGACCGGCGCCCCGCCGCGCGTCGTGTTGTGCACGCACCTCGACACGGTGCCGCCGTTCATCGGGTCGCACGACGACGGGGACGCGATCACCGGACGCGGGGCCTGCGACTCCAAGGGGACCCTCGCCGCCCAGATCGCAGCGGCGGAGCGCCTGCGGGCGGATGGCGTGGCCGAGGTGGGCTTGCTGTTCGTGGTCGACGAGGAGATGGGCAGTCTCGGCGCCCGCGCCGCGAACGCCCACCCGCGCGCCCGCGAGTGCCGCTACGTGGTGGTGGGCGAGCCCACCGACAACAAGCTCGCCGTCGGGTGCAAGGGGTCGCTCCGGGTCGCGCTCCGGACCGAGGGCACGGGCGGCCACTCGGCGTATCCGGAACGTGGGACATCGGCCGTCGACGGTTTGCTGGACGTGCTGGACGATGTCCGCGCCGGCGCGTGGCCGCGCGACGAGTTCTTCGGTGACACCAGCGTCAACATCGGGATCATCGCGGGCGGGACGCGGACCAACGTGCTCGCCACGGAGGCCCGCGCGGACCTGCACTTCCGGCTGGTCACCGACGCCGACCGTGTCAAGCAGCTGCTCGAGGGCGCCGTCGCCGGCCGCGCCGGCATCGAGTATCTGAGCGTCACGCCTCCGGTGCGGCTCATGGGCATGGGGGGGTTCGAGCAATGCGTCGTGGGATTCACCACCGACACCGCCCACCTCGGCCACTGGGGTACGCCGCTGCTCCTCGGGCCAGGATCGATTCTCGACGCGCACACCGCGCACGAGCGGGTCGCGAAGGCGGAGCTCGCGCGCGGCGTCGACCTATACGTGCGACTGGTGCGCTCGCTGCTCGAGGGATTGGCGGCCGACCAGCGCAGCGTGGTGGCCGGAGCGCGGAGGTGAGACTCGCCCTGTTCGGCTGCGGTGGGATGGGCCGCGTGGTGGCCGAGCGCGCCCGGCAGGCGGGACACGAGATCGGGGCGGTGTTCACCTCGGCGGACGCCGGTCGCACCGGAGAGCAGTTGGCGTCCCTGCTCCGGGGCCACGACGCCGCCATCGACTTCTCGACCGCCGATGCCGTGCTGGTGCACGCCACGGCGTGCGCCGGCGCCCGCGTGCCGCTTGTGGAGGGGACCACCGGCTGGCGCGACCGGGAGTCGTCGGTCCGGGGCGCGGTGGAGGCCGCCGGCGGTGCCCTGGTGCATGGCGCGAACTTCTCGATCGGGGCGAACCTCTTCTGCCGGCTCGTGACGCACGCGGAGCAGCTGTTCCGGGGCTTCGCCGACTACGACGCATTCATCGAGGAAGCGCACCACGCGGCCAAGCGCGACGCCCCCTCCGGCACCGCGCTGCAGCTGCGGGACATCCTCACGCGCGCATCCGACCGGACGGTCCCCGTCGCGAGCACTCGCGCCGGGCACATCCCCGGAACACACCGAGTCGGGTTCGACTCGCCCAACGACCAGATCACCCTCGAGCACACTGCGCGCTCGCGCGACGGCTTTGCTGCCGGAGCGCTCATGGCGGCGGCGTGGATCGCCGGGCGGCGCGGCGTGTTCACATTCGACGACGTGGTGAACGACATGCTCCCGACCATCGGGCGCTGAGCCGGACAAGGAG
>JBGPDL010000045.1:0-22930 GCA_041482275.1 Gemmatimonadota bacterium | reverse complement strand
GTGCATCCCGATCCCCGCCCCGACGTGACGGCCGAGCGCGTGCTGCCACCCAGCCTGGTGCTCAACACGCCGGGGGCGGCGGAAGCGTATGCCGCTGCCCGCAACGCTCCGCACCTACTCGACGGCCTGTACTGCCACTGTGAGTGTGCCAAACATTTTGGGCACCGCTCGCTCCTCACCTGCTTCGAGTCCGACCACGGCTCCCAATGCGACATCTGCATGGGTGAGGCGCTGCTCGCGACCGAGCTCGCGTCCCGGGGCGGCTCGCTCGACGCCATCCGCCGCGCCATCGACGAGCGGTTCCGCTCCTAGTTCGGCGCCGGCACGCTGAACGATTCCGACCGCGCTTCCAGGGCGAGGCGCGGGAGGCCGGCGATCCGCACGAGCAGCCGTTGGGCGCCGCGGGCCAGCGCGCCGCCCACGTTGCCGCCGCCCGACACCGCCGGGCTCACGTCCCCTTTGAGCCAGCGCGTCAGCTCTTCCAGATCGGTGTCGTTGAGGGTGGTCACTTCGAGCCGGCACAAGAAGTAGAAGTTGCCCGAGCCTCGGGCCTTCAAGTTCACGCGGAACGGGATCTCGAGCGCGCGTTCAAGGTCTTCGGGTGTGCCGTACCGCGCCACGCTCCCGCCGGTGCGGAGCAGCACGAAGTCGTCGGCGAGCGGATCGTGGCGCGCCACGGCGTCCCACGAGGCCTCGCTGACGTACTGATCGAACCACCCGGAGCGGGCGCGCCACAGCTCGAGGCGGTAGTGCAGGCGCAACGGAAAACCGGAGCGCATGAGCCCGACGAACTTGCCGTCGCCGAGCAAGCCCGTGGCCTGCACCCGGGGGACGACGTTCTGCAGCGTGATGGTCAATGTGGGCGTCTGCGCGGCGGCCGGGGAAGCCGCGGCCGCGCCGAGCAGGGCCAGGAACGCGAGGCCCGCCCTCACCTCAGAAGCGGTGGTCGAGTCGCAGCGTGAATCGCAGCGGTTCGCCGGCCGTCACCGCCTTCGCGACGTACAGGCCGAACCCGCCCCAATCGATGCCCAACCCGAGATCCGCCAGCCAGCTCCCGAGCGTCGGCAGCCGGTCGGCGGGGAGATGGCCGGGTCCGCTGCCCACGAGCCACGCCTGTCCCGCGTCCGCCAGGACCACGAGATCCGGCCCCTGGAGCGTGAGCAGCGACTTCGACGCTTCGTCCTCAGGCGCCGAGGCGCCGTAGGACCAGTGGAGCGAGATGTGGCCACGGTATTCCGCCTGCGCGAGGATGACGCGGTCGCACGCCGCCACCTGGGTTCCGGCGAACACGGGGTCGATGATGTCGCCGTTGCAGGCGCTGTGGCGGAACCCGTACCCCGCGAGCGGGTCGGGCCCTCCTATCGACCAGCGCCGCTGTAACGGCAACGGATCGCCGCCGATCCAGCCGCCGGCGACGAGGCGGAGGTTCACGCGCCCCGCAGGGCTCACGCGCGTGTAGCGGCGGAAATCGAGAAACAGGTCGCTGAACCAGTAGGAGCCGTCGGTCGGGATGGCGCCCCGCACGGCGCTGGGCACTGCGAGCTCGGGCTTCACGTCCTTCGAGCGTGCATGCCCCAGGCGGGCTCGCAGGAACCAGCCGGCGGTCGGGTCGAGCCGATCGTTACGCGTATCGAAGGTGATGGTGCTGCTGAGCGTCGTGTAGTGTCCGTCGTCGATCGGCGGGTTGGGGCGCCAGGGCTGGTGGTTCCGAAACACGGTCCACGGGTCGCGCGCGTCGACGCTCGTTTGCCAGTCGTGGCGCAGCTCGAGATCGAAGCGCAGTGGCCGGCCGGGCCGGACGAATGCGCGGCCGGCGAGCCCCTTGCTCAGGTAGTAGTCGCGGTAGTCACGCTGGAACAGAAAGGCGGACCACCCGACCTCACTGCTGCGCAGGCCCCAGTCCTCGACCGGGGCCACGTCGTCGAACGCGCGGAACTCGATGCCGTAGGCCGGCGTCTCCCCGGCGCGCAGCTCGGTGCGGAACAGATATCCCAGGTCGCTCTGCTTGTCGGTGAAGTCGCCCGCAGTGCGGAACACGCCGAGGGCGTCGACCCGCAACCGCACGTTCGGGTGCAGCTTCCAGTCGAACAGCGGGCCGAACACGACGGGAAGCCCTTCCACCCGGTTGAACGTGCCGCCCGTGGCGAGCGTCAGCGACGAGCGCGAGTCCGCCGTGCCCCACGATTTCTCGATGCCCAGGCTCCGGAACCAGCGGCGCAGGTCCGGAGGCGCGAGCGCGATTTCCTCGCCCTTGGTCCGGTAGGCGAGGGGCTCGGAGTACACGCGCACCTCACCGTCGACGGTGGCGGTCGCGCTGCGCGCCACCGTCCCGCCCACCACGATCAGGTCGCCGGTGATCACCGCGCTGGAGTCGAGGATCGCGTCGCCGTTGATCACGAGCAACGTGCCTTCGATCCGGCCGGCGATCCAGATCGCGCCGTTGCGGAGGGCAACGTCGCCGTGCCACGCGTTGCCGCTCGGCAGATGAGAGCGGCCTACCAGCCGTGTGGTGGTGGGCGCGTTGTAGCGGCGCACCGCATCCTCCGCCACCGCGCGGGGCAGGTCCGGCGGCCGCACCACGATGCCCCCGCTCTCGGGCTGGATGACGATGGCGGTGTCCTGCGCGGCCGCGAGGCCGGGAGCGAGGGCACCGAGGACCACGAGCACGAGGGCACGCATAACGGGCATCCTGGTTGGGGCCGCGGGGGGCTCGTGCATGGGACGTGCCGCCCCCCGGGGGTGTGTGCGCAGCACCGGAGCGCTCCCGGAGCGACGCGCACGACCCGCCGGTCGTGTCATCCCGCCACGTTTCGCGGCGGCTCGAGCCCGAGCCGACGCATGCGGCGATACAGGTTCGCGCGGTCGGTGGCGAGCTTGCGGGCGGCTTCGGCGACATTGCCTCGCGCGGCCGACAGCGCGCGCGCGATGAGCGTGCGCTCGAAGTTGTCGAGCGCCTCGGCCAGCGCGACGTCGCTCCAACCCTCGACCGGCGCCGCCGGCATGGCGTCCGCAGGCACGACGCGGGCGACGTCGTCCGCGGTCACCACGTCGGCGGCGGCCAGGATGGCCAGCCGCTCCATGATGTTCGCGAGCTCGCGCACGTTGCCGGGCCAGGGGTAGGAGGCGAGCAGCTGCACCGCACCCACGTCGAACCGCGCGGCTCGGCCGAGGCGCGTCGCCTGCCGGGCGGCGAAGTGCTGCACCAGCGGCGCAACGTCGTCGGGCCGCTCGCGCAACGGCGGGATGTGAATCGGCAGTACGTTGAGCCGGAACAGCAGATCGTCGCGGAACTGCCCCTGCTGCGACGCCTTGGCGAGGTCCTTGTTGGTCGCTGCGATCACGCGCACGTCCACGGTGACCGGTTTCTCGCCGCCCAGGCGCTCGATCACCCCGGTCTCGAGCACGCGCAGCAGCTTCGCCTGCGCCTCGGGCCCGAGGTCGCCCACCTCGTCGAGAAACAGCGTGCCGCCATCGGCGAGCTCGAACCGCCCCACACGCCGCTCCGTCGCGCCGGTGAACGCACCCCGCTCGTGACCGAACATCTCGGATTCCACCAGATCTTTGGGAATCGCCGCGCTGTTCACGCAGACGAACGGCTTGGCGGCGCGTGCGCTCTGGCGATGGATGGCGGAAGCGACGAGCTCCTTGCCGGTGCCGGACTCGCCGGTGATCAGGACTCGTACCTCCGTCGGCGCGACGCGCGCGATCAGCCCGCGCAGCTCGTCCATCGCCTTGCTCACGCCCACCAGAGGATCGGCGTGCCCCAGCGCTTCGTGCAGGCGCCGGTTCTCGGCGAGCGTGCGCGACAGCTCGAGCGCGGCCCGCAGCGTCGTCAGCACGCCCTCAGGCGTCAACGGCTTCTCGAGGAACTGAAAGGCCCCGAGCTTCGTGGCCCGCACGGCGTCGGCGAGGTTCGCCTTGCCGCTCATCATCACCACCGGCAGGTCGGGCGCGAGCCGCTTCAGCTGCTCGAGCGTGGCAAGGCCGTCGGGCCCGCCCGGCATCATGAGATCGAGGAGCACGGCGTCGGGCGGGTCCCGCTCCACGGCGGCGAGGGCCGCGGTACCGTTCGCCGCTTCCGCGGTCTCGAACCCCTCGGACTCGAGCAGGGCCGCGACCATCCTGCGGATGTTCGGCTCGTCATCGGTGAGCAGCACGCGCGGGCTCATGCGGCGGAGAGCACGATGGAGAACGTGGCGCCCCCGCCCGGCGTCTCGGCTACGCTGATCGTGCCGCTGTGGGCCTCGATGGTCTGGCGCACCAGCGCGAGCCCCAACCCCGTGCCGTCCGCCTTGGTCGTGAAGTGCGGCTCGAACACGCGCTGGCGCAGCTCGTCCGGGACGCCCGGTCCGTGATCGGCGATGGTTACGACGAGCCCCGTCCCATCCCGGCTCACGCCGACGTCGATCGAGCCACGCCCACCCATCGCCTCGGACGCGTTGCGCAGGAGGTTGGCGAATGCCCGTCGCAACGGTTCGTAGTACCCGAGCAGCCGGCACGGCTCGCCGTTCGTCCGGACCGACACCTCCACTTCGCCCGACACCGCGCTCCTCCCGAGGTCCATCAGCAAGTCGACGAGATCCACCTCGCTCTTCGGTCCCTCGGGAAGCCTGCCGAAATCGGAGAACTCTTTCGCCAGTCGCTCGAGCCGCTCGGTTTCAGCCCCCATCACCTCCAACGCCGTCACCGTCCGACTGTCCGGTTGTCCGCCCGTCCGCTCGAGCTGATCCACCGCGATCCGCATGGCCGTGAGCGGGTTCTTGATCTCGTGCGCGACCCGGCGCGCAACCTCGCGGAACGCGCGCAACCGCTCCGCCTCGAGCTCGCGCTCGCGCGCGGCGTCGAGCGCCATCGCGAGCTCGCGCAACGCCTGTCGCAGCGCTTCGAATTCCGGGGCCCCGCGCGTGGGCAGGCCCGCGGGCAACGGCATCCGGCGCCGGATCAGCCGCGTCCAGCCCACGAGCTCGTCGATCGGCCGGGAGAGCTGGCGCGAGAGATGGCCCGCCAGCCGCACCGCCGCGATGACCACGAACGCGCCGAGCACGAAGACCACGGCGGCGAAGCCGCCGGCATAGTAGCGCAGGTACGTCTCCGCTCTGCGCGCCAGGGTCACAGAGTTGGAGAGCTGCTCGAGATGCTCCCGGAAGGCCGCGCGCTCCCGCGGCGACAGGTGGGTCGTGTCCATCCGATCCACCATCAGCCGGGCCGACGCCGCCATGTCCTCGAGCGCCACCCGCGCCCCCGCCGACGGCGCCACCGTGCGCACCGCGAGCGCCCAGCCGACCACTGCCAGGGCGGTCGGCACGGCGGTCAAGGCCACCAGGATTATGAAGATCCGCTGGCGGAATGGGAGCGACATATTTGACGGGGCAATCTAGGGCTTCGGTGCCCGTGTGACAATTCGACACAGGGGTTTACGCATGAAGAGCCACACTCACTACCTCTGGTTCACCACCAAGAACCGCCACGAAATCATCGACATCACCGACCAGGTCGCCGAGCAGGTCGAACACAGTCGTGTGGCGGAGGGACTCGCGCTGGTGAGCGCGATGCACATCACCGCCTCCGTCTTCGTCAACGATCACGAATCGGGGCTGTGGGCGGACATCCTCACGTGGCTCGAGACCGCCATCGCCCCGTGGGACCCCACCCGCTACCGGCACAATGAAACGGGGGAGGACAACGCGGCGGCGCACCTGCGCAGCCTCACGATCGGGCACGAGGTGATCGTGCCCGTTACTGGGGGGAAACTCGACCTGGGCCCGTGGCAGCGTGTGTTCTACGGCGAGTGGGACGGGCAGCGCAAGAAGCGGGTGATCATCAAGGTTCTGGGGGAGTAGCTTTATCGCGCAAGTTGTTTATTTTCAAAGGTTCACAACGTTGTGAGGGTCGTGGCGGACGTGGTGACAAGTCATCTGGCGGCGCTCTTCGCGGAGGCGGCGCGAGAGCATCCCGACCGTGAGTTCCTGGTATTCAGGTCGCGCCGGATGACCTACGCGCAGGTGGAACGGGAGGCGGTGGCGCTTGCCGAGGCCCTCGCTCGCCTCGGGGTCGAGCCGGGAGACCGGCTGGCGGTGGACCTGCCGAACTGGCCGGAATGGGTCGTCACGCTGCTCGCCGCGGCCTATCGCCGCGTGGCGCTGGTGCCGCTCGATCCTTCACTCGCTTTCCACGAGCTCAAGTATCAGCTTCGACCTGACGCGCGGCGGCCTCCACGGGCTCGAGGCGGTGGGCGAGCTGGCGGTCAAGGGACCCAACGTGATGCCGGGCTATTACCGGATGCCCGCGGAAACGTCGCGGTCCTTCACCGCCGAGGAGTTTTTTCTGACGGGAGACTTGGCCCTCGTGGACGAGGGCGGGTACGTCAGGATTCTGGGCCGCCGCGGCGAGGGCATCATGCGCGGCGGCTACAAGATTTATCCACGCGAGCTGGAGGACCTCCTCCGGACGCACCCTGCCGTGAGCGACGCCTGCGTCGTCGGCATCCCCAACGAGACGCTCGGGGAGCTGATCTGCGCCTGCGTCGTGCCCACGGAGGGTTCCATCGTGACGGGCGACGAGCTCAAGGACTTCTGTCGTGAGGCCGTCGCCGACCACAAAGTGCCCGACCTGGTGCGCTTCTTCGACGCCTTGCCGCTGACCGGGAGCGGCAAGGCGCAGCGACGGGAGCTCGCGCAGGTCGTCGGCCTGGAATTGAGTGCAACCACATGACACCGCAGCCGCAGGCCCATTTGCCCCGACCGGTTCACCACGAACCTCCTGCTCACGCGCCCAACGCGGCGCTGATGATCGACTTCGACAACGTGACGATGGGGATTCGTTCCGACCTTCAATCCGAGCTGCGGCGCCTGCTGCAGTCGGACATCATCAAGGGGAAGGTGGCGGTGCAGCGCGCGTATGCCGACTGGCGCCGCTACCCCCAGTATATCGTGCCGCTGGCCGAATCCTCGATTGACATGATCTGGGCGCCGGCGTACGGGTCCAACAAGAAGAACGCGACCGACATCCGCCTGGCGGTGGATGCCCTGGAGCTGGTATTCACGCGGCCGGAGATCGGCACGTTCATCCTGCTCTCGGGAGACTCGGACTTTTCCTCCCTCGTGCTGAAGCTCAAGGAGTACGGCAAGTACGTGATCGGCGTCGGGATCCGCGAATCGTCGAGCGACCTGCTGATCCAGAACTGCGACGAGTACTACTCGTACAACGAGCTGGCCGGGCTCACGAAGGAGAGCGACGTCACGCACGAGCGGCACGATCCGTGGGAGCTGGTGGTCGAGGCCGTGAAGCAGATGACCGCGCACAACGACGTGATGCGGTCCGACCGGCTCAAACAGGTGATGCAGGAGATCGACCCGGGGTTCAACGAGAAAGACGTGGGGTTCTCCCGCTTCTCGAAATTCGTGCTGGAGGCGGCCCACAAGGGCTTGATCAACCTCACGAAGCTCGACAACGGCCAGTACGAGATCGCGCTGGGGGCGGGTGTGCCCGGCGCTGCGGCACAGCCAACGGGGCTAGGGGCCTTCGAGCGGCCGCGCGAGCGCGGGAGCCGGGGGGGGCGTGGCCGCCGCGGCCGGGAGGAGCGCGAGGTACCCGAAGAGCGCGTCCCGGCGCCGGCGGATCAGCCCGCCGCCGTCCTCGAACAGGCGCCCCGCCGCGGCGCCTTCTCATTGGACGGGGCGTTCGGCCTCATCAAGCAGGCCATCGGCCGTCTCGGTGGGGAGTCTCGCCCGGTCAGCGCGCAGGAGCTCGGTGAGGCCATGGCCGAAATCAAGGGCGACGACCAGCCGGTCGAGCCGGCGCAGGTGCAGAAGCTGTTGCGGCAGGCGCACGACCGGGAGCTGATCGACCTCGCGAAGGAAGACGACGGTGCGTACACCGTCAAGCTGCGGGACGTGCCGCCTGCTCCCACGCCGCCGCCGGCCGAGCTCGCCGGCGCAAGCGTCGGCGACGCCGACGAGGCGCTCGACCCGCCGATGCCGGAGTCGTCCGCGCCGCCGTCGATGCGGTCCACGAGCCCGCCCGCCGGCGGGATCCCCGCTCGCAGCGCCCGGTTCCGTCGGGGCTCACGGGGACCTCGCGTGGCGCCCCCGGATATCCCGAAGATCGGCGTGGTCGAGGTGGATCCGAACTTCAAGCCCCGGATCGAGCTGCTGCCCCCCAAGCCCGCGCCCGTGGAGCCGCTCACGCCCGAGGGTAGCCCCGCCAGCCTGCCGTCGCAGGATGAGGGTGGCCGAGACCGCGGGGAACGGGGGGGCCGCGGCGGACGTGGTCGTCGCGGCGGCAGCGAGCGCACCGATCGCGAGCACGCGGAAGTGGGCGAGCGGCCAGAGCGCGGAGAACGCGGGGGCCGGGGGCGGCGCGGCGGTCGGGGCCGCGGGGGCCGGGGCCGCGGCGGCGCCGCCGGCGAGCGCCCCGAGCCGCGCGAGGCTTACGAGCCTCGTGCCGCTGCACCAGAGCCGCCGCCGCCGCCCGCCCCGAAACCTCCGCCACGCGAGCCCGAGGGCGGCGACGAGGGCGAGTCCTTCTGGTCGAAGGTCAAGCGCGGGCTCACCGGCGGGACGTGAGCCGCCGCGCGCTCGCGGCGTCCTTCTACGCGCGACCCACTCCCGAGGTCGCGCGTAGGCTTTTGGGACACCTGCTCGTGAGCGAGATCGGGGGACGCCGCACCGTGGGCCGGATCGTCGAGACCGAGGCCTACCTCGGCACCGACGATCCCGCCAGCCATGGCTACCGCGCCCGCCGCACCCGGCGCAACGCGAGCCTGTTCGCGCCGCCCGGCACCGCCTACGTGTACTTCACCTACGGGATGCACTGGTGTCTCAACGCGGTCACCGAGCGGACCGGCGTTCCTGCCGCCGTCCTGATCCGGGCCCTCGAACCGCTCGAAGGATTGGCCACGATGCGCCGCCGCCGCCGCGGCGTGGCGGATCGGCAGCTTTGTTCCGGTCCGGCCAAGTTGTGCCAGGCGCTCGGCGTCACCGGTCGGGACGACGGCATCCCGCTCACGCGCGGCCGGCTGCGCGTGCTGCGGGACGGGTCACGCCAGCATTACGCCATCACGACGACACCACGAGTTGGTATCACCCGCGCGGCCGACTGGCCGCTTCGGTTCCTGATCAAGGACTCCTCATGGGTCTCTCGCTAGGACTGCTGCTCGTGCTCCAACAGCCGCTCATTCTCGACGGGCACATCGACACACCGCAACGCATGCTCGACATGCACGCCGACATCACCGCCCGGCTGCCGGACGGCCACGTCGACGTGCCGCGCATGCGTGAGGGAGGACTCACGGCCGCCTTCTTCTCGATCTGGGTGGACGCGCGGTACGGCCCGGGGACCGCGTTTCAGCGGGCCCTGAACCTCATCGGCGCGGTGCGGGCCCTCGCGGACACGAACCCGGAGGTGGAGCTCGCCACTACGGCCAGCGACGTGCGGGCGGCGGCCGCGCGGGGTCATATCGCGGCGCTCATGGGCGTCGAGGGCGGCCACGCGATCGAGAGCTCGCTCGAGAAGCTCGACTCCCTCTACGGGCTCGGCGTGCGGTACATGACGCTCACCTGGAACAACGGCAACGAGTGGGCCGGCTCGTCCACTGATCCGCGCCGCCACGGGGGTCTCACCGCGTTCGGCCGGAGCGTGGTGCGGCGGATGAACGAGCTGGGGATGCTGGTGGACGTGTCGCACGTGTCGGACGCCACCTTCCGTGACGTGCTGGCCACTACCACGCGACCCGTGATCGCGTCGCATTCGTCCTGCCGGGCGCTGTCCCACCACCCGCGCAACCTGACGGACGATCAGCTATGGGCCATCGCGCAGAACGGGGGCGTCGTGGGGATCAATTTCTACCCGGTGTTCCTGGACGACCACTTTCGGGACCAGTACGAGGAGCTGCGCCGCCGCCTGCGGCCGGAGATCGATTCGATTCAGGCGCGCTACCGTGGCCGGCCCGGGGAGTCTGCATTCGAGGTGGATAAGTTCGTCGGCGCGCGCGCCGCGAGCCTCGACGTGCCCACCGTCGACCGGCTAGTGGATCACATCGAACACGCGGTGCAGGTGATGGGGATCGACCATGTGGGGCTGGGCAGCGACTTCGACGGTATCAGCGTGCTGCCCGTGCCCATGAAGGACGCGGCGTCGCTGCCGGAGCTCGTGCGGGCGCTCGCAGCCCGCGGCTACTCCGACGCGGATGTCCGCAAGATCCTGGGCGAGAACTTCCTGCGGGTACTTACTGCCGCTCCGTAATCCCTTCCTTGGCGCTGCCGAATGAGTAGCGGATGCCGCCCTGGAAGGTGTGCGTCACGCCCTGGATCAGGAAGCTGGCGGCCGCGGACGTCAGGATGTAGTGACCGTATAGCGCCAGACGTCCCTGCTTGATGTCCACACCGCCCATCCACCAGAAGAACGCCTTTGTGGCCGCGTTGTCGGCCTCGTCTTGCAGCTGACCGAACTGAGCGCCGGTGCAGCTGACGCAGCTGACCTCGACGTTCAAGGCTTCCATGATCGCGAATCCGCCGCCGGCGAACGGCTCCACCCGGAGTTGAGCAGGGAACGCGAGCACGCCGACCATGATGCGTCTTAGATTGTTGAACTGCACGTTGCCCGGGTTCACCGTCCCGTCGGGCTCCACAATCGTGACGCGCCGGGGATTGATGAAGAGCGACTGCTCGTACGAGGCGTACAGCGCCGTGCGCTTGCCCGTGATCAGCCAGTGGCCGCCGAACATGGGCTCGAAGGCATAGCTGTCGAAGTTGGTGCGGAATACAAAGATGCCGGCTTGTCCGCCCCAATACCACTTGTGCTGCCAGTCGCTGGAGCGCTGCTCGTAGCTCGGCCCGCCACGCGGTGCTTCTGTGGGGACCTGCCCACCCGCCGCGAGGATCGAATCGCGCTTGGCCTTCGGGATCTCCGGGTAGATCTTTTCGCGATGGCTGGGCCCGAGGAAGAAGGACAGCCCCGCCGATCCAACTATGTGAGCAGCCCAGGTGCCGCCCGCAAGTTGGGTGTTCGGCGCGTAGTACGCCCGCCCTTCGAGCCGCAGTGCAGCGCGATCGCTGATGTAGATCCGGTCGCCGAGCGCCCCGTGCGCGCCGGCATCCCGGAAGCCCCCGACCGCGGAGCTGTTGAAGTCCATCGCCGAGTAGCCGCCCAAAATGTAGAAGCTCTTCTCGGAGCCGAAGTTCAGGACGATGCTCCCTGAGGCGAACCACACGGGGAAGTCCGTCCCACCTCCCTTGGGGTGCGGCCGCTGGTACAGGCCGTCGCCCTCGATCCCCAGCCAATTCGTGATCCAGAAGCCGATCCGGCCCCCGCCACCAATCTGGTTGTCGAGCTGAAAAGCGCGATCGAACCGGGTGAAGGCGCCGAACCCGCCGACTTCGAATTGGAAGCGGTGCTGAGCGTCGAGCTTGGCGGCCCCGACTGCCAGCAGCACCGCAATGACCGTGACTACCCGCATGGGACCACTCCCAGGATCGCGTTCACAGTGGGAAAAAACGCCACCCAAAATAGGGAGTTTGGCCGGAAAACGCGATACCCCTTTGCTTTAAGCCTCTGAACCTTGAAAGTACTTGAAGGTTGGGGGGGTATTCGGGCTCGGAAAGCCGAACATATACCGAAAATCGACCCAATCGACCTAGATGAGACCCAGTTTCACCCCCACCCGTTGAAAGGCAGTCAGGGCGAAGTCGAGATCGTCTCGCGTGTGGGCGGCAGACAACTGGCAGCGGATGCGCGCGTGACCCTGCGGCACGACCGGGTACCCGAACCCGGTTACGAAGACGCCCTCCTCCAGCAGCAGCTCGCTCATCTCGATCGCCTTCGCGGTCTCACCCAGGATCACGGGCACGATCGGGGTGTCGCCAGGGAGGGGTTTGAACCCCAGGGCCGTGAGGCGCTCGCGGAAGTAGCGGGCGTGTTCGTGCAGCCGGGCCACGAGCTCCGGATGGCGCTCGACGTGCCGCACCGCGGCGAGGGCGCTCGCCGCAACGGTGGGGGGAAGGGCGTTGGAGAACAGCTGGGGCCGGGAGCGCTGGGTCAGGTAATCGGCGAGTGGTGCGGGCCCGGCGGTGAAGCCGCCGGCCGCCCCACCCAGCGCCTTGCCCAGCGTGGAGGTGATAATGTCCACGTCGCCCAGCATGTCGTAATGCTCGGCGCTACCGCGTCCGGTTTTGCCGAGCACCCCGGTCGCGTGCGAGTCGTCCACGGCCACGACGGCGTCATACTTCCGCGCCAGCGTCATGATGTCAGGCAGCTTCGCGATGTCCCCCTCCATCGAGAACACACCATCGGTGAAGACGAGCTTCAAACGGGCTGTTTTCGCGGCCCGGAGGCGGTCCTCCAGATCGGCCATGTCGGAGTGGCGATAGACCGCCGTCTGGCACTTGGTGATCGTCTTGGCAAGCCGGACGGCATCGATGATCGAGGCGTGGTTCAGCTGGTCGGAGATGACGATGTCCTGCTCGCCGAGCAGCGTGGGACACAGGCCTTCGTTCGCATTCCAGCAACTGACGTACGTGAGTGAGGACTCACACCCGACGAACCGGGCGAGCGCCTGCTCGAGCTCCCGGTGGATCGTAAAGGTGCCGCAAATGAATCGCACCGAGCCGGTCCCCGCGCCGAACTCATCGAGGGCGCGCTTGCCGGCAGCGACCACGTCAGGGACGTTGCACAGACCGAGGTAGTTGTTGGACGACAGGATGATGACCTCGCCTCGACCTTCCATGCGGACGCGCGCCCCCTGAGGCGACGTGAGGTAATTGAGGCGCTTGTAGACCCCGTCTCGCCGAAACTGCGCGAGCTCGGCGTCGAGGCGGGCGGCGAAGCTCATGCGATCTCCAGGATGATCTTGCCGGCATCGCCGGAGCGGATCGCGGCGAGGGCGTCGTCGATTTTGGTGAGCGGGAACTGATGCGTGATGACGGGCGTGGGATCGAGCAGCCCGGCGGTCAAGTACCGTCGCATCTGATGCCACGTTTCGTACATCTTGCGGCCGATCACGCCGTATACGGTGATGCCCTTGAAGATGATCTCCGTCGCGAAGTCGATGGGCACCTGGCCCTTGGGGAGGCCGAGCAGCTGGACGCGGCCGCCCATGCGCACGGCGGCGAACGCCTGATGCAGGGCGGAGGCCACGCCGGACATCTCGCACACCACGTCGACGCCTTCGCCGGCGGTCTCGTCGAGCACGGCGCGCACGACGTCGTCCGTGCCGGCGTTGACGGTCAGGTGCGCGCCCATGCGCCGCGCCAGCGCGAGCCGCTTCCCGTTCACGTCCGAGGCGATGACTTTGGCGGCGCCCGCGGCTCGCGCGATCCCCACGGCAAAGCAGCCGATCGGCCCGCACCCCACCACCAGCACCGTGCTGCCGGGGATGTCCGCGGTCAGCACCGTGTGGAAAGCGTTACCGATCGGATCCATCACGGCTCCCACGGTGGTGGGAATGCCGTCGAGCGGCAGCACGTTCGTCGCCGGCATCACGATGTACTCAGCAAACGCGCCGTCCAGGTCGACGCCGATGATGCGGGTGTTGCGGCAGATGTGACCGTTGCCGGTGCGGCACTGCAGGCAGTGCCCGCACACGATGTGACCCTCCGCCGTCACGAGCTGTCCGGTGGTGAGCCCCGACACGGCGCCGCCCAGGCTCACGATCTCGCCGGCAAACTCGTGGCCTACGATCAGCGGCGGCTTGAGGCGGCCCTGCGCCCACGCATCCCAATCGGCGATGTGCAGATCGGTACCGCACACCCCGGCGTGCCGCACCGCGATGAGCACTTCGCCCGGTCCGGGCGATGGCTTCGGCACGGTCGTCACCGTGAGGCCGGGGGCGCGCTTTTCTTTTACGATTGCTTGCATCGGAGCGCGAGCTGGGAAGAGGGACGGGGACGGGTCAGAAGATCGCGCGCGTGAAGCCCCCGTCCACCTGCAGCACGGCGCCGGTAATATAGCTGGCACGCTCGGATGCAAGGAACACGACCGCCGCGGCGAGCTCGTCGGTGCGGCCCATGCGACCGAGCGGGATCTCCTCCACCATCTCGCGCATCACGTCCTGCGACGTCCGCCGCTCGCGGGCGGCGCGGGTCTCCGTCAGTTCCGCGATCCGCTCCGTCGTGATGAACCCGGGGCATACGACGTTGACCGTGATCCCTTCGGGCGCGACTTCGTCGGCCAGGGCCTTGGCGAAGCCGAGCAGGCCCGCGCGCGCGGTGGTGGAGAGGATGAGGCCGGGGAGCGGTTGTTTGGCGGCGACGGACGCGAGGCAGATGATCCGGCCCCACTGGAGCTTCCGCATGATCGGGACCGCCGCGCGGGCGAGGTGGACGGCGGAGAGGAGGTTCAGCTCGACGGCGCGGTGAAACGCCTCCGCGGTCTGGTGGCTGAACGGAGCCGCCGGCGGACCGCTGGCGTTGCAGAACAGCACGTCCAGCCGCCCCAACTCATGGCGCACGCGCCCGACCAGTGACTCGGCCTGCGCCGGGACGCCCACGTCGGCGGCGAAGGGCGCGACGTCCTGGCCGGTCTCGGCAGTGAGTTGCTGGGCGGCGCGCTCGACCGAGTCCTGGTGGCGGCCGTTGACGGCGACGCGGGCGCCTTCTTGCGCCAACGCCTTCCCCACGGCGCGACCCAATCCCTTGGTGCTGCCGCACACCAATGCGACGCGGCCCGCGAGACCGAGATCCATGCGCGTGGGAATCTATTTCCGGAAAGGAGTGTCGGTTAGGGCCTTCGAGTCAGTCGGCGACGGCGACGGGCGCCGCCTCGATCCGCACGGCGCAGCACTTGAGCTCCGCCATCTTGGCGTAGGGATCGAGCACGGGGTTGGTGAGCAGGTTCGCCGCCGCTTCCCGGAAGTGGAACGGGACGAACACCTGGCCCCGCGCGACCCGCTCCGAGATGCGGCACGAGGTCACCATCGTGTTGCGGCGCGACGTGAGCCGCACCGCATCGCCGTCCTCGACACCGAGTGCACGGGCGTCGTCGGGATGGATCTCGACGATCGGCGTCGGCTCGCGCTGGTCGAGTCCGGAGGCGCGCCGGGTCATGGTGCCGGTGTGCCAGTGGTACAGCTGGCGCCCGGTGTTCATCACGAAGGGATACTCGTCGTCGGGGAGCTCGACTGGCGGCGCGTATTCCACCGGAACGAACACGCCGTGGCCATCGGCCGTGGGGAACTGGTCGTCGAACAGGAACGCGGTACCCGGCGAGTCGGCGGTCGGCACCGGGTACTGAAGTCCCGCACCTGCCAGCCGCTCGTAGGTCACGCCGCGCCACGAGGGCGTCACCCGGGCGATCTCCTCCATGACATCCTGCGCCGTCGCGAACGGGCTCTTGAGCCCGAGCCGGGTGGACAGTTCGATCAGGATCTCCAGGTCGCCGCGTGCCTGGCCCGGCGTGGGGACCGCGGCGTGCGCGAGCTGAATGCGGCGCTCGGTGTTCACGAATGTGCCCGTCTTCTCGGCAAAGCTCGAGGCGGGGAGCACGACATCGGCGTAGCGGGCCGTCTCGGTGAGAAACAGGTCCTGCACGGCGAGAAACTCGAGCTCCTGGAACCAGTGCTCCGCGTGGGCGATGTCGGGGTCGGAGATGATCGGGTTCTCGCCCATGATGTACATCCCGCGGACGCCGCTCTCCTCCTTCACGATCTCGGTCACCATGAGCCCTTCGGCGAGGGACAGGGACTCTGCGGGGACGCCCCATGCCCGGGCGTACTCGGCCCGGATCTCCGGGTCCGTGACCGGGCGGTAATCCGTGTAGACGAACGGAATCGCGCCCACGTCCGACGCTCCCTGCACGTTGTTCTGGCCGCGCACCGGCATCATGGCGGCGCCCCAGCGGCCGATCATCCCGCACGCGAGCATCACGTTGAGGAGCGATGTGACGAGATCGGTGCCGTTGGCGTGCTGCGTGAGCCCCATGGCCCAGAGGGTGCTGGTGTTGGGGCCGTTGGCGTAGACCTCGGCCGCCCAGCGGATCCGCTCCGCCGGGACCCCGGTGATCTTGGCCGCCACGTCCGGCGTCATCGCCCGAACCGATTCGCGCACCTTGTCGAAGTCGCGCATGCGCCCGGCGATGAACTCCCGGTTCTCGAGCCCCTGGGCGATGATGTGGTGCAGCATGGCGTTGAACAGAGCGACGTCGGTACCGGGCTGCATCTGCAGGTGGATGTCCGCCCGGCCCGCGAGCTCGGTCTTGCGGGGGTCGGCCACAATGAGGGTGGCGCCGCGCTCGTGGGCGCGCTTGATCGCGGCGCCGAACACCGGATGCGACTCGGTCGTGTTCGCCCCGGCGATGAAGATCACGTCCGCCGCGTGCTCGACCTCGCGCATCGAGCCCGACGCCGCCGAGGTGTTCAGCGCGCGCTGCATCGCGGCCACCGACGTGGAGTGGCACAGCCGGGTGCAGTGGTCGATGTTGTTGGTGCCGAGTGCCGCGCGAAACAACCGCATCATCAGGTAGTTCTCTTCGTTCGAGCACTTGGCTGAGGAGAAACACGCCAGGGAGTTGCCGCCGCGCTCCGCCTTGAGGCGCAGCAGCTCCTGCGCCGTGAGCTCCAGCGCCTCGTCCCAGGTGGCTTCGCGGAACGGCTCGTACCAGGACGGCGGCGTCGCCACCCGGTCGCGAATGTCCAGGTCCACGCGCTCGAGCAGGGGTAAGTCCCGCACGGCCTTTCCCACCGAGCGCGGGGGGCCCGCCGGCTTCGTGTTCTGGCCCTCGCCCGCGATCGTCTGCCACGGCCCGCCCCGGCGGTTCTGCCCCGGCCGGCCGCGCCACACCCAACGACCGCGCTCCTTCTCCCAGCCCTTGCGGATCAGCGGCTGGGTGAGGCGATCGTGGTGCTGCGGAAAGTCGTAGCCGAATCGTCCCTTCACACAGGTGGAGCCCTGGTTGGGCGTATCGAGCTCGATGTCCGGGGAGGTGACGCGCATGACCTGGCCCGCCGCGACATCCAGGTCTACCTGGCAGCCGACGCCGCAGTAGGGGCAGACCGAGCGGACCGTTTTCTCCGGGCGGAGGACCTGCTCGGGCGCGAAGCGCTCGCGCGGCATCACCTCGAAGATCGCCCCGGTCGGGCATACCCGCACGCACTCGCCGCACCACGTGCACCCCGCCTTGTCCGGGTCGCCGTCGGCGCCGACAATGATCTCGGTGTGCTCGCCTCGCTCACCCACGTCGAGCACGCCGATCACTTGGATGTCCTCGCACGCACGGACGCAACGGGTGCACAGGATGCAGGTGCTCATGTCGTGCTGGATCATCGAGTCGCCCGGCCGCTCGTCGCCGTGGCGCAGCGGCAGATCGTGCTGGGCCAAGGGCGTGGGCGCCGCGCCGTAGCGGACCACGTAGCGTTCGAACTCGTTGCGGGGCTGCTGCCGGCCGCCGTTCAGGAGGTGGTCGCCCGGGTAACGCTCGAGCAGCAGGCGCAGCACGCCCTTGCGGTTCTCGACCGCCGCATGCGACTCCGTGTGCACCACCATCCCGTCCGCCACCTGGGTCGCGCAGGCCGGGAGCAGCTTCGCCTGACCTTCCACCGACACCAGGCAGATCCGGCAGTTGCCCACGATCGGCAACTTGGGATACCAGCACAGCGTGGGGATGTCGGCGAGGCCCGCGGCGCGGGCGGCTTCGAGAATCGTCTGGTCGGGATTGGCCGTGACGGCGCGGCCGTCGATCGTGAGCGTTGCCATGATGTATGAAGATTAGAAGCGGCGCTGGGGTACGGCAACCGCCGGGCCCTCTAAGTAGCTGACCCGGCAGGGAGATACGAGCGATCCGCAACAGGAAGGGCCGGTTTGGGCCGGCCCTCGGTGCGGCTAGTCGATGTGTTCCGGCAGGTGGCGATGGGTGTGATCCCCCGCGCCCCCCTCCGCTTCATCCGTGAACCAGCAGTACGCCCAGATCTTGGCCGGGCGGAGTATCCGCCGGCCCGCGCGGAGGATGATGCCGATCGGCTCGTCGTCGAGAACTAGAGGCAGGCTGGTCATGGTGTCGTCCGTTATCCCGTTGCCCGTTGTGTCTTGTCCCGAGGCAATTCGTCTGCCGCGGGGGTGCTCGGGTTAGTGGTTGACGGACAATGGATTACGGATGACGGCGGGCGCGGTGGTGCGGGGTAGTGATCATTCCGACACGTTCAGCGCCGTGTCGACCTGACGCTCCGGCTTGGTGGCCGTAAACCCGGCGCCGCCCTTGGCGCGGCGGCGACGCGTGATCTCCCAGCCGCCGTAGTGCGCCTGCAGCGCTTCCGGGGCGAGCGGGATCACTTCACTCGCCGTGGGGCTCGGCAGAACCACGTGGACACCGCCGGGCCGGGTGCGCGCTTTGAGCTCCCCGAGGAGCGAGTCGCGGTCGCGCGCGCGGGCGGGGGCGAGGGCCGCGGGATCGATCACGACCACGCTGGGCGCCACGTCGGGGAACCAGCCACCGAAGGTGACGACGAGCGCCTGGAACCGTCCGGCGAGCTGCTCGGTCACGGCCCGGCTTTCGGCGCCCTCCACCGCCGCGAGGTCGTGATCGAGGAAGAACACCTCCGCCTCGTGGGCGGCGATGAACAGGGCTGCCGGGAGCGCCGCGGCGCCGACCACGACCGCCAGGTCGCCCGGCTCGAGGCGGCGCACGCCGGCGACCAGGGCGCCATCGGGCTCGAGGCCCCAGTGGGTGGGCGCGCGTTGGGCGGCGCGGAGCGCACGGTGCTTCTGGCGCCAGCGCGGGAACGACGGCAGGCGCAGCCGTCGCGCGATGATGCGGTCCACATGCTCCAGCAGCAGCACCTCGGTGAGGAGGTACTGGCCTGCGGCGCTCTCCTCGAGCTCGCGCACCGCCTCGTCGCCGATTTCCAGGAGCTGCTCGCGGGCCAGGATGTTCTTGTATTCCTCGATGCGCTGCAGCAGGAACTCCTGGTATTCCTGCTTGAGCGAACGCGGCGGGCGCCGCGTGGTGCGGGACCGCGGCTCGCCGGAGAGGCTCAGCACGGCTCGACGTGCACCGTGACTTCGTGGAGCTGCAGCTCGCGCTTGAGCCGCTGCTCCACTTCGTCGGCGATCGCGTGCGCCGATTGCACGTCGGCGTGGCGGTCCACCGCGATGGTGACCTCGGCGTAGCGCAGGTCGGACGGCCCGCGCGAGCGGATGCCGTAGGCGCTCTTCACGCCGGGCACGGCCTGCGCGGTCTCCCGGATGTCGCTGGTCGGGAGCGCACGCTGGTCCACGAGGACCGGCACCGTGCGGGTGAGGATGCCGTACGCCACGAACACGATCACGAGCGCCACGACGATCGCGATGGCTGGATCGATCCACCACCATCCGCGCCGCATGAGCAGCACGCCGATCAGGACGCCGATCGTGATGACGACGTCGGCGCGCGTGTGCGCCGCGTCGGCCACGAGCAGCTCGCTGCCGAGCTCGGTGCCGCGACGGTGCTCGTACCGGGTGATGAGCACGTTCACGCCGAGCGTGAGGACCAGGACCGCGAGCTGGAGATCGCTGACGTCGATGCGATGGGTGCCGCTCACGAGATGGTTCACCGCCCCCCGGACGAGCTCGAAGCACGTGATGGAGAGGAAACCCACGATCGCCAACGCGCCGAGCGTTTCGAACTTGCCGTGGCCGTAGGGGTGGTCTTCATCGGGCTCCTTCGCGGCCACGCGGACGACGATCAGCGCGAGCACGTTGTTGAGCGCATCCACGCAGGAATCGACGGCGCTCCCGAGGATGGCGAGCGAGCCGGACGCGAGCCCCACGGCCAGCTTGGTCGCCACGACCGCTAGGTTGGCGACGAGGAGGCCGATGAAGACGCGCCGAACGAGGGCGGACGTCGGCATGGACAGGATTGCAAGGTTGTAAAGGACAGCGGTTTAGTCAACGGCCCTGAGGAGCGCCCCCTTCAGGTATCCGGTCTCGGGTACATTGACGAGCTCGGGGTGGTCGCCGGCCGCCCCCGTCACGGCGAGCAGCTGGAGCCGGCGACCGGCGTCACGGGCCGCGTCGCCCAGCATGTCGAAGAAGACGGCGCGGTTGACGTGGTACGAGCAGGAGCAGGTGAACAGCACCCCGCCCGGGGCGAGCAGGCGCATGGCGCGCAGGTTGATCTCCTTGTAACCCGCGAGCGCGCGCGGGACGCTCTGCTTCGACTTGGCGAACGCCGGCGGGTCGAGCACGACGGTGTCGAACGTTTCCTCGCGGCGCTCGAGCTCGCGCAGCAGGTCGAACGCGTTGGCTTCGCGCCAGGTGATGTTCGCGAGCTCGTTGAGCGCAGCATTCTCACGACCCCGCGCCAGTGCCTCGCCGCTCGAGTCTACCGCCACGACTTCGCTCGCGCGCCGCGCCAGGTGGAGGGCGAACGACCCGTGGTAGGTGAACAGGTCCAGGGCGCGGCCCGTGCCGGCGCGCGCGGCCACCAGCAGGCGGTTCTCACGCTGATCGAGGAACGCCCCGGTCTTCTGGCCGGTGTGGGGTGCGGCGGCGTAGCGTACGCCCGCCTCCTCCACCACGACCGTGTCCGGGACCGTGCCCCGAGCGGCGACGACTTCGAGCGGTAACCCCTCGTGGCGCCGCACGGCCGAGTCGTTGCGCAACAGGATCGCTTCCGGCCCGAGCGCGGTGGCGATCCCGCTGAGCACGTCCTCGCGCACCCGCTCGAGGCCGGCCGACAGGAGCTGGGCCACCACGTAGGGCCCGTAGCGGTCCACGACGAGGGCGGGCAGGCCGTCGCCTTCGGCGTGCACCGCGCGGAACGCGGTGGCAGCGATACCGGAGCGCCGGGCGGCCGACGCGGCGATCCGTTCGGCCCACCAGGCCGGGTCGATCGGCTCGCGCCCTCGAGTGAGCAAGCGCAACCGGATTTCCGACGTGGGAGAGTACAGCGCCTGGCCCAGGTGGCGCCCGCGCCGCTCGGTGACGGGCACGATGCCCGGCGCATCGCCCGGCTCGTCGTACACGTCAGTGCGATAGATCCAGGGATGCCCCGCTTGCCAGCGAGCGGCCCCTTTTGCGGAGATGATGACGGCGCGCCCGGCCGGCCGAGCGCTCGTCATTGGGTCCGGTCGGGCCGCAGCCTCGCCGCGTCGCGCAGATACATATGTTTCAGCTCGCGCTGCGGCTTGGTCGTGTAAAAGTGTAACAGGACGCGGATGCACCGAGGCAAGCCGTCCGGGACGGCGACTTCCGCAGCTCCCAGCAGGGGCACGTCGCCCCAGCCGAGCAGCCGCGCGGCACGCGCCGGGTATTCGGCCGTCAAGTCCGGGGACGACGTGAAGATCGCGCTCTCGACCTCTTCGGGCCGGAATCCGTTCGCCTCCTGCAGCGCGCGCAACAACTCCGCCGTCGCGTCCAGGATGGCTTGGCCGGTATTGGTTGCGGCGGTGGTCGCGCCGCGCAGTCCACGCAGGGTTTTGCTCATGGCTCTCGGATCTCGGTTGCGCTTGATGGTGGTCACGGACGCCGCACTCCTCAAGGGGCGGGATCCGCTCGAAGCATGCCGCCTCGCCGTGACGGGAGGGGCCACGATGATCCAGGTGCGTCTGAAAGACGCGCCTGTGCGCGAGCTCCTCGCCCTGGCCCGAGCGCTCGTGCGCACGCTCGCGGTGCCGGTCATCGTCAACGACCGGGTGGACGTGGCGCTTGCGGCCGGCGCG
Source organism: Gemmatimonadota bacterium (assembly GCA_041482275.1). Taxonomy (GTDB): domain Bacteria; phylum Gemmatimonadota; class Gemmatimonadetes; order Gemmatimonadales; family GWC2-71-9; genus AG41. The sequence continues at coordinate 1,308 of JBGPDL010000045.1, read as the reverse complement.
GCGGGCGCCCACCTGGGCCAGGAAGACCCACCGCTCGATCGACTCCGCCCGCACGTGCCGCCCGGTTTCCTGCTCGGGCTCTCGGTCGGCTCGCCCGCCGAAGCGGAGCGGGGTCGTGCCTGGCCCGCAGACTACTGGAGTGTCGGCCCCTGCTTCGCCACGGCGCACAAGCCCGATGCAGGCGCTCCGCTCGGGGTCGAAGGGTTCGGCCGGCTGGCCCGGCTCGCCCCGGACGGTTTGCCGGTGATCGGCATCGGCGGCATCACCGCGGCGAACGCGGCCGCCGTTGTGGGGACGGGTGCCGCGGGCGTCGCCGTGGTGGGCGCCGTGTGGACGGCTAGCGACCCGGCGGCCGCGGCGCGCGCGCTGCGCGCCGCGCTAGCGGGCCCGCATCAGTCCGGGGTATAGCACATGAAGCGAAGCCGCACCGGCGTGAGTCCCGCCGCGAGCCTCCACCCTTCGGTCCAGGCGCTGCGCTTCAATCGCCCGGGTGTCGCGACCGCCAAGGCCGCCTGATAGTGCCCTACGGCCGCGCGCCGCGCCTCCGGGTCTCCCGAGAGGGCGAATCGGTCCGCCTGGGCCCGCGCGGCGACGAGGTACGCCCGCGCTCGCATCTCCGGCGATGCGGTGCGCTCCGCGAACGCGGTTGCCTCGGACGCCAAGGAGTCATCATCGACGCACAAGCCGGGGTGCTCGATTTGCGAGCCGAACAGCGAGTCTCCCACTGCGCCGCCCGCGTGAAGGGCGAACGCGTCCCGCCGCAGGTTCCCGCTGTAGATCAGACGAGGTCGTGCTCCACGCTGACATACCTGAGCAGGACGTCGGCCGCGAACAACGCCCCGGCGCCCTGCTGCGGAGTCGCATCGCGCGAGGCGGCGAGCCACACTTCGAGCACGGACGCGAAGGAGTCCGGCGGGACGCGTGCCCCCTTGCGCAAGCGGGACAACATCCGCTCGAGTGGTGTCGCCGCAGTGTCGACGCCGGCGGCGGCGATTCCCAACCGCACCATGGCTTCGGGCTGCCGCTCAGATCCGCGGTCGTCCTCGTCCAGCTTGCTGAACTCGGGGTTCCCGATGGTGGGACGCCCCAGATATGCGAGCGCGATGGCGGCGCGCCGATCCAGCGCCGCTGCCGTGGCTTCTTGGTCGGCGTCGGCCCGCGCGCGTCGATATGTGCTGTCCGCGTTGTACGCCGTGGTGAACGTTCTGCCCTGGCCCGCCTGGAACGCGTCGGCGACCCAGGCGCGCACCCAGCGCGAGGGTGGCGAGATCGGCGTGCCCGCGAACCGCCGCGCGAGCGCGGCGCGGG
>JBGPDL010000044.1:0-23366 GCA_041482275.1 Gemmatimonadota bacterium | reverse complement strand
GTCGATCAAGGCCAGCCCCTTCCGGGCCGTCGCGCATCGCCACCGCCGCGGCGCGGTTCAGCTCCACCACCGGAGACGGGTCGGCCCGCGTCAGGACGTCATACAGTCCGACGATCTGGGCCCAGTCGGTCGCAGCCGCGTCGCGCGCCTCGGGCGTCGTTTAAGTCTCGGGCATTGATCAGGTAGAACCCGCCCAGCTGCTCCTTCGTCTCCGCGAAGGGACCGTCGGTGGTGGACAGCTTGCCGTTCCGGATCCGCACGGTCGTGGCGCTGTGAACCGGTTGCAGGGCCTCCCCGGCCACGTAGTGACCGCTCATCCGGATCCCCTCTGTGAAGCTGTGGTACTCGCCCATGAAGGCGTCCGACTCGCTCTTAGGCATGGCGCCCAGTTTCTTCTCTTCATCGTAGATCAGGCACAGGTACTTCATGGCTCCCTCCGCATCGGGGGTGGAAACGTTGTGGACGCCAGATAGTCGTTCGGGGGAGTCTGAGATCGACAATGGAGCCGCCGGCCGGATCAACGCCGCGGCGTGAGGCCCGTCGCCTTGACCCAGAACCAATCGTCGACCTGGCCAAGCTGCTGGTCCCCGCGGATCTCGGTCGGGTAGCCGAGGCACGGGTCGTACCGGACGGCGAGCACGTCCGCCGAGCGTGCGGACTGCTCGATGAAGTCGAACATCCCGTCGACGGTGTTCGGGGCCCAGGGCTCCCGCAGCTTCCCCTCCGGCCGCCCCAGCGTGTCGAGCAGCGCCACAGCCTTGCCGCCCCGGACCTCGAGCACGCGCGGGTCCGACGGCCAGGGGCAGAAGCAGCCCACCGCAACGCGGATGCGGTAGTCCGTGATGGCGCGCGCCCGCCACGCGACGCGCCGCGTGCGTGCCTCCGCGAGCAGCGTGTCGCGCTGGGCGGCGCTCAGTGCGTTGCCTGTCGCGTGTGCGGGCGGGCGCACCGTGTCCCGCGCGCTGGTACACGACTGGGGTTGGAATTCCACTCCAGCGCGCTCGGGCGGCGCGTGATGACAGGCAAGCGCCGAGGCGCCACAGACACACGCGAGGGCAAGGAAACGCAAGGAGAAAATGTTTGCCATCGGCTTGCGGTCTCAAGCTGGGGGCAACCACCCGCCGGCGCAATTGAGTCCCCACGAGCAGCCTTGAGCGTGTGGTGCGTCCGAGTCGCCTTGGGCCAGCCGAGCCCACGGCCCGCTCTAACCTACCGGGGCTAGAGCGCCGCCAGCGCGTAGCTCCCCAGGCCGAGCAGCGCGACCGCCAGCACCATGATGGTCCAGCCGATCAACTGGATCGCCACCGCGCCAAGGATGGCGGCGACGAGGAGGATAGCCACGGCGCGCCGGCGCAGCACGGGAGATGTCCTCCGCCTTGATGAAACTCGCCGCCGACAGCGCACGCCGATCCGACAGGTCCATGTTGTACTCGGCGCTGCCGTGCGAGAGACGTGGCAAAGGGAAGCTCCCGAAGCTCCTCCGCCCTCACGTTGTGCTGGGCGCGGCCGCCTGACGAGGCGTCAGGGCAGCGAGCACGGCGGCCGTGAGCAGCAGGGCTGCCACGTCGCCCCAGAGGTGTCCGATCTGGCCCGGGTCGGTGAAGGAATGGATGGCCATGACGGCGGCGTGGACGACGCTGGACCACACGGTGAACCAGATGAGGCTCAAGTGACGCATCGGGTCTCGGGCTGCGAGTAACAGGAACACGCCCAGCGTTGCATAGATGCCCAAAATCATCTGAAGGTACGCGGGCTGCTCCGGCGCCCACGCCCAGCCACTCGGCCACACGCGGTTTAACACCGGTATGCCGACAATGAAGACGAGGCCGAAGATCCTGAGCACCAGCCGCAAGAGGGGGAAGGGAGAGGCAGAGGGGGTGTTCATGCAGTCCTCCAGATGGCGGAGAGCGGGCGCACAATGCGAGTCCTAACGCACCGCGCCTAACCTGCGGGCCGCCACCCGCCGGCGCAGTGATGCCCCACCCTGAGGGGCCAGCCAGGTGCACAAGAGGTGAGCGTTGGTCCCGCTTCGCCCGTCTGGGCATTTACCAAAACGATCCGATCGTCGGGATACCGCGACACGGCGATCCAGCGGCCATCTGGTGACCAGCTTCTCCGGTCGGCCATGAAGTCCACGGTGCCAAGGCGCGTGCCGTTCGTGCCGTCAGACCGCATCACGAAGAGTGGATAGCCGTTGGGCGCGGAGGTCGGGATTCGAAAGAACGCGACCTGTGTTCCGCCGGGGGACCACATAGGACACTGGTTCAGATCGGGCCCGGAGGTGAGCTGACGTTCCTCTCCTGTCGCGATCCGGAGCACAACGACCTGATTCGCGATGAACTTGTGGAACGCGATCGCCGACCCGTCCGGGGACCAGCTGGGGCACATCACTCCGTCGTCGGCGGACGACCAGATGCGGCGTCGTCTCGCTTGCGAGTCGCTCGGCTTCAGCCGCGACTCCGGGCGCCGAGGCCCATCAGTTCACCCGCTGCTGCAGCCTCCGTAGCCCCGCCACCGCCGGCCCATACCCCGGCACCTTCTCGAGCGCCCGGCCGTACTCCGCCACCGCGTCGAGCGCCCGGCCCTTCTTCTCATAGACCCGCGCCAGGTTCACGTGCGGGAAGTGCGGTGCCTCGTAGCGCGTCGCCTGCATCGCCTGCTTGAGCCACGGGATCGCCTCCTCAGCGCGCTCCAGCTCCATCAGGTAGCAACCGATGTCGTTGTACGGATTGCCGAAGGTGGGATCCACCAGAATGGCCCGTTTGCACTCGGCGATCGCTGCCTCGTAGCGCCGCTCGAACGAGAACACCCAGCCGAGGAAGGTGTGCGCCTCCGCCGTGGGCTGCTCGGCAATGGACGCCTGATAGAGATGGATCGCGCCCGCCAGATCGCCCGCCAACTGGCACTGGTACGCGCGCTCGAATAGCTTTAGCGCCCGAGCTCGATCACCCACACGCCAAGCTTATTCACACCACCCCGCTCTCGCCACCGCGCCCCCCCCCGCCTGCCGGGCTGCCGCTGCTCGTGCTGCTCGCGTGCGTGGCGCTCGGCTGGAACCTGAACGGCTACCGCCTGCTCGACCCCGACGAGGGCCGCAACGCCGAAGTGGCGCGCGAGATGGCCCAGTCGAACGATTACGTCGTGCCGCACCTCGACGGGCTGCCATATCTCGACAAGCCGATCGTCTACTTCGCGGCCGCGGCTGGAGTGATGGAGTTTGTCGGCTTCACCGAGACCGCCGCCCGGCTTCCCGCCTACTTCGCCACGCTCGCCACCGTCGCGCTTTTGGTCTCGTTCGCGCGGCGCCGCTGGGGTGACGACGCCGGTTGGTTCGCCGGGCTCGCCTACGCCACCATGGTGCTGCCGCTCGCCTACGCCCGCACCGCGATCTTCGACTCGACGCTCACGCTGTGCACCACCGCCGCCATCCTCTGGTTCGCCGAAGAGCGGCCCATAACCGCCTGGGCGGCGATAGCCGTGGGCACCCTCACCAAGGGCCCAATCGCGCTCGCCATCCCGCTCTTCACGCTCGTGCCGCACGCGCTCGTGACGGGGACCCCGGTGCGGCGGCTGTTTCCCTGGCGCGGGCTCGCGGCGTTCGGCGCGATCGCGCTTCCCTGGTTCATTGCCGTCTCGATCAGGCACCCCGACTTCCCCGGCTACGTGTTCATCCGGGAAACGCTGCAACGCGTCACCACGCGCAGCTTCCACCGCACCGCGCCGTTCTGGTACTACTTGCCGATCGTGCCGCTGGCGGCATTTCCCTGGATTGTGCCGGCTCTGGCACGGGTGAGACACTGGCGCGGCACCTGGAGCTTGCGTCGCGACCCCGCGGCCCGAGAGCCGCTGCTCTTCGCCGCCTGGGTGATCGTGCCGCTCGTATTCCTCACCTTGAACCAGTCGAAGCTGCCGCAGTACGTGCTGCCGCTCATGCCGGCGTTTGCGCTCGCCGCCACGCGCAACTTCGTCTCGGGCGGGACTAGCAGCGCCGCGCGCGCCTACGCGGGGCTAGCCGCCGTCCTGGGCCTGGCCCTGGTCGCCCTCACCGCCTGGCTCCCCGCCCCAATCAACCTCACCTCCGCCGAAAAGGCCGCCATTCCTGCGGCGGCGGCGGCGCTCGGAATCGTCCTTATGTGCTCCGCCGCGCTGGTCGGCCTCGGCGCGCTCGGTCGGCGGCCCCGCATCATCCTGCTGGGGTATGCGGTGGTGGTGATCGCAATCCCGTTCCTGTCAGGCCGTCTGCTCGCCGCGGTGGGCCAAGACCGCTCCTCCGCCGCCGTCGCGGGTGCCACCGCCGCGGCTCTGGCCCGCGCCGGGGGCAGCGCGGGCGGGGGCCCCGGCGCGGTGCTCGGCGTCCGCGCCTACCCGCCGTCGCTTCCCTTCTACCTCGGCCGCCCCATCGCCGTCGCCACCGAGACCGGCGCCGAGCTCACGAGCAATTACATCGCCGACAACGTCGCGCGGCTGCGCGACGTCCCCGGCTCGCCGCTCCTCCCCGTGGACTATTGGCGCGAAGCGCTCACCCGGTGCTTCATCCCCACGGTGTTCCTCACCGCCGCCGCCAACCGCGACGCCCGCGCCACCCTCGGCGCCGCGCTTCCCCTGCTCGCCGCCGACGAACACTACGCGGCCTACGGGCCCTGCCAACCTCCCCAACCTCCACGGGGTGGACGGGGGGTGCGGTAATGTGCGGTATCTTCGGCGCCGTCTCGCTCTCGGGCGTCCCGCTCAAGCACCCGGACTGCATCGCCGCGATGGCGGCGACACTCGCCCACCGCGGCCCCGACGGCGAACAGATCGTCGGCCACGAGCGCGCCTGTCTCGGCGCCCGCCGCCTCGCCATCATGGACTTGACCACCGGCGACCAGCCATTCAAGAGTCCCGATGGCTCGATCTGGATGATCTGCAACGGCGAGATCTACAACGCCCCGGAGCTGCGCCGCGAAGGCCAGCGCGCCGGCTATCCGTTCCGCTCGACCGGCGACATCGAGACGATTGTTCCCCTCTATGAACAGTTCGGTCCTGACGCTGTGGCGCGGCTCGAGGGCATGTTCGGCCTCGCCGTGTGGGACGACCGGCAACAGCGCCTGCTCCTGGCGCGGGACCGCGCGGGGGAGAAACCGCTCTTCTGGACCGAAGTGGCGGGCGAGCTGCGGTTCGCCTCCGAGGTCCAGGCACTGCTCGTGTATCCCGATCAACCCCGGAGAGTGAATCCCGCTGCGGCAGCGTTATACGGCGCGCTCGGCTATGTCCCCGCGCCCCACACGATGCTCGCCGGGATCTCGAAGCTCCCGCCCGGCCACGTGCTGGTCGCCGATCGCGCGGGCGTGGCGCTGCGCCGCTATTGGGACCCGGCCGAGGTGGCGGCGCGAGCGTCGCGCCTCGATACGCCGGCCACGCTCCGCGCCGTGCTGCTCCGCGCCGTGGAGCGCGAGCTCATGTCGGACGTGCCGGTGGGTGTGTTCACGAGCGGCGGGCTCGACTCGTCGTTGCTCGCCGGGGCCGCTGCGCGCGTGATGCCAGGTGAAAAGATCCACACCTACTCGGTCAAGTTCGCCGAGCCGGGCTACGACGAGAGCTCCTACGCCCAAGCGGTGACGCACGACATCCGCACCATTCACCACGTGGTGAGCGCGGACGATCGGGCGTTGGAGCGCGCGTTCGAGGTGGTCACGCGCTCCCTCGCCGAGCCGCTCGGCGACCCGGCCATCCTCCCGACCTATCTGCTCGCCGACGCGGCTCGCGCGGACGTGAAGGTGGTGCTCTCGGGCGAAGGGGCGGATGAGCTGTTCGGCGGCTATCCGACCTACCTGGGACACAAGGCGGCGGGCTTGTATCGCCGCCTCCCCCTCCCCGGGCGCGGGCTCGTCCGGGCGTTGGTAAACATGCTCCCCGCGTCCACCGGGAAGGTGACGCTCGAGTTTCTGCTCAAGCAGTTCGTCGCGGCGGCGGAGCTGCCGTCAATCGAGCGTCACCTCACCTGGTTCGGCGCGCTGGGCCCCGGGCCCGGCACGGTGCCCGAGATCGCCTGCAAGCTCACCGGCTTCCCCACGAGCGACCCGCTCAATCGCATCCTGTGGCTCGATTTTCTCACCTACCTGCCGGACAACCTGCTCGTGAAGGTGGACCGCGGGACGATGCTCGCCTCCATCGAGGCACGCGCGCCATACCTGGACCGCGAGGTGATGGAGCTGGCGCTGCCCGCGCCGTCCGCCCTCAAGGTGCGGGGCTTTGACACCAAGGTGATATTAAAGGAAGCGGCGCGCGGGCTCGTGCCCGATGCGGTGATTCGCCGCCGCAAGCGCGGTCTGTCGGTGCCCGTGGCGCGGTGGCTCAACGCGGGGCTCGCCGCGCTCGCCGACCGCCACCTCGCGGCGCCGCGGCTCTTCAAGGACGCACCCACGGCGCGCCTCCTGGCGGAGCACCGGGCCGGCGCGCGCAACAACGCCCGCAAGCTGTGGCCCATTCTCATAGCCGAGCTCTGGGCGGAACGGTGGAACGTGGAGCTGTCATGACCCGCGCAGAAGCCTTAGCCCTGATGCACGAGCACACCCAGTCCCCCTCCCTGCGCCAGCACATGCTGGCGGTGGAGGCGGCGATGCGCACCTACGCCGCCAAGTCGGGCGAGGACGCCGAGGCGTGGGCCTTGGCGGGTCTGCTGCACGACTTCGACTACGAGCGCTACCCCAACCACGAGCACTCGTCCACCGAGGGGCACCCGGCCTGGGGCGTGCGGCTGCTGCGCGAGCAGAGCGTGGCGGAGCCGGTATGCCGCGCGATTCTCGGGCACGGCACCTACACCGGTGTGCCGCGCGATACGCCCATGGCCAAGACCCTGTTCGCCGTGGACGAGCTGTGCGGCTTCCTGGTGGCGTGCGCGCTGGTGCGCCCGTCGCGGAGCTTCGGCGATCTCGAGGTCGCCTCGGTGAAGAAGAAGTTCAAGGACAAGGGCTTTGCCCGCGGGGTGAACCGCGACGAAGTGACGCAAGGGGCCGCCGAGCTGGGCGTGCCGCTGGACGAGCACATCGCCTTCGTGATCCAGGCGCTCCGGCCTGTCGAGGGCACGCTCGGCTTGAAGTGAGCGTCTCCGCGGTCGTCGCGCCCGGCGCGCCCGACGCCCTCGCTTTCGCGATCGACCGCGCGGCGGGCGCCCGCCCGATCGACGGCAACCGGCTCGAGCACCACCCCGACAGCCCACGCGCGCTGGACGCGATGCTTGCCGCGATCGCCGCGGCGCGGCGCTGGGTGCACTTCGAGAACTACATCATCCGCGACGACGCGACCGGTCGGCGCTTCGCCGACGCGCTCGCCGAGCGGGCCCGCTCCGGCGTCGGCGTGCGCGTGCTGTACGACGCGCTCGGCTCGTTCGGCACGTCGCGCCGCTACTGGCGGCGCCTCGCCCAGGCCGGCGTCGAGGTGCGCGCCTTCCACCCGCTCCTCACCCGCTACCCGCTCGACCTGCTCGCCCGCGACCACCGCAAGCTGCTCGTCGTCGACGGCGCTTGGGCGATCATCGGCGGCCTGTGCATCGGCGACGAGTGGGCGGGCGACCCGGCGCGCGGGCGCCGACCCTGGCGCGATACCATGGTGGCCGTCTCCGGGCCGGCCGCCGCGGTGCTCGACGGCGCCTTCGCCCGCATCTGGCGGCGCGCGGGCGCACCGCTCCCGCCGGACGAATTGGAATCCGACCCCGCCGAATGCGGGTCCTCGACGGTGCGCGTCGTGGCCGGGGCCCCCGGCCGGGCGCGCGTGTACCGTGCGGTGCAGCTCCTGGCTGCGAGCGCGCGGGACCGCCTGTGGATCACCGACGCGTACCTCGTCGCGCCGCCGGCGCTGTACGCCAGCCTGTTCGACGCCGCACGGGCCGGCGTGGACGTGCGGCTGCTCGTCCCCGGCACGAGCGACATTCCCGTCCTGCGCGATTCCACGCGGATCGGCTACCGGGATCTGTTGCGCGCGGGTGCCCGCATCTTCGAGTGGCAGGGGCCCATGCTGCACGCCAAGACGCTGCTGGTCGATCACCGCTGGGCGCGCGTGGGGTCGAGCAACCTCAACGTCTCGAGCTTGCTCGGGAACTACGAGCTGGATCTCTTCGCCGAGTGCCCCGAGCTCACCGCCGCGCTCGCGCAGCAATTCCTGCGCGACCTCACGTCCAGCCGGGAGTTCGTGCTGCGGGCCCGTCGCCGCTTCCTCCCCCCCCGGCTCGTTGAAGCGCCTGCCACCGCACCGTCGCCCGTTCCCGAGCAGCCGCACAAGCGTTCAGGGTACGAGCTCGGGGCGGTGGCCGCCGTCACGTTGCGCCGCGTGGCGGGTGGGTTGCGGCGCACGATCGTTGGCACCGCGGGTCTCACGTTCGTGACGCTGGGCGGCCTGCTGCTCCTGTTTCCCCACGTGATGAGCATCATCCTGGCTACGGCGGCGTTCGCGATCGCCTTGGGCTTCGGGCTGTACGCCTTCGAGCGGCGCCGCGCGCGGGATGAGGCGGACGATGCCTGATCCCCAACCCCCGCGGCAGGCTGCGCGTATAGCACAGCAGGACGAAGCGGCGCTGGTGACGCGGGTGGTGGCGGGCGACCGGGCGGCGTTCGGTGTCTTGGTGGAACGGTACGCCGCCGTCGCGCGCCGGGTGGCGCGGGCGGTCCTCGGCAATGCGGAGGACGCGGACGACGCGGCCCAGGACGCGATGCTCTCGGCGCTCGTGAAGCTGGACCAGTACGATCCGCGGCGGCCGTTCGGCCCTTGGCTGCTGCGCATCGTGGCGAACGCCGCCACCGACCGGCGCCGTCGTCGCACCGTGCGGCACGCCCAGCCGCTCGACCCCGGCCTGACGGCCGGCGGCCCGCGGCCCGACACGACCGCCGAGCGGCGAGCCTTGTCCGAGCGGTTGCGCCAGGCGCTCGCCGAGCTGCCCGAGCGGCGGCGCATGGCCGTGGTGCTGTTCGACGTCGAAGGGTATTCGCACGCCGAGATCGCGGGGATCCTGAAGATCCCGGAGGGCACCGTGCGATCCGAAGTGTTCCACGCGCGGCGCCGGTTACGCGCGCTGCTCGCGGACTGGAAGGAGGACGTATGAAGCAGCCGTTGCCGTTCGACCACCGCCCCGATGCCGCGCTCGGGGACGCGCTGCGCCGGGCGCTCGACCCGGGCGACGACGGGGTCGCGTTCGCGGCCCGGCTGCGGGCGCGGGCCGAGGCGCTGCGCGTCGGTTCCTGGGACGCGGTGCTCGCGCGCTGGGCGCGAGCCGGCGTGGCGGCCGCGGTGCTGGTCGCGCTCGCGACGGGCTATCTCGTGGGCCGCACCGGCGCGATGCCGGCCGCCCGGCCCAGCGTCACCGATGTCTTGATCGCGCCGCCCGCACACCCGCGGGAGGTCGAGGTGGTGCTCGCCTCCGTGATCGACAACTAGCACAGGAAAGGGCGTCATGCTGAACCGGTCCACCACCTGGGCGGTGATGCTCCTCGCCGCCACGTTCGCCGCCGGCATCGCCGTCGGGGCGGGCGGGCGCGCGCTGTGGGTGCGCCACGCGGCCGCGGCGGCGCCCGAGCACGCCCACGGCATCGACCGCATGATGGGCGAGCTGAACGAGGAGCTGCGCCTCACGTCCGCGCAGAGCGACACGGTGCGCGCCGTGCTGCAGCGCCACTGGACCCGCATGAGCGCCGTGTGGGAGACGGTGCGCCCGCGGTTCGACACGCTGCGGGCCGAGATGGACGCCGAGGTGTCGCGCCATCTCACGCCCGAGCAGCAGGCGAAGTATCGCGACCATGTGACCCGGTATCGGCAGCGGAGAGAGCAGGACAGGACCGGCTCGAGCGGACGGAAGCAATGACGCGGCTGCGGCAGACGGCGATCACGGGATTCGTGTCGGCGGCGTTCGCGGGAGGGCTCGCGGCGCAGCAGGCGGCGCCGCCGGCGCAGCTCCAGGTGTCGCTCGCGGAGGCGGTGCGCCGGGCGCTCGACGCGCAGCCCGCCATGGTCCAGGCACGGGGCGACGTGCGCAACGCGGGCGCCAGCGGGCGCTCCGCCTGGGGGGCGTTCCTGCCGACCGTGAGCACCAGCGCCTCGGCCTCGCGCAGCAACCAGGATCGCTTCGATCCCAACAGCACCACGCGATTGCCACCCGGCTATGCGTACACGGGCGGGCTGTCGGCCAGTCTGGAGCTGTTCGACGGATTCCGTCGCGTCGCCAACCTGCGGGCCGCCGCGGCGACGCAAGACGCCGCCGGCGCCGGGCTCGTCAACCAGCGCTACCAGACGACGCTCGCGACCCAGCAGCTGTTCTTCACCGCCCTCGCGGACGAGGAGCTGGTGCGCGTGGCGGAGGCGCAGTTGCAGCGCGCCAAAGAAGAGCTCCAGATCGCCGTGAACAAGTTCCAGGCGGGCGCCGCGACGCGCTTCGATACGCTCACGTCGACGGTCGATTTCGGCAACGGCCAGCTCGCGCTGCTGCAGGCCAATGCGAACCTGGCCACGGCCCAAGCCTCCCTGGGACGCCAGATCGGGGTGGACCAGCCCGTGCGGGCGCTGCCGGACACGGCGCTTCCGGGACTCCCCGACACGACGCCGCTGCGGGCATCGGCGGTCCAGACCGCCCCGGTCGTGGACCAGGCCGAGGCGCAGGCGCGCGCGGCGCGCGCCCAGACGTGGAGCGCGCGCGCGCAGTACTGGCCGTCGCTGATCGTCTCCTACAGCAACAGCCGGACGGGCATCAACCCGCCCAACCTGCCCTTCTTCACCAACTACCGCGAGACGTTCTCGTGGCGGTTCGGTCTCTCCTGGACGCTCTTCAACGGCTTCCAGCGCGAGCAATCGCAGGTCTCGGCGAGCGTGGCGCGCGACATCGCGGCGGCGCAGGCGGGGGACGCGCGCCGGCAGGTGAACGCCCAGCTCACCCAGCAGCTCGCCGCGCTGTTCACCTCGTACGCGCAGATCGGGATCTCCGACGCCAACGTCGCGGCCGCCACCGAGGCGCTGCGTGTCACCCAGGAGCGCTACCGCCTCGGCGCCGGCACGCTGCTCGACCTGCTCACGGGCCAGGCCAACATGACCCAGGCCCAGGTGAATCAGGTGCAGGCGCGCTACAACTATCTGATCGCCCGCGCCCAGGTCGAAGCCATCGTGGGGCACCCGCTGTGACCAACGCCCAGACGATGACCTTCCACACCGGCGACACGCCGCTGCCGGACATCGTCATCCTCACGCACAAGCTCACCCGTGACTACGACATGGGCGGCGAGGTGGTGCACGCGCTGCGCGGCGTGGAGATCCAGATCCGGAAGAACGAGTTCGTCGCGGTCATGGGCCCCTCGGGCTCGGGGAAATCCACGCTCATGAACCTGGTCGGCTGCCTGGACACGCCCACGGCGGGCGAATACTGGCTCAACGGCCAGCAGGTGAGCGACTTGTCGGACGACGAGCTGGCCCGCATTCGCAACAAGGAGATCGGGTTCGTGTTCCAGACGTTCAACCTGCTCCCCCGGGCGAGCGCCTTGCACAACGTGGAGCTGCCGCTGATCTACGCTGGGCTCGGCGCCAAGGACCGCCGCGCCAAGGCGGCGCGGGCGCTCGAGCACGTGGGGCTCGCCGACCGCATGGAGCACCGCCCCAACGAGCTGTCGGGCGGCCAGCGCCAGCGCGTGGCGATTGCCCGGGCCCTCGTAAACGACCCCTCGATCCTGCTCGCCGACGAGCCCACCGGCAACCTCGATTCCGCGACCGGCGAGGAAATCATGCGCCTGTTCGACGAGTTGCACCGCACCGGCCAGACCATCGTGCTCGTCACCCACGAATCCGACATCGCCGCACACGCCCACCGCCAGATCCACCTGCGCGACGGCGTGATCGAGCGCGACGTGAAGACGAAAACCCCGGCATGAGAGGACTTTTCCCGGCCGCGCTCGCGGCCCTGCTCGCCGGCGTGGCCGCCTGCCGCAAGGCGCAGCCCGCGCCGTTGTACGAGAAGATCCCGGTGGCGCGCCGCGACATCGTGGTCACCGCGTCGGCCTCGGGCACCATCCAGCCGATCCTCACGCTCAGCGTGAAATCGAAAGCATCGGGCGAGATCATCGACATGCCGGTGCAGACCGGCGACGACGTCAAGAAGGGACAGCTGCTCGCGAAGATCGACCCGCGCATCCCGAGGAACGACCTCACGCAGGCCGAAGCCAGTCTGGCGGTGGCCAAGGCCCAGCTCGACAACGCCACCGCCCAGCTCAAGCGCAGCGAGTCGCTGTACCAGAGCCAGTCCATCGCGCAGACCGATTACGACGCCGCCAAGCTCTCCTACGCCACGGCGCAGTCGGCCGTCGTCAACGCGGAAGCGAACCTCCAGACCGCAAAGGACGCGATGGAGGACACCCAGGTGCGGGCGCCCGGCGCCGGCACGGTGCTCGAGCTCGACGCAGTGCTCGGCACGGTGATCTCGAGCCCCACCCGCGACGTAGGCGGCGGCACGGTGATCCTCAAGATGGCGAACCTCGACACTGTGCAGGTCGAGGCGCTGGTGGACGAGACCGACGTCGGCAAGGTGCAGCCGGGCATTCCCGTCACCATCACCGTGGACGCGTATCCCAACCGCCAGTTCGAGGGCCGCGTCCTGAAGATCGAGCCCCAGGCACAGGTGACCCAGAACGTCACGATGTTCCCGGTGCTCGTGAACATCGTCAACCCGAACCACCTGCTCAAGCCGGGGATGAACACGGAGGTCGAGATTCACATCGGCCAGCGGCAGAACGTCCTCGCCGTGCCGAACGCGGCGCTGCGCACGCAGCGCGACGTCGCCTCAGCGGCGCAGGTGCTGGGGATCGACGTGAACACCGTACAGCAGCAGCTCGCCCAGGCCGAGGCCCCCCAGCCCACCGGCCGCGACACGACGGACGCGGGCAAGCTGCACGCCGCCGAAGCGGCCAAAGGCGGGGCGGCCTTCACGACGCCGACCGGGCGCACCATCACGCTGCCCCCGGGCGTCACTGCGGCGCAGGTGCAGGCGGCATTCGCCAAGCGCATGAGCGGCGCGTCGCTGACGCCGGCGGAGCAGGCCCTGCTGGCGCAGCTGCGCGGTCAGTTGCAGAACGGGCAGGGACGGAACGGCGCCGGCGGGGGCGGCGGCAGCTACATCGTGTTCACGCTGCGCGGCGGCAAGATCGCGGCGGCGCCTATCCGCACGGGGCTCACCGACCAGGACTATATGGAGGTGACGGGCGGGCTCGCGGAGGGCGACACGGTGCTGGTGCTGCCGAGCGCGTCGTTGGTGCAGGCGCAGCAGCAGCTCCGCCAGCGCGTCCAGAACGTAACGGGCGGTGGGCTGCCCGGCGTGCGCCAGCAGCAGACCACCCCGCCGCGCTGACGATGCTCCTGGGTGAGATCGTCCGGGTCGCGCTCGAGGCGCTGCGGGCCAACAAGCTCCGCTCGCTCTTGACCATGCTGGGCATCATCATCGGCGTGGGCGCGGTGATCACCATGATCGCGCTGGGCTCGGGTGCCCAGAAATCGGTGCAGGACCGGATTCAGGCGCTCGGGCCGACGCTGCTCAGCATCTACCCCGGCCAGAGCTTCATGCGCGGCGTGGCGAGCGATACCCGCGTGAGCCTCACCATGGACGACGATACCGCGCTCGCCAACAACGCCCGCTACCTGACCGATGTCGTGCCCGAGCTGAGCCGCAGCCTCCAGATCCAGCAGGGCAGCCAGAACATCAACGTGAGCGTGGTGGGGACGACGCCGAACTACGCGCCGGTCCGGAACTACACCCTCACCGCCGGCCGCATGTTCACCGCGGGCGACGACGCGGCGCGCCGCCGCGTGGCCGTGCTCGGCTCCGCCATCCCCAACATGCTCAACGTGAACCGCGACGCCGTGATCGGCCAGGAGATCCTGATCCGCGGCATCGCGTTCGAGATCATCGGCGTGCTCTCGGAGAAGGGGTCCCAGGGCTCGTTCTCGAACCCCGACGAGCAGATCCTCATCCCGCTCGAGACGGCCCGCTACCGCGTGATGGGCACCGACCGGCTGCGCGACATCGCCGTGAAGGTGGGCGACGTCAGCAACATGAACCTGGCGATGATCGAGATCGAGCGGGTGCTGCGGCGCCAGCACAAGATCCGCGCCGGCCAGGACAACGACTTCCAGATCCGCAACCAGACCGACCTCCTGGCCACCCTGCAGCAGACCACCGAGACGTTCAAATACCTGCTCGCCGGGATCGCCGCGGTGAGCCTGCTGGTGGGCGGCATCGGCATCATGAACATCATGCTCGTCTCGGTCACCGAGCGGACGCGCGAGATCGGGGTGCGCAAAGCGCTGGGCGCGACGCGCTTCAACATCATGTTCCAGTTCCTGGTGGAGGCGCTGGTGCTGTGCCTCGTGGGCGGGCTGATCGGCGTGTTGTGCGGCTCGCTCGGTGCCGTGGTGCTGTCCAAGCTGGCGCACTGGAACACGCTCATCTCACCGCTCGCCATCCTGCTCGCCTTCGTCTTCAGCGCCGCCGTGGGGCTGTTCTTCGGCATCTGGCCGGCCCGCCGCGCGGCTGGTCTCGACCCGATCGCGGCGCTGAGATACGAATAGTCGGCTTCAGCGAACTGCGCGTGGTGCGTCGTACGTGGTTGCCGACGGTTCGTCGGCGTCCGTCGGCACCGCAAGCCCCGCAATTTCCGGATAGTACCACGCACCACGCACTACGCATATTTTCTCCCCATGTTCGCCCTCCTCCTGGCCCTGCAAGGCACGCCGGACCCCGGACCGACCTACAGTGGCCTCGCCAAGCAGCTCGACGTCCGGATCCCGCGCCTCGAGGCGGAAGCGAAGCTGGACGGGAAGCTCGACGAACCGGTGTGGCGCCAGGCGGCGCTGCTCACCGGTTTCTCGCAATACCGTCCCGTGGACGGCCGGCCCGCCGAAGACTCGACCGCAGTACTCGTCTGGTACGCCCCGGACGCGATCTGGTTCGGCGTGCGGGCATTCGAGCCGCACGGCAACGTGGTCCGCGCCACGCTCGCCGACCGCGACAACATCGACGCCGACGACCGGGTCGAGATCCTGCTCGACACGTACCTCGATCACCGTCGCGCCACGATGTTTGCCGTGAACCCGCTCGGGGTGCAGGAAGACGGCGTGTGGAGCGACGGCGTGGGCGCGGGCGCGGCCGGCGGTCCCAGCGCGGGCGGCCGGTTCGACGCGACGATCGACCTGAACCCCGATTACGTGTATGAATCGCGCGGCCACGTCACCGAGTGGGGCTACGAGGTCGAAGTGCGCATCCCCTTCAAGAGCCTGCGGTATCAGAGCGCCGACCCGCAGGCCTGGGGCATTCAGATCGTGCGGGAGTCTCAGCACTCGGGATACGAGGAGACCTGGACCCCCGCCGTCCGCGCCAACGCGAGCTTCCTCATCCAGTCCGGCCGCCTGGTGGGGCTCACGGGAATGCGACGCGGCCTGGTGCTCGACCTGACCCCCGAGTTCACGACCAAGGTAAACGGCGCGCCCGCCCCCGCGGGCTACGACTACCGCGGCACCCCCGAAGTGGCGGGCAACGTGCGCTGGGGCGTGACGCAGAACCTGAGCCTCACGGCGACCGCCAATCCGGATTTCTCCCAGGTGGAGGCCGACATCGGCCAGGTGACGCTGAACGAGCGCTTTGCCCTGTTCTACCCGGAGAAACGGCCGTTCTTTCTCGAGGGCCTGGAGCAGTTCGACACGCCCAACAGCCTCATCTACACCCGGCGCATCGAGCAGCCGGTGTTCGGCGCCAAGCTCGCGGGCAAGATCGGCGGCACCGGGATCGCGTATCTCGGCGCCGTAGACAACAGCGACCAGTCGGCGACCGGCGCGCACCCCGTGTACAACCTGCTGCGGCTGCGGCGCGACCTCGGACCGACCTCCACCGTCGGGCTCGCCTACACCGACCGCATCGACGGCGACGACTACAATCGCGTGCTGGGCCTCGACGCGCGCGTGCTGTGGCGCAACGTCTGGTTCTCGCAGGTCCAGGTCGCCAACGCGTGGACCCGCACCGCCGCCGGTGGCCGCGCCGGGAAACTGTGGGCCGTGACGTTCGCCGACCGCACCGGCCGCGGCTACGGCAACCACTTCGAGCTGCTCGGCGTGGAGCGCAGCTTCCAGGACACGAGCGGCTTTGTGAACCGGGTGGATTACGTCGCGGGCCGGACGTTCAACCGGCTCAGCTGGTACGGCCGCCCCGGCGCTCTGGTCGAGCAACTGACCACCATCGTCGGGTTCGCGCCGATCTGGCATTACCACGACTTCGGCCGCTTAAACCGCACGGTCGAAGACACGCTACAGAACTACTGGATTGCGAACCTGCGGGGTGGGTGGGAGGCCCTGCTCAACTTGAGCCTCAACCACTTCGGCTTCGACCCCGCAGCGTACGCGGGCTACCGGGTGGACCGGACCGTGGACACGGTGGCCTTCGCCGTGCCGCATCCCCTGTATCACCTGCCGGCGGCGTCGCTGACGCTCAGCACCCCCAATCGCGCGGTCACGGCGAGCGCCACGTTCGCGACCGGCGCCATCCCGCTCTTTCTCGAAGCGTCCGAAGGTCGTCAGGTCGCGCTCACGACCGTCGCCGCGCTGCGCCCCACCAGATCGCTGCGCCTCGAGCTGCGCTGGGTGCACGAACGGCTCACCCGGGCGCGCGACGGCAGCCGGTTTTCGACCGCGAACATTCCGCGCCTGAAGCTCGAGTACCAGCTCACGCGCGCCATCTTCGTGCGCTACGTGGGCCAGTACTTCGCACAGGACCAGGTGGCGCTGCGCGAGCCGCGCACCGGGCAACCGCTGCTCGTAAACGGCAGCGCGGCGGGCCCCACGGTCACGAACGACTTCCGCAACGACCTGCTGTTCTCCTACAAGCCGACGCCCGGGACGGTGGTGTTCGTCGGCTACGGCTCCTCGCTCGCCGAGGCCGACGCGTTCCACTTCCGCGACCTGAGCCGCACGGCGGATGGCTTCTTCGTCAAGCTGAGCTACCTGTTCCGGATGTAGCCTCTACCACTCCGTTTCAGGTCGCGGCATCTTGTCCGCATGCCCGACGCGGCCGATCTCGCCCACCAGCTCGCCGACGAAGACCGCGCCAAAGAGCGCCAGTACGTGCTGGCCAACACCCGCGCGCGCTGGCGCTTCGTGGGCGTCGGGGTGGCGTTGCTCGCGGTCGTTCGGCTCGCGCGGATCGTACCGATCCCGTGGCCCTTCATCCTGGGGTTCGCTGGGGCGTTCGCCGGCATCAACCACGTCATGCTCCGCCTGGCGCAGGACCGCGGATTCCGCACGGGGTACGCGCACGCCAACATCGCCGTAGGCTCGGCGATGATCTCGGCGATCCTGTACGCCTTGGGGCCGACGGGCCACCTGCTGTACGTCGCCTACGTAATCGCTCCGCTCCAGGCGGCGCTGTACCTCGGCCGCACGGAGGCGTGGCAGGCGCTGCTCCTGAACCTGACGGGCTTCGGGCTGGTCACGGCGCTCCGCGTCGCGCAGGGCACGCCGGGCTGGCGCTGGAGCGTGTTCGTGCAGGAGGCCTTCGTGCTGGTGTTCGCGAACGTGGCGCTGGTGCCGATGCTCACGCGGTTCGTGGCCCGGCTCAAGGCGGCGCGGGAGACGCTGGCGCACGTCGAGCTAGGCGACCTCACCGCCAAGGTGCAGGATGACGAGCTCGACGCGCTGGGCTACCTCGGCGTGAGCGTGAACCGCACGACCGCCGCCATCGCAGGCGTCGTGCGGCAGGTGCAACACCAGTCCCAGGACCTCGCCGCCATGGCGCAGCAGCTCGCCGCCTCGGCCGAAGAGCTGCAGGCCGCGTCGCAGCAGATCTCCGCCACGGCGCAGCAGCTGTCGGACGGTACCACGCGCCAGCGCCAGCTGATCGGCCACGGGCGCGAGGACTCGGAGGCCGCCGCCGGCGTGGCCGCGCAGCTGCACGCCCGCGCGCAGCAAGCGGAGCGCCAGATCGCCGGAGTGGCCGAGCAGGCGCAGCGCCACGGGGAGGAGATCGCGCGGGCGAGCGAGCTGCTCGTGACCCTGGTCGCGCACCTGGACCAGGTATCGCGGGCGGCCGCGACGCTGGAGCAGGGCTCGCGGGAGATCGGCAAGCTGGTCGACTCGATCACGCGCATCGCGAGCCAGACCGATCTCCTGGCGCTGAACGCAGCGATCGAGGCGGCGCGCGCCGGCCAGCACGGCCTGGGCTTCCGCGTGGTGGCGGACGAGGTGCGCAAGCTCGCCGAACAGAGCACCCGCTCCGCCGACGAGGTGCGCGCCCGCGTCCGCCAGACGCAGGACCAGATCGGTCAGGTCATCACCGCGATGGACGAGGGCCGCCGCACAGCGGAGGGCGTCGGCGCCGTCTCCGCGGCGGCGCGGCAGGCGCTCGAGGCCATCTTCGGCGACTTGAACGCCACAGTGCGATTCGCGACCGCGTTCGCGGGCGAGACCGAGGGCCAGACGCAACGGATCCGCGATGTGGTGCGGCGCATGGAGGAGGTGGCGGGGATCGCCGAGACCGCCGCCCAGGGCGCGGAGCAAACATCGGCCGCGACGGAGCAGCAGATCGCCTCGCTGGGCGAGCTCACCACGACGTCCCAGCATCTCTCAGAAGCGGCGGTGAAGCTCAACGAGACGATTCGGCGATTCAACGTGAACGGCGGGGCGCTACCACCCGCGCAGTAGCGGCGCGTCCCCGAAGCGATCGCGATCCAGCCAGCGCCGCCGCGGTACTCACGCGAGCTTCGCACTGCGGAAGAGCTCGGCGGCGCAGCGATCCGCCTCGCGCACGATCTCCTCGACGGGCGCAGTCACGAGCTCGTGCCCGAGCACCACCGGCCGCCCGTCCACGAACACGTCGCGTACGTCGCTCGCGCGCGCCGCATAGACCACGAGGGACACAGGATCTCCGATCAGGGGATGGAGGTGAGGCTCGCGTAGATCGAGCACCACGAGGTCCGCCCGTTTGCCGGGGGCGATGGAACCGATCTCGGCCTCGAGACCCAGCGCCCGCGCCCCGCCCAGTGTGGCGAGCTCGAGCACCTGGGCGGCGGGGAGCGCCTCGGCGCCGAGCCGCGGCTTCTGGATCAGCGCGGCGAGACGCATCTCGGTGAACACGTCCAGCCGGTTGTTGCAGGGAGCGCCGTCGGCCCCGATCGCCACACGGCACCCAGCGGCGAGGAGCTCGGGGATCTTCGCCACCCCGCTCGCGAGCTTCAGGTTGGACGAGGGGCAGTGCACCACCGTGGTGCCCTGGCGCGCGAGCCGGGCCGTCTCGTGCGCGTCCACCCACACGCAGTGGGCGAGCGCCGCGCGCGGGCCCGAGATCCCGACCGAATCGAGGTACGCGATCTCCTCAAGTCCGGTCGTGCGGAGCACCGTCTCGCGCTCCACGATCGTTTCGGCGGCGTGGGTGTGCAGCTGCGCGTCGAACCGTTCCGCCAGGTCGCTGGCGGCGCGCAGCAGCGGCCCGGAGCAGCTGGGCACGAAGCGCGGGGCGAAGCACACCCGCAGCCGGTCCCCCGCGGCGCCGTGCCACCGCTGCGCCAGCGCCTCCGCCTCCGCCAACGCCGTGTCCGTCGCCTCGGCAAATTCGAGCGGCGCGCCCTCCGGGTGCGCGTCCATGAGGCACTTTCCGGCGGCGGCACGGATCCCGGCGCGCTCGAGCGCCGTGAACGCCGCCTCCGTGTAGCGCACCGTTTCCATGTCGAGGATCGCCGTCGTACCCCCGAGCAACAGCTCCGCGGCGCCGAGCAGCGCAGACCAGTAGACGGTCTCTTCCGTGTGCGCCGCCTCGAGCGGCCAGATCCGGCGCACCAGCCAGTCCTCGAGCCGCAGGTCGTCGGCGAGCCCGCGGAACAGCGTCTGACAGAGGTGCACGTGGGCCTGAATGAGGCCGGGAAGGACCAGGCAACCGCTGCAGTCGCGGACTTGGGGATGGGTGCGGGGCCCCTTCCCCCGTCCCCCGCGACCGTCAGGGAGTCCTTTAGGGTCCCCCTTCCCTGCCTTTCCGATCTCCGCGATCCGCCCCTGGCGGACCGTGACGTCGGCCCGCACCACTCGCCACCCGTCCTCGTGCAGCAGCACGTCGCCGCCGGTGAGGACCAACTCGGGGGAGTCGGGCCGCACGGCGCTCAAATCGTGATCCGCGGCTGGACGCTGGTGGTATCGTCCGGCAGATCGAAGTAGGCACGCAGCTCGTCGAGCAGATCGTCGTCCGCGTACACGCCCGTGAGAATGCGCTCGGGGCCGCCCGGGTCGATCAGCAGGTACCCGTAGGGGTAGTCGAGGCCGGAGAGCAGGATCGTGCGGCGCGTGTTGTTGGGGAGCGTCACGTACACCGTGTCGGCGTTGGTCGCGAGCAACCTGATGCCGCTCGCTTCCAGCGCAGGCGCGACCTGCTCGGTGTAATACTTGAGGTCATCGAACGTGTCAGCCTGGTCGCCGGCACGCAGCGTGTCCGCCGCGCGCAGCCAGAACAGCACCACGCTGGGCGCGGTGATCACCCGCGGAATGAGGAGCGTGCTGTCCGTCGAGTCGCGCGGCACGAGCTGCGCCAAATCCAGCGAGTCGCCTCGCGCCGCCCCTCTGGACAGCCCGCGCGTCTGGCAGGCGGCGAGCCACACGAACGCGAGCATCATCAAGGCGTACTTCATGTTTTATCGGTTCTCGCTCCCGGACCAGCGCACCGCTATTCGCGCTTGCGCGGCTCGTATCGGCCAACGTGGCGTATACGAGTAGCCCTGCACAGTTTCCTCGAAGCCGCGCTCTGACCGGGACACGGTCGCGACGGGAAACGTCCACACATCGGTCGCCGGTGTGAGATCGAGCTCCACCGCGGACGAGACCGAGATCTCGGGACAGAAGAAAGCGTCCTGCGGAAATGCGGTGGGATCCCAGCGATAGTGCACGGTGAGCTCCCCGGCTTGGTCGAACCTCAGGCGCTTTTCGAGGAGCCCCGCCGCTGAAGCGCCTTGCGTCGGGCGGAGCACCACCTCCAGCACATGCGCCGACTGCTCCAGGCTCACGTTGAAGACCGCCTGTGCCCAGCATGCGACCGAGTCGAATACCCCACCCGCGTACGCGTCGAGCGTCACGTCACCCGCCAGGACGCGGTCAACGAACAGGGCACGGTCGGAGGGATCAATCGGCGGCAGTCGTTCCAGGCGGGCGGTTTGCTCGAGGTCGTGGATGCTTGGGGTGCCATCCGCCGCGGCGGTCGCCTCCCCCTCGCCCCGCGGAGCAGTTGTCCGCGCGTGGTACGCCTCCCGTCGGCGGGTCAGCACGTCCGCATAGTTGATGCCCGGCTCGAACACCGTGTATTCCTCGATCACGCCGCCGCGGCGCGGGCTGACGAGTGCCGAGAAGCTCGCCGAGTGTATCCAGAGCTCCTCGGCTCCGTCAAGGTCGAGGTCGAGCTTTTCGACGGCGAGCACCTCGTTGCGGCGCAACTCGCCCTCGGCGAGCGCCAGGTTCCGCCAGATCGCGGCCCGCAGATGCGGCAGGTACAGTCCGCCGAACACGCCGTGCCAGTAGGCGTCGTTGCACTGGGCGCGGCCGATGGCGCGCCGCGCAACAGGCGGGTCCCCGCGATCGCGGCACAGCGCTGACAGCGCCAGCATCTTCTTGTGCATGCGGTTCGCCTCCGGGTACTTCACGAGGAAGTTCCGCCAGTGGCCGCCGCGCACGAACGCGCCGTCGGGCCCGGCCACGCGTTGCTCCCCGAGGTCGCGCTCCAACGCGCCCAGTCGCGCGGCGGCGTTAGCCGGCAGTGCCCAGGTTTCCATTTCGCGATACGACGCCGTCGGGAGGTACGCGAGCCCGGCGCTCGCGACTTCGCGCAGCGCCGCGCCCGGCGTCGTGAGGCGGACTTCGCCTGCCGCCACGAGCGCCGCAATGGCGTCGCAGAATTGTGCGAGCCAGCCGCGCGTGTACACCCACTCCTTGGTCCCGGGCCAGCCGCCGAACTTTTCACCGTCGTCCATCAGGACAGCGAGAGGGCGGCCCGCCGCCCGCAGCTCGCGGAGGTAGGCGGCGATGGCAGCGGACGGCTTGAACGGGACGAGATAGCGGAGCCGCTCGTCGATCGGAAACAGCGCCACTCGCTTTGCGCCGGTCTCGGTCAAAAACGGAGCGTGGAGCTGGTCCCGCTCGAAACCGCTCACGAGAAAGTGTCGGTCATCCACGAGGACATACTGCACGCCTGCATCGGCGAGGTCGCCGGCCAGATCCGGCTCCCACACCCGCTCGGTGAGCCACAGACCGGTTGCCTCGACTCCCAAGCGGCGCCGGATCGCCGCGCGCATCCAGCCGATCTGCTCGAGCCGATCCGAACGCGGAAGCGACGCGAGCACCGGCTCGTACAACCCCGCGAGCAACACCTCGATGTGACCGTCCGCCGCCAGGCGGCCGATCAGATCCAGGTAGGCCGCGTCGTGCTCCTCGAGCCATTCGAGCAGCGGCCCCGAGACGTGCAGCGCGAACGGAAGGAACCCGTGCTCGGTGAGCCGTTCGACCAGCGGCCGGTAGACGTCCCGCAGGTGTTGCTCGAAGACGTGGTCGAAGTTCCCCACGGGCTGGTGGAAGTGCACTCCAAACACGAATCGCAGCGGATCCATGTCAGGTGGGTACGCCGCGGGCCGGCATGGCCTTCACGCCTTTCGCATACAGGTCCCGCCCCGAGCCGACCGCCGGATCGTTGCTCCGCGCCAGGGCGAGCCGCTCCAGTAAACCGCCTTCGAGGCGGGCGGCGTCGGGCCCCGCGAGCTCGATCGCCCGTGCGGCCGAGCGCAGCACGATCAGCGACTCGAGCCCGGCGATGTCATCGAAGAACCAGCCGCAGGAGGTGAACATTCGCAGCGCGTGGCGCTCGAGCTCGAGCAGCTGGTGTGCCCGCGCCAGCGCGCTCCGATCGTCGGGGCGACGCAGCTGCTCGCCGAGGAAGCGCGTGACGGCGCCGTCCGGCGCCCCCAGGACGGTGCCGTAGGCGTCGCGGGACGCCCACGGGTCTTCGAAGACGGAGCCACCCTCCCGCTCGAACACCCCGTGCAGCTCGGCCGCCAGCCAATCGAGAGCGTTCCGCAACGGGACGCGCCAGCGCTGATGCGTCGCGCGATCGGCGTGCACGCGACAGCCGCAGTCCGACCGCCACCGTTCGACGCCGTGCGGGCAGCTCCACGAGCTCGGTGCCACGAGCCGCACGTCTTCCTGCGGCGGATGCCGGGCGAGGAACGCCGCGAAGTTGTCGACCCGCACGTCACTGCGCCTGCTCAGGGCGTCGAGCACCCGCGCCAGCGTGACCGCGCCGTCCCGGTGGTGGTGCCCGAACGTCTCGCCGTCCGTCGCGATCGCCACGACGTCCGGCACGTCGGCCG
>JBGPDL010000043.1:0-23827 GCA_041482275.1 Gemmatimonadota bacterium | reverse complement strand
GTCCACTCGCTCGCGGGCGATCACGTCGGCGAGGCTGTGCGCCAGCCGGCCGGGCGACCCGAACTCGAGCGGGACGAGCGGGAGCCCGGCCTCGCGCGTCAGGCGCGCCAGCAGCACGTCGCCGCGGCAGCCCACCACCACGCGATGGCCGCGATGGGCCAGCTCCCGGCTCAGACTGGAGATGGACTGGGTGGAGCCCGCCGGGCCACCCTGATGCGTGAGCTGGAGAATGGAGAGCGGCCGGTCTGGCATGGCCCGAAGCTAGTTATACTATCCCGCGCATGCACGTCGTGGTCGCCTCGCATCAGCCGCTGCCGGCGAAAGGGTACGGCGGCCCGCAACGCGTCGTGGTGGCGCTGGTGCGGGGGCTCGCGGCGCTGGGGCACCGCGTCACGCTGCTCGCGCCGCCCGGCACGCGGGTCGCCGAGGCGACGGTCGTGGCGGTGCCGCCGCGCAAACTCGCCGATGCAGCGGCGCTCGCGCCGTACGTGCCCCGCGACGCCGACGTCGTGCACGCGCACTTTCCGCTGCACCCCGCAGCGGGCTCGCGGCCATTCGTCGAAACGGTTCACCGCAACCTCAAGCCCGGCGCGCCACCCCACCCCAACCGCATCTTTCTCTCGCGCGACCACGCGCGCCGGCACAACAGCGACGTGTTCGTCTATAACGGGCTCGATCCCGCCGACTATGTCTTCCGGCGGTTCCCGCGGCGCGCGTCGCAGTACGATCTGTTCCTCGGCAAGCTGCACAGCAGCAAGGGCTATCACTGGGCGGTGGAGGCCGCGAAGCACACCGGCCACCGGCTGATCGTCGCCGGCGGCTGGCGGCCGAGCTTCACGGGATCCATCAAGTACGTCGGGGAGGTGGACGGCACCACCAAGGCCGCGCTGCTGGCGCGCGCCCGCTGCCTGTGGAACCCGGCGCAGTGGGACGAGCCGTTCGGCCTCGTCACCATCGAGGCGCTGCTCTCGGGCACGCCTGTGCTCGGCACCCGCCGGGGGGCGCTGCCCGAGCTGATCACGCCCGAAGTGGGCGCGCTGTGCGACACGATGGAGGAGATGATCGGCGCCGCCGAGACGATCCACACGCGCGACCCCGCGCGCTGCCGCGCCCGTGCCGAACGCGGATTCACACACCTGGTGATGGCGGACGGGTACCTGCGCATGTACCGCGCCCTGATCGAGACCGGCACGCTGCCGCCGGGCGTGGGGCCGGTGTAGCCGAATCGCTACAGCAGCTCCGCCAGCCCGGCGGCGAAGCGCTCGGCGGCCGCGTCGATCGTGAGCGATCGCACGCCGGCCGGATCGGGTGGCGGGTGTGCGAGCGCGGCACGAATCGCCGCAACCAGGCCGGCATCGTCATCGAGAGAAAAGAAGCCGGCCGCGCCGCCCACGAACTCACGATGCGGCGGGATGTCCGACGCGACGACGGGCGTTCCGCTCGCCACCCCCTCGACAGGCGACAGGCCCAAACCCTCGAAACGGCTAGGGCAGACCACGACGCTCGCCTGCCCGTAGGCGGTCACCACGGCGGCGTCGCTCAACCCGCTCGCGAAGGAGCAGTCGACAGCGAGCTCGGCCGCAAGCCGCCGCAGCGCCATCTCTTCCGACCCCCAGCCGATGAGCCGGACCGCCAGGGCGGGCCGCAGCTGGGCCGCCGCGCGGATCACCGCCTGCTGGTTCTTGGACGGTTCGAGACGCGAGACGGTGAGGATGTGCGGTGGCGCGTCCGTCTGGCGGCCGAGCGGCACGAAGCGGTCCGAGTCGTAGCAGTACGGCACGCGCCGGCACGGCACGCCGAACCGCTCCGTCACGCTGTCGGCCGATGCCCGGCTCGGCGCCCACACGGTGCGCGCCCGCGCGGCGATAAAGCGGAGCCGACTGTAATAGCCCCGGCTCTGCAGGTATCGGCGGCGCAGCAGGGGAAGACGCCAGAACCGGCCGAACGCCCACCACACCACGTCGGGATGGCCGCTTCCGAGTCTCCAGGGAGGCAGATCCCACACGTATACCACATACGGACAGCCGTGCTTGGCGGCGTAGCGCCACGCGCGCTCCGCCACGGTGCCGCTCATCGCGACCGCCAACCGCGCGGGCGCATCGCCCTCCGTCGCGATCCTCAAGCCGAGCTGCTGCAGGCGGGGCACGACGAGCTGCGCGTAGCGGTTCGGCGCGAACCAGCGAACGTCGATCACCGCCGCGCCACTTCGAATACAAAGACCGCCGCCCCTCCTTGCTTCAACGGCAGGAGGTTGCGCAAGGGCGAGCGATAGTACCGGCTCAGCCGCACCCGACCCCACGGCTCCAGCGCGCTCCGGAGCGAGCGCTCGTCGTATTCCCGCTTGTGATCGGGGTCCCAGAACGACCGCCCCACCGGCGTCGTTCCCACGAGCGTCCCGCGGGGGGCGAGGTACTCCGCGAGCTTGCCCACGAAAGCCCGATCGTCGGGCACGTGCTCGAGGACCTCGCAGCAGAACACGAGGTCGAACGCCCCGCGCTCGGGCGGGTCCAGCGTGAAGACGGGGGATTGGGCGTCGTCCCGAAACGCGCGCGCCTGCGCGATGGCGGCGGGCGCGACATCGTAGCCCACCACCCGGCCCCCGGCACGCGCGAGCGCGAAGCTGAACACGCCGTCCATACAGCCATAGTCGAGGACCCGCTTTCCAGCCGGAGGATAGCGACGGAGCAGCACGCGATGACGCCACAGCAGATGGCGCAGGCGCCACTCGAGGTCGCGCGCGCTGGAGTCCTGGCGCTCGAGCCAGAAGCGGAACTGTCGGTCGTACTCGCCCGCTTGGTCCATCACTTCCTCAGCCTTCCCGCTCGCTGTAGACTGCGCCCATGCGCGTCATCGTGCTCGGCGCCGGCGGTACGCACAGGACCGAGACGGCCATCGCCCGCGCCACTCGGACGCTCGGCCACCCGTGTCGTCAAGTCAACGTGGTTGGCTGGACGCGCTACCTCAAGGGCTTGGCGTATCCGGTGGTGCGCCGCCTGGTGGACTCGTTCGAGGCCGAGCTGCTCATCGTCACGCGGCCTGCGATCCGGCTCGGCGCAGACGCACTGCGCACGCTGATCCGCGGCCGCCGGTCGGCGTTCTGGTACTTCGACCTGGCCGGCCGCCCGTTCCCGGACGCGGTCGCGTTGGGTCAGAGCGTCGACACCATGTTCGTCACGACGCCGTCGCAAGTGGACCGCTACCGGGCCGCGGGCGTGCCCACGGTGCGGCATCTGCCACAGGGCATGGATCCGGCGACCGACCGCCCGGCGGCGCAGGCCCCGCGCCGCTACCACTGCGACGTCTCGTTCGTGGGCTCGGGGCACTACCCGTTTCGACACGAGCTGCTGCGGGCGGTCGCCGCCCGTTGCCGGATGCAGATCCGCGGCCCCGGCTGGGATCACGCCCCTGCCGATCTGCCGGTGCGCGGCGGACCCGTCTGGACCACGCGGTTCGCGCAGGTGGTGCGCGGCGCGGCCATCTCGCTCGGCGCCCATGCGTTGCGGGAGCACGCGCAGGAGCGCGGCGGCGGCGCGTCGAACCGGATGTGGAAGGTGCTCGGGTGTCAGGGCTTCTATCTCGGCGCCTACGTGGACGGCATCGACACGTTCGCCCGCGACCGCGAGCACTGCGTGTGGTACCGCGACCGGGACCAGGCCGTCGCCCTGGTACGGGAGTACCTGGCGGACCCCGCGGCGCGCGCCCGCATCGCGCAGGCGGGGCGGGCCCATGCCCTGGCGCATCACACGTACGCCCACCGCGTCCGGCTGCTGCTCGAGGGGCGGGGCTACACCTCGACGTAATTGCGGTACTCGAACACGCGGGCGCCGGTCAATCGCTCGATCCAGTCGGAGAGGTAGTACCGCACGAAGCCCAGACGGAAACGCCGCGGCCCGAGCGCGGGCATCGGCTCGCGCGCCCGCGCCGCAATCCACTCCTGCACCGCCCGGGGATGCGCGCCGCTGAAGCGGCGCAGCAGCGGCATCCACCCCAGCGTGCGGCGGGCCTGCGCCGCCGCCGATCGCTCGCGGCTCCAGGGGAAGATGGTCCTACTCGTCTCGTACTTCTCTCCGATCGCCCAGACGGGGCGCGCCCATCCGTAATGAAACATTTCGGCGTCGGTGAGGCGGGCGCGGATCTTTCGCAGCTCCGAGCCGACGCGAAATCCCTGCGCGTCCTGAAACGAGCGGACGTCGCGTCCCAGCCGGACGCACCGCACCTCGCGGCGATAGTATCGCCGCGTGGTCGCGAGCGTGTCGAAGCTGCCCCAGAAGTGGCGGTAGCGGACGAGCAGTCCCTCGACGCGGGCGTCATCGTCCCACTCAGCGATCCGCTGCCGCAACTGCGGTGCCCCGCGCTCGTGCAGCACTTCGTCAGCCTGGATGTAGACCCCCCAGCTCCCACGACAGGCGTCCATCGCCCGTTGCGTCTCGAACGAGAGCACCAGGCTCCGGCGGCTGAAGTCCCACTCGGTGTCGAGGATCCGCACCCGCGGGTCCCCGATGGACGCCACGAGATCGCGCGTGTCGTCGTCCGACCGGCCGACGTTGACGACGACCTCGTCGCAGATGTCCAGGATCGAGCGGATCGCCGGTATGATCGGATAGTCGAGCTTGACGGCGTTCCGGACGATGGTGAAGCCGGAAATCACGTCAGGTGCGGAACTGCATGTCGTGCAGTCGCCGGTACAGGCCGCCCGCAGCGTACAGCGTGCCGTGCGTCCCCCGCTCCACAATCCGCCCCTCGGCGAGCACGACGATCAGATCGGCATGCTGCACGGTGGCCAGCCGGTGCGCGATGACGAACGTTGTGCGGTGCGCCATGAGCCGGTCGATCGCTTCCTGCACCAGCCGCTCGGACTCCATGTCGAGGGCGCTCGTCGCCTCGTCGAGAATCAAGATCGGCGGATCGCGCAGCAGCGCGCGCGCGATCGCGATGCGCTGGCGCTCGCCGCCCGAAAGCCGCGTCCCGCGCTCGCCCAGCAAGGTCTGATAGCCGTCGGGCAGCTGGGAGACGAAATCGTGGGCGTTCGCCGCCTGCGCCGCGGCCTGCACTTGCTCGAGTGTGAAGTCGCTGCGTCCGTACGCGATGTTCGCGAACACCGAGTCGTTCAGCAGGATCGTTTCCTGCGATACGATGCCCATCAGCCCCCGCAGGCTCGCGCGGGTGAACTGCGCGATCGGCACCCCGTCCATGAGAATCGCGCCGCGCGTCGGCTCGTAGAAGCGCGGCAACAGGTCCACGAGCGTGGTTTTCCCCGCCCCCGACGGCCCCACGATCGCCACGACCTGCCCCCGCCGCACGTCCAGCTCGATGTCGGCGAGCACGCAGCCTCCGTTCGCGCCGTCGTACGAGAACTCGACGCCGCGATACTCGATCCGCTGCTCGAACCGCGCCGACAGCTCGCCCGGCCGGTCGCGCTCCTCGGGTGGGAGCTCCAGCACCTCGAACACGCGGTCCGCCGCGGCGAGCGCCCCGGCCATCGCCGTGGGATAGTTGGCGACGGCCTTGACCGGGGACATGAGCTGCAGCGCCACGGCGATGAAGGCGATCAGGAGCTCGGGCCGGACCACCCCCGTCTGCCCCAGCGCGAGCCGCGTGCCGACCGAGAAGACCAACAGGATCACGACGCCGGCGAACACTTCGCTCAGGGGGCTCGTGAGCGTCGAGTAGCGTTGGGCCCGCAGCACGCCCCGGCGGTTGCGGTCGGCGAGCGCCCGGAAGCGCGCCGTCTCGAAGCGCTCCGCCACGTACGCCCGCACCAGCTTGATCGACCCGACCAGCTCACTCACCAGGCTGGTCAGGTCACCGCGCTGGTCCGCCTGCTCGCGCGAGCGTCGATGCACCTTCGCCACCACCGGGCGGACAATGAGCGGCAGCAGGGGCGCGCACGCCAGCGCGATCACGGTCAGCCGCCACGAGAGCCCGAGCAGAATCGCCACGTAGATCACGATGAGACACACGTTCTGGATCAGCGAGGCGAGCGCGGCGGTGACCGCCGTCTTCACCTGATCCGTGTCGTTGATGACCCGCGACAACAGCTGGCCGCCGCGGGTGCGCTGGAAGAACCCGAGCGGCAAGCGCTGGAGGTGCTCGAACAGCTGCACGCGCAGGTCGCGCACCACGCTCTCCTGGATTGCGACGCTCGACACCGCGGCGGCGTACGTGAGCAGGTTCTTGAGCACCAGCGTGGCCACGAGCACGAGCACCACGTTGCGCAGCGCCGCCTCGGGCGACCCGGCCGACAGCAGCGGACCGACCACGGCCGCGAGCACGCGCTCGACGGTCGAGCCCCCCGTCGCCGGCAGCGCTTGTTGCCCGAACAGCGTCCGCAGGAACGGGATCAACAGCACGAACGTGGCCCCGTTCAGCACCGAGGCGAGAATCGTGGCGACCAGGTTGGCGGCGAACAGGACTGCGTAGGGCCGGAGCAGCTGGAGCAGCCGGCCGCCACGGGCCATCAGCGCGCCTTTCTGGCGGCCGTCGCGCGGCCCCGCGGCGTGAGCAGGGCGACGGGGAGGATCATTTCTTCCGGCGTGACGCCGCCGTGCAGGAAGGAGCCGCGGTAGCGGGCCTGGTATTCGCGCAGCTTGGTGGGATAGACAAAGAACCGGTCCGACGTCGCGAGCAGCAGCCGCACGCCCAGACCCATCCCCGGCAGCCCGAAGCTCTTGAGATCCTCGACCAAAATCGCGGCCTCGGGGTCCTCGCTCTTCAGATCCTCACCGAACTTGTAGCGCAGGTTCGCGGTGGCGTCGCGCTTGGCGTACACCGTTGCAGGGGTCTCGCAGTGAATCGACCCGTGGTCGGTGGTGAGCAGCACGGTGACGCCGCGCCGCTCCGCCTCCTGCAGCGCGGCGAGCACCGGCGAGCGCTCGAACCAGGTGCGGGTGAGGCTCCGCAGCGCCGCTTCGTCGCGCGCCACCTCGTAGAGGATCGCGCTCTCCGATCGGCCGTGCGTGAGCTGGTCCACGAAGTTGAACACGAGGGCCGTGACGCCGTCCTGCGCGAGGTGCGCCGGCAGCCGCCGCACCAGGTCCCCTTCGCCGGAGCTGAACAGCTTCTCGTATCGCACCGGTACGGGCCGGCCTACCAGCTCCCGCAGCTGCTCGGTGAGCAGCTCGCCCTCGTGCGCGTTGAGGCTTTCCTCGTCGGAGGCCTGACCCCACCACTCGGGATGCCGCGCCGCGATCTCCATCGGGAACAGCCCCGAGAAGATCGCGTTGCGCGCGAACGGCGTGGCGGTGGGCAGGATGCTGTAATAGTGGGACTCTTCCACGTCGAACAGGGGCGTCACGAGGTCGCGCAGTACTTCCCACTGGTCGAGTCGCAGGCAGTCGATCACCACGAACAGCACGCGCCCCGTCGCCTGGAGCACCGGCACCAGGAACTCGGCTCCCACGTCGACCGACAACGGCGGCCGGTCGCCTTCGGGTGCGGCGAGCCAGCGCGGATACTGGCGGGCGACGTATCCCGAGAAGTCGCGGCGCAGGGCACGCTGCAGGGCGCGCAGGGCTTCCGACAGGCCGGGCTCGTTCGCTGCCGCGAGACGCACCTCCCAGCGCGCCAACTCGGCGACGAGCTCGATCCACTCGCGCCAGGCGAGGGTGGCGCCGCGCCGCCCCTCCAGCTCGCGGAACCGGGTGACGAAATCGCGCGCCAGGCGCTGCTGCCGGATGCGATCGCCCTCGAGCAGCCGCGTGACCACCGAGAGGATCTGGCGCGGCTGCACCGGCTTCACGAGATAGTCGTCCACCTCGATGCCGATCGCTTCGCGCAGCGTGCCTTCATCTTCGCTCTGCGTGACCATCACGACGGGCATCGCGGGATCGATGGCCCGGATCTCGCCGATCAATTCGAGCCCGCGCCGCCCCGGCATCTGCTCGTCCAAGAGCACGATGCTGTAGGCCTGGCGGCGCAGCAACGCCAGCGCGTCGTCGCCGTGAGCGGCGGCGGCCACCGTGAACCCCTGCGCTTCCAGAAAGCGCCGGTGCGCGGCGAGCCCCTCCACTTCGTCGTCCACCCAGAGGATCGTCTTGGGCCGCAGCATAGGCCAAAGCTAATGGCGACTGGCGAAGCCGGGCAACGCGGGCCTAATTTCGCAACGTGCTGTGCATTCTCTTGGTGCGCTTCAGCTCCATCGGCGACATCCTGCTCACCACGCCGCTCGTGCGCGCGCTCGCCCGCCGTCACCCCGAGGCGAAGCTCGTGTACGTGACGAAGCGGGTCATGGCGCCGCTCGTCGCCGACAATCCGCATCTCGCCCAAGTCGTGACGCTCGAGCCGGGCGAGCCGATCCGGCACCTCGCCCGCCGGCTGAGGACGCTGGCACCCACCCACGGGCTCGATCTGCACGGCAGCCTGCGGAGCGCGGAGCTGCGGCTGTTGGTGCGGTGCCGCTGGTCGGGGTACCGCAAGCGCAAGCTCGCGCGGGCGCTCCTCATCACCACCAAGCTCGACGTCTATCACCGCCCCGCGCCCGTTCCCGTGGCGGAGCGCTACTTCGAGGCGGCGCGGCGGCTCGATACGCGCCCCGACGGTGGCCCACCCGAGTTCTGCCTGAGCCGGGGGGCCCGGGAGCGCGCGGCGCAATGGCTCGCCGAGCGGGGACTGGCGGGCGCACGGCTCGCGGCGCTCGCCCCGGGCGCCGCCCACGCCACCAAGCGCTGGCCCATCGCGCACTGGAGCGCCCTCGCCGGCCGGTTACGCGCCGCCGGGTATCGGCCGCTCGTGGTCGGCGGGCCCGAAGACCGCGGGCTGGCTCAGCAGCTCGTGGCGGGAGGTGAGGACGCCGTGAGCGCGGCGGGCGAGTGCTCGCTCCAGGAGACCGGGGCCCTGCTCGAGCAGGCGCGCGTCGTGGTGTCGGGCGACACGGGCGTGATGCACATGGCCACGGGCGTCGGGACGCCCGTGGTCGCGCTGTTCGGGCCGACGGTGGGCCAGTTCGGGTTCTTCCCCTACACCGCGCGCGCCGTGGTGCTGGAGCGCACCCTCGAATGCCGTCCCTGCTCCGCGACAGGGACCGCGGCCTGCCCGCTCGGCCACCACCGCTGCCTGGTCGACATCAGCCCCGTCGAGGTGGCCGCCGCGGTGGAGCACCTGGTCGCGTGATCCCGGCCACCACGCCGGCGGAGGAGCGGCTCATCGGCCTCGTCGCCGAGGAGGTGCGTGGACCGAAACGCGAGGGGCTGTTCGCCCTGTGGCTGATCGTGCGGTCCGCCGAGGCCTTGCTGCCGCCACGACCCCTGTCGGGCAAGAACCACCGGCGCCGCCTCCTGGCGCTCGATGGACGGTTGGCGAGCCTGGCGCTGCCCGGGCCCCTGAAGCGCGCGCTCGTCGCCGCGCGGCAGCACCTCGAGCCCGCCACGCCGGCGGCGGCGGCGATGGTGCTGTCGCAACTCGTGGCCCCGGCCCGCGAGGTGCTCGGCCCGGAGGCGGGAGACGCCGTCGCCGTTGCCGCCCGGGCCGCGCGCTTACATCTATAGTAGGCTAGACGCGCGAGATGCACCGGCGCGTAGACGCACTGGAGAGTCGCCTATGACGAGCCGCCGCTTTCCCAAGCGCCCCTCGCTCGAGTCGATGGTCGAGCGCGTGGATCGGCAACGCCCGGGAGAGGTGCCGGGCGACACCGTGCCCACCGGGTTTCCCTCGATCGACCGGATCCTCGGGGGCGGGCTGCGGCGCCGCGACCTGGTCGTGCTGGGCGGCGACGTCGGCTCGGGCAAGTCGGCGCTCGCCCTGGGGCTGGCGCTGCGCACGGCGCAGCAGGGGACGGGTGTCGCGCTGTTGTCGGGAGAGATGGACGAGGAGCGCCTGATGGAACGCGCCCTCGCGATTGAAGGGCGCGTGGCGGTGGACGAGCTGCGCGGCGCGAAGCTCAACGAGCAAACGCGCGCCGGCATCGGCGGGGCGGCCGTACGCTTGCGGGATCTGCCTCTGACCGTTCTGCCTCTCGCCGCGGCTGATTTCGAGGCGACGGCGGAACGGCTCGATTCCCTGCGGCAGCTCGGGCTGGTCGTGATCGACTACCTGCAGCTCCTACCATCGCCCCGCGGAGTGACGCGCTCGACGCAGGACGAAGACCTGGCCCTAGTGCTGCAGCGCCTCAAGGCGCTGGCGCTCGAGCGCCGGGTGGCGCTGGTCGTCGTGTCGCAGCTGCCCAAGTTCGACGCCAAGCGTCCCAACGCCCGGCCCGCGCTCGACGACTTCGGGCACCTCGGAGCGATCAAACAGCACGCCGACGTGGTGCTCGGCATCTACCGGGAGGAGATGTACAATCCGGGACACGGGGTGGATGGGGCGACCGAGCTGATCGTCTTGAAGAACCGCAACGGACCCACCGGGTTCGTGGACTTGTACTTCTACCGGCGCTGGATGCGGTTCGAGGACATGCTGGATCCGGACCGGTGAGCCTGTCCCGGCGGAGGGTCACACAGTAAGTTGGGTGACGTCGCAGCAGAACCGCATCGAGGTACCGCATGGCCGGCCACAGTAAGTGGAAACAGATCAAGCGCAAGAAAGCCGTGACCGATGCCCGGCGCGGGGCGTTGTTCACCAAGTTGATCCGCGAGATCACCATCGCCGCCAAACAGGGCGGCGGCGATCCCGCGGGCAACGCCCGGCTCCGCACCGCCATCGACGCCGCCAAGGCCGAGAACATGCCGCTCGACAACATCGAGCGCGCCGTGAAAAAGGGGACGGGCGAGCTCGAGGGCGTGACGTACGAAGAAGTCACCTATGAGGGGTACGGGCTCGGCGGCACGGCCATCTTCATCGAGGCGACCACCGACAACGCCAACCGCACCGTCGCCGAGATCCGCAACATCTTCCAGCGCCACGGCGGCAACCTCGGCGCCGCGCACTCCGTGGCGTGGATGTTCGACCGCAAGGCCCAGATCACCGTGGACGCCACCCGCGCCGACGAGGACGCCACCACGGAGGCAGCGCTCGACGCGGGAGCAGAGGACATGGTGCGTGACGGAGACGTTTTCCTCATCACCGGCCCCGTGCACCAACTGCACCAGATCACCGAGCGGCTCAAGGCCAAGAAAATCCCGACCCAGACGGCCGAGATCGCCATGCTGCCGAAGAGCACGGTGAAAGTGGACGGCAAGGACGCGAAGCGGTTGCTGCAGCTGATCGAAGCGCTCGAAGAGCTGGACGACGTCGCGAAGGTCTCCGCGAACTTCGACATCGACGCCGAGGCGCTGGCGGCGGCGACGGCATAGCGTGAGGGTGCTGGGTGTCGACCCCGGGACGGCGGTCACCGGCTACGGAGTGATCGAGACGGGGAACGGCGCCTCCGGAATGGGCCGGCTGATCGAGTGCGGCGTGATCCGCTTCACCGGTCGGAGTCCCCTGCCGCGGCGCCTCCACGAATTGCACCAGCACATCGCGGACCTCATCGCCCGCCACCAGCCCGGGGCGCTCGCCCTGGAGAACGCGTTCTACCATAAGAACGTCCATACGACGCTGGTGCTGGGCCACGCCCGGGGCGTCATCCTGCTGGCCGCCGCGCAGGCCGGCCTCGAGATCGCCCAGTACCCCCCCGCCACGGTCAAGAAAACCGTCGCCGGCGCGGGCGGCGCCCCCAAGGCACAGATCGGCCGCGCGGTCGCCCGGCTGCTGCGGCTCAAGGAAGCGCCGAAGCCCGCCGACGCGGCCGACGGGGTGGCCGTGGCGCTCACCCACATCCTCCGCTCGTGATCGCCCAGGTCTCGGGCCGGCTCGCGGCGAAACAGGCCGACCGTGTGGTGGTCCAGACGAGCGGCGGCGTGGGCTACGAGATCGTCGTGCCCCTGGGCGTGATGGAGCAGCTGCCGGCGATTGGCGAGACGGTGAGCCTCGCCACCGAGCTGGTGGTGCGGGAGGACGGTTGGTCGCTGTACGGATTCCACGACGACGCCGGGCGGCGTCTTTTCCAGCGGCTCATCGGCGTGACCGGCGTGGGACCGAAGATCGCGATCGCGCTGCTCTCGGCCCTGGGTGTGGAGCGCGGGGCGCGGGCGGTGAAGGAGCGGAACATCGCCCTGCTCGCATCGGTGTCGGGCATCGGCAAGAAGACCGCCGAGCGGCTGGCGCTTGAACTGGCCGACAAGCTCGGCGAGTTTGAGGAAGACGTCGGCGCGGGTGCGCCCCCGGTCGGGGGAGCCGCGGCTGCGGCGCTCTTGGCGCTCGAGCGACTCGGTTATGCGACGCCCGAGGCGGATCGGGCCCTGCGCCAGGCGCTCGCGGCGAACGGCGGCGGTGACACGGAGGCGCTGGTGCGCCGCGCCCTGCAACTTCTCACCCACGGGTGACCATGCCTGCGACGGCTGAATGGATCTGCACGCGCTGCGGCTCGACCAACCGCGCCCTCGTGCCCGACGCCGCGACCCGTGCCGTGGACGAGTGCGTCACCTGCCATACCCGCCATGCCCTCGAACGGGACGCCCGGCCGGTGCGGTGGAACGCGCGGCCGCTCGGGAAGAAGGCGGCATGAGCGGCGCCCGCGCGCAAGTCACGACTCCCGATGCGCTCCCCGACGAGCGCCTGACCGACGCCGCCCTGCGGCCCTCGCGGCTCGACGAGTTCGTCGGGCAGGCCAAGGTAAAGGAATCGCTGCAGATCGCGATCGACGCCGCGAAGCAGCGGGGCGAGCCTCTCGACCACGCGCTGTTCTTCGGGCCCCCCGGCCTCGGCAAGACCACCCTCGCCCTGCTGATGGCGAAGGAGCTCGGCGTCAACATCCGCACCACGTCGGGTCCGGTGCTCGAGCGGCCGGGCGACCTGGTCGGCATGCTCACGTCGCTCACGGCGGGCGACATCCTGTTCATCGACGAGATACACCGGCTGCGGCCCACGCTCGAGGAGTTCCTCTATCCGGCCATGGAGGACTACCGGGTGGACGTCCGGATCGCCGAGGGAACGCATGCCCAGACCATTCCGATGGCGCTCGAGCGGTTCACGCTGATCGGCGCCACGACGCGGTTCGGCCTGCTGACGCCGCCGATGCGCGCGCGCTTCGGCCTGGTGGAGCGGCTCTCGTACTATCCGCCCGACGACCTCGCGCAGATCATCAGCCGCTCCGCCGGCATCCTCGCTGTCCCCGCCGACGCCGCGGGGATCGCCGAGCTCGCGCGCCGCAGCCGGGGCACGCCACGCGTGGCGAACCGGCTCTTGAAGCGCGTACGCGACTACGCGCAGGTGCGCGCGGGGGGCAAGATCACCGCCCAGGTCGCGGCCGAGGCGTTGAAACGGCTCGACGTGGACGAGTTCGGCCTCGACGACATGGACGGTCGGATCCTGAAGACCATCATCGAGCAGTTCGAGGGCGGGCCCGTGGGCCTCGCGACCATCGCCGCGGCCGTGGGGGAGGATCCCGGCACGCTCGAAGAAGTGTACGAGCCGTTCCTGATGCAGCAGGGGTTCCTCGCCCGCACGCCGCGCGGCCGCTGCGCCACGGCGGGCGCGTACAAGCATTTTGGCTTCACTCCGCCCCGGAGCGCTGAACAGCCGACGATGTTTGACGGCTAGTGCGGAATACGGAACTCGGAATGCGGAATTGAAGAACGTCCGTCGCTCAGACACTCGCGCATCCATTCCGCATTCCCCATTTCGCATTCCGCATTAGGTTCTCCATGCACCGCACTTCAGATTTCGAATACGACCTCCCCCCCGCCCTCATCGCCCAAGACCCGCTCCCCGACCGTGCGGCGAGCCGGCTGCTGGTGTTGGACCGGGCGAGCGGAACCATTCGGCACGGGCGCTTTCCCGACCTGGTCGAGCTGATGGCGCCCGAGGACGTGCTCGTCCTCAACGTGTCGCGCGTCATCGCGGCGCGGCTGCACGGCAAGCGCGACACCGGGGCGGCGGCTGAGCTGTTGCTGGTGCGCGAGCTTCCGGACCGCACATGGATCGCGATGGGGCATCCAGGCGGCAAGCTCAAGCCCGGACGGCGCGTGACCTTGGGCGACGACAGCGCGGTCGAGATCGTCGATCGGTTGGGCGGGGGGCTCCGGCGGGTGCGCTTTGTTGGGGCGCTCGACGCGCCGGCAACCCTCGCGAAGTACGGGGAAGTCCCGCTCCCCCCATACATCCGCCGGCCGCCGCGCGGCGAGGATCGGGAGCGCTATCAGACCGTGTACGCAGCCCACGACGGCAGCGTCGCCGCACCCACCGCGGGGCTGCATTTCACGGCTGAGCTGCTCGCCCGTCTGCGAACAAGAGGCGTCGCCGTGGCGGAGCTCGATCTCCACATCGGCCCCGGCACGTTCAAGCCCGTGCAGGTGGATGATGTTGCGCGCCACCGGATGGACGCCGAAGCGTTCACCGTCAGCGAAGAAGCAGCTGCGACCATCAATGGGAGACGGCAGGCGGGAGGGCGCATCTGGGCGATTGGGACCACGGTCGCGCGCACCCTGGAGACCTGCGCCGGCGCCCACGGGGTCATCAACCCGGCGACCGGGCAAACGCGGTTGTTCATCCATCCACCGTTTGCGTTTCGCGTTGTCGACCGGCTGCTCACCAACTTTCACCTGCCCCGCTCGACGCTGCTAATGTTGGTGTGTGCCTTCGGGGGCTATGAGAACGTGATGCGGGCGTATCGGGAGGCCGTGGACCAGCAGTATCGATTCTACAGTTATGGCGATGCAATGGTGGTCATTTGAGGGAGGGGGGACGAGCGATCCGATGTTTGAATTCGCGCTCGATGCGACGAGCGGCTCCGCGCGAGTCGGAAGGCTCACGCTGCCTCACGGCACCGTCGAGACGCCCATGTTCATGCCCGTCGGGACGCAGGGCACCGTGCGCGCGCTCTCGCCCGGCGACCTGCGAGCCGCGGGCGCGACGCTGGTGCTCGCGAACACCTATCACCTGCACGTGCGCCCCGGCGAGCAGGTGGTCGCCAAGCTCGGCGGGCTGCACCGATTCATGGCGTGGGACCGCCCGCTACTCACCGACTCCGGTGGGTTTCAGGTGTTCTCGCTTGAGGGCTTTCGCCGGGTCGACGAGGACGGAGTGGAGTTTCAGAGTCATGTGGACGGCAGCCGGCGCACCCTGACTCCCGAGCGTGCCACCGAGATCCAATGGACCCTCGGCGCCGACATCGCGATGGCATTCGATCACGTGGTGCCGGGCGGGGCGGACGAGGCGACCGCCAGGGACGCCCTGGAGCGAACCCTGCGCTGGTTGGCGCGGTGCGCGAAACGACACCAGGAGCTGGCGGACGAGCGTCAGACTCTCTGGCCGATTCTGCAGGGTGGTACCCACCTGCCGCTCCGCATCGAAGGCCTGCGCCGCATTCTCGATCTCGGCTCCTGGACCGGCCTCGCCATCGGTGGGCTCTCGGTCGGCGAGCCGAAGCCGTTGATGTACGGCCTGCTGGAACGCCTCGCGCCGGGGCTGCCGCCGCTGCCGCGTTATCTTATGGGCGTGGGGTTCCCCGAGGACCTCGTGGCCGCCGTGGAGCGGGGCGTCGACTTGTTCGACTGCGTGGCGCCCACGCGCAACGGCCGCAACGGCTCAGCGTTCACGCCCGACGGTCCGGTGAACATCCGCAACGCCGAGCACCGCGAGGATCCGCGGCCCCTCGACGCGACGTGCGACTGCGAGACGTGCACCACCTTCTCGCGCGGCTATCTCCGCCACCTGTTCGCGGCGGAAGAGCTGCTGGGACTGCGACTGCTGTCGTTGCACAACGTTCGCTACCTGATCCGGCTCGCCGCGGAGATGCGGGCCGCGATCCGGCGGAGCGCCTTCGGCCCGTGGGCCGCGGAGTGGCGCCGCCGCTACCTGCACTCGGGACCCGCATGACCGCACCCGGTCTGTTCGCCCTGCTGTTCGCCCCCTCCGGCCAGAGCGCCGGGGGCGGGCTCACCGTCTTCATGGTTCAGATCGCGGCCCTCGTCGCCATCTTCTACTTCATGCTGATCCGCCCGCAACGCCGGCAGCAGGCGCGTCATCGCCAGCTCCTTGCGTCGCTGCAGCGCGGCGACCGCGTGGTCACCTCGGGCGGCATCCTCGGCGAGGTCGTGCACCTGAAGGACGACGAGGTCACGCTGAAGAGCGGCGAGTCACGCTTGATCGTGATGCGCGCCAACATCGCGAACATCTTGAACCGCTCGGTCGAAGCCAAGCCCCAGTGACGGTCCGCCAGCTGCACCTGCTCGGCTCGCCAGTCCTGCGGCAGCGCGCCATCCCCGTCGCCGCGGTGGACGACGACGCGCGCCGCCTGGTGGACGATCTGTTCGAGACGATGCTTGCCGCCAAGGGCGTGGGACTCGCGGCGAACCAGGTCGGCGTCGCCCAGCGCGTGGCCGTGGTCGACGTGGGTGAGGACGACCCGCCGCCCCTCGTGCTGATCAACCCCTGTATCGTGAAGGCCGGCGACCTGGTGGAAACCGCCGAAGAAGGCTGTCTTTCGATCCCCGAGATCTTCGGCGAGGTGGAGCGCCCGCTCCACGTGACGCTCGAGGCGCTCGACCGCGACGGCCGGCCGTACCGCGTCGATGTTTCGGGCTATAAGGCCCGGGCGGTCCAGCACGAGATCGATCACCTGGACGGCGTGTTGTTCCTCGACCATTTGAGCGCCGTGAAGCGGGGCCTGCTGCTTGCCAAGTGGAGGAAGTCCCGCAAAGGGCAGTCTGGGTACCTGAAGGACGTCACCCCGGAGCCGGCGGGCGAGTTGTAGCGTGCGCGTCGTCTTCTTCGGGACGCCCGAGTTCGCCGTCCCCTCTCTCG
Source organism: Gemmatimonadota bacterium (assembly GCA_041482275.1). Lineage (GTDB taxonomy): Bacteria > Gemmatimonadota > Gemmatimonadetes > Gemmatimonadales > GWC2-71-9 > AG41. The sequence continues at coordinate 7,111 of JBGPDL010000043.1, read as the reverse complement.
GAGCGCTGCTGGGCGAAGGGTTCGACGTCGTCGCCGCCGTCACGCGGCCGGACCAACCGCAGGGCCGCTCCCGCTCGACTGTCGTGCCGCCGCCCGTGAAGACCGCGGCCGCAGCCGAAGACGTGCCGGTGTTGCAGCCCGAACGGCCCACGGGTGACGAATTCCTCGCCCGCATCCGCGCCTTCGCGCCCGACGTGGGCGTCGTGGTCGCCTACGGCCATATCCTCCCGCCCCAGCTGCTCGCGCTGCCGCGGCGCGGCATGATCAACGTCCACCCGTCGCTGCTCCCCGAGCTGCGGGGCGCGGCTCCGGTGGAGTGGGCGATCTTGAACGGCCTCAAGCAGACCGGCGTCACCATCATGCAGATGGAAGCGGGACTCGACTCGGGCCCCATCCTCCTGCAGATCCCGCACGACATCGATCCCGAAGTCACCGGGGGGGAGCTGTCCGGGCACCTCTCCGAGATGGGCGCGCAGGCGCTGGTCGAAGCGCTGGCGCTGCTCGAGGCTGAGCAGCTCAAGTCCCGAGCCCAAGACCACACGCGCGCCACCTACGCGCCCAAGCTCACGCGCGGAACGGCGCGGATCCGTTGGACCGACCCCGCCGAGCGCGTGGGGTGCCTGATCCGCGCGCTCGACCCCAAGCCGGGCGCCTGGAGCGAGCTCGACGGTCGGGAAGTCAAGCTGTTCGGCGCCCGCGTCGTCGAGGATCGCGGTCCGCCCGGTCAGATCCGGATGATGGATGACGGACTGCGGATCACAGCCGGGCAGGGGGCCGTGGCCGTCCAAGAAGTCCAGCCCGCGGGCAAGCCGCGCATGGCTGCCGCGGACTGGATGCGCGGTCGCGGCGCGCAGGAGGGCCAGCAGTTCGCGTGACGCCTCGTGCTGCCCTGCCGCGGCTGCACGCCATTACGGACGAGCGGATCGCCCGGCGGGCCGACCTGGACGATGTCGTACGCGAGCTCGCCGCGGGCGGCGGCGACCGGCTCACATTCCATGCCCGGGGGCGCGGCCTGTCGGGGCTCGAGCACTTCCAACTGGCCGTCCGCCTCTCCGCCTGCCCGCCCGCCCGCCTGTTCGTCAACGACCGTCTGGACGTCGCGCTCGCCGCCCGCGCCGCGGGCGTCCAGCTGACGCGCACGAGCCTCGAGCCCCGGGACGCGCACGGCCTCGACCCCAGGTGGTGGATCGGCGTATCGGTGCACGACTTGGGCGAGGCGGCCGCCGCGCGCACCGCGGCCGCCGACTATCTTTTGGTAGGGCCCGTGTTTCCTACCGGCACGCATCCCGATCGGCAACCGCTCGGCCTGGCCCGGCTCGCGGAAATTAGCGCGCTCGGGCTTCCGGTGATCGCCATCGGTGGTGTGACGGTCGAGCGGATTCCGGACCTGCGACAGGCCGGCGCTTACGGCGCGGCGGCGATCCGCGCGCTGTGGGATGCGGCCGACCCGGCTGACGCCGCGCGGCGCATGCTCGAGGAGCCGGCCCGATGAACGACACGATCGACGTCCTGGTGAACGGGGAGCGGCGCGCGGTGACACGCGGCGCCACGCTGCTCGAGCTGCTCACGTCGCTCGCGCTCGATCCGCGTGCTGTCGTAGTGGAGCACAACCGCGCCATTGTACGCCGCCCGCGCCTCGGCGACGTGACGGTGGCGCCCGGTGACGCGATCGAGCTGGTGCATTTCGTGGGAGGAGGCTGAACCCATGACAACCGCGGTGCAGACGTTCCGGGACACGCCATTCGTCGTCGGCGGGCGCACCTTCCAGTCGCGCCTCATGGTCGGGACGGGGAAGTATCGCGACAACGACACGATGGTTCGCGCGATCGAGGCGTCCGGCGCCGAGATCGTTACCGTCGCGGTGCGGCGGGTGGACTTGGACCGCACCAAGGAAGCCGGCGTCCTGTATCACCTGGACGCGAGCAGGTACTTCCTGCTCGCGAACACGGCCGGTTGCCACACCGCGGAGGAGGCCGTGCGCTACGCGCGGCTCGCGCGCGAAGCCGGCTTCAACGATTTCATCAAGCTCGAGGTGATCGGCGACCAGGAGACGCTGCTCCCCGACGTCCTGGGGCTGCTCGAGGCGGCCCGCACGCTGGTCGCAGAGGGCTTCAAAGTCCTGGCCTACACCAACGAGGATCTGGTGACCGCGCTGCGCCTCGAAGAGGCCGGCTGCGCCGCCGTGATGCCGCTGGCCTCGCCCATCGGCAGCGGGCTCGGGCTCTTGAATCCGTACGGCGTACGCACCATCAAGCGACGCCTGACGGTGCCCGTCGTGGTGGACGCCGGCGTGGGGACCGCCTCCGACGCGTGCCTGACGATGGAGCAGGGCGTGGACGGCATCCTCATGAACACGGCGCTCGCGGCCGCGCGGGACCCCGTCGCCATGGCGCACGCGATGCGGCTCGCGGTCGAGGCGGGGCGGACGGCGTACCTGGCGGGCCGCATGCCCAAGCGCGAGGTCGCCGTACCGTCCTCGCCGCTCCAGGGGATGCTGGATTAGCGGCGCCACGGCCGCCCGGCGCGCGGCGCTGCAGATCCTCGACGCGGTGCGCGCCGGGGCCACGTTCCAGACGGCCCGCGACCGGGCGCTCCCCGCCCTGGCCGAGCGCGATCGCCGGCTCGCATACGAACTGGCGGCGGGCGTGTTGCGGCGCCGGGCCCAGCTCGACCGCGTGCTCCCGCTCGCCACTGCGGATCCCCGGCTCCACGACATCCTCCGGCTCGGCGCGTATCAGCTGCGGGCGCTGGGACGCGTCCCCGCCTACGCCGCCGTCTCGACCAGCGTGGAGCTGGCGCGCGAGATGGCCGGCGAAGGGGGCGCGCGCTTCGTGAACCAGGCCCTACGCAGGCTCGCCAGATCGGGGAGCGGGGAGCAGGGAGCGGTACCCTCCCATCCCGCCTGGCTCTTGACCCGCTGGCGTCACCATTTCGGCGTCGAGGAAACTGCAAGGCTAACCGCGTGGAACGACACCAAGCCGGTGCTCACGCTGCAGCCCGCGCGGTGGACCACCGACGAGCTCCAGGCGCGGCTCACGGAGGCGGGTTTCGGGGTACGACAGGCGCCGTTTGGAGCCGGGCTTCAGGTGTCACCGGCGGGTACCGCTCCCCGCTCCCCGCTCCCCCCACAGCTTCCGGGCTTTCAGGAAGGAGCCTTCATCGTCCAGGACCCCGCCCACGCGCTGCTGTGTCGCTTCGCCGCGATTCCGCCCGGTACGCTGGCATACGACGCCTGTGCTGCGCCGGGCGGGAAGGCCGTGATGCTCGAGCGCGGCGGCGTGCGGGTGCTGGCGGGAGAGGCGCGGGGCGAGCGGGTGGCGCGGCTGGTCGAGACGGCGCGGCGCGCGGGAGTGGCGATTCGGGTGACCGTCGCCGATCTTCTGTCGGCGCCGTTCGGCACGGAGACCTTCGCCGCCGTCCTGGTGGATGCGCCCTGCTCCGCCACGGGTACGCTCGCCCGGCATCCGGATGCGCGCTGGCGCCTCACGCCCCGGACGATCGCGCGGGCCGCCGGGCGCCAGCAGACGCTGCTCGCCGCTGCGGCGGCGCTGGTGCGACCCGGCGGCGTGCTCGTATACGCGACTTGTTCGCTCGAGCCCGAGGAGAACGACAACGTCGTGACCACTTTCCTGGCTCGCCGCCGCGAGTTCGCCCGTGCCCCCGTGATAGGCGCGGTGCCCGCCGAGCTGCTCACGCCGGCCGGTGACTTCCAGACGCTGCCGCAGCGGCACGGCACCGACGGCGCGTACGGCGCCCGGCTGGCGCGCGTCGACTGATGCGCCTCCGCCGCCACATCCCACCGCTGGGCGAGTGGAAACTGCCACTCTTCGACGCGCACGGCGCGCGGCGCTGGGGCCTGGCCCTGCTCGGGTCCTTGTTGGGCGGGTACCTCACCGCGTACCTGCTGCTGTTCCCGGCGCCGCTGCTGCGCGGGCACGGTGTCGTGCCCCGGGTGCTGGGGTTGTCGCTGTCCGAGGCGTCGGCGCAGCTGCGCAAGGCAGGTCTCCAGGTGCAGGACGGTGGGGCCGAGCCGCATCCCACCGCGCCCCAGGGCACGGTCTTCTGGCAGGACCCGCCGCCCGGGGTGACGGCGCCCGCGGGGCTGCGCGTGACCCTGGTGTCGAGCGACGGTCCGCCCAAGATTCCGGTACCGGACGTGGTCGGATTGGAGGGTCCCCTGGCGCAGAAGCTGATCCTCGCGGCGGGACTCACCGTGGCTCAGGTAGAATCGGTGCAGGCCGCCGCGCCACCGGGCGTGGTGATGCTCACGCGTCCCGCCGCAACGACGGTGACGAGCCCGGGGGCGCCGGTGACGGTGGTGGTGAGCCGCGGCGCGCCCACGATCCCCGTCCCCGACCTGCTCGGCATGTCGCAGGCGGACGCGCGCACCCGGCTCGAGGTGGACGGTCTCGCGCTCGGGACCGTGACGCGGCGGCGCACCAGCGACGCGAACCCCGGCACCGTCGTCGGGCAGAGGCCGGGGGCGGCCACGCTGGCGGCGCCCGGGACGGTCGTGGACATCGTCGTGGCTCGGAGCCCCTGATGACCAACGGCATTCGCATCGCCCCCAGCGTCCTCTCGGCGGATCTCACGCGGCTCGCCGAGCAGGTGGAGCAGGTGCTCGCGGCGGGCGCGGATTGGCTGCACGTCGACGTGATGGACGGCCGTTTTGTGCCGAACCTCACGTTCGGGGCGAACATGATCGAGGCGCTGCGCCGGCTCACCGACAAGCCGATCGACGTCCATCTCATGGTGGTGGAGCCGGAGCGCTACATCGAGCCGTTCGCGGCCGCCGGCGCGTCCCTCTTCACGTTCCACCCCGAGGCGACGGTCCACGTACAGCGCCTGCTCGCAGTGGTGCGGAGCCGCGGCATGCTCGCCGGCCTCGCGCTCAACCCCGGCTCGCCGCTGGCCCTCGCCGAAGAGGTGATCGCTGACCTGGATCTGCTACTCGTGATGACGGTGAACCCCGGATTCGGCGGACAGAGCTACCTCACCGCGTCGAACGACAAGATCCGCCGCGCCCGCGAGCTCCTCGCCGCCCACGGCTCCCGGGCGTTCCTCGAAGTGGACGGCGGGATCACACCCCACACGATCGCGGCGGCGCACGCGGCGGGGGCGGATACCTTTGTGGCGGGGAACGCGATTTTCGCGAGCCGCGATCCCGCGCGCGAGGTCCAGGACCTGCGCCGCCGCTGCATGGTGACCGTGTGAGCGGGCCGCAGCGCTGGACGGTGGGGATCGGCGTCGTGATGGCGCTGGTGTTCGGGACGGCGCTCGTCGTCAAGATCCGCCCCCAGATCGACCTCGTGAGCGTAGGCTCGAGCGCTCCCGCGTTCCGGGCCAACGACGCGGCGACGGGGCGCGCGGCGACACTCGCCGACTACCGCGGCAAGGTCGTGCTCTTGAACATCTGGGCCACGTGGTGCGCGCCGTGCCGGGTGGAGATGCCGTCGATGGAGCGCCTGTACCGCCACCTCGGGGGTGGCGATTTCCGGGTGGTGGCCGTGAGCATCGACGAGGAAGGCGATTCGGTGGTGATGGCGTTCGCGCGCGAGTTGGGACTGACCTTCGACATCCTGCACGACCAGACGGCGGCGATCAAGCAGGACTATCAGGCCACCGGCGTGCCGGAGAGCTGGGTGATCAACCGGGACGGCGTGATCATCAAGAAGGTGATCGGCGCCTCCGAGTGGGACGGCCCCGTGAACGAAACCCTGATCCGGCGGCTCATCGATGAGCGTGCGCAGTAGCGCCATCCAGCTGATCGTGCGCAACTGGCCGATCAAGCTCGCGGCGATGTTCTTCGCCCTGATGCTCTACGTGGCCGTCGCCGCGCAGCAGCCGCTGTCGCAGACGTTCAGCTTGCGGCTCGCGGTGACCGTCCCGCCCGGTCGTTCCATCCGGCAGCAACCCGCCGGCGTGACGGTCGTGATCACCGGCAAGGGCAGCGAGATCCTCAAGCTGCGCTCCTTCCCGCGGTCGATCCGCAAAGTCATCCCCGATACCTTCTCGGCCTCGGTGTGGCACGTGCAGGTCCAGCCCGCCGACATCGATCTCCCCAAGGGCATCGACGTGCAGGTCGACATCCGGCCGCGCGACGTCGATATCGTGCTCGACTCGGTGGCGCGAAAGGACGTCCGGATCGCGCCGCGGGTGAAGGTCGAGGCCGAGTCGGGGTACGTGCTCCGCGGTCTCACGATCACGCCGAGCGTGGTGCGGCTGATCGGACCTGAAAAAAGCCTCGCCGCCATCGAGTCGGTGACCACCGTGCCCACCGTGATCTCGAGCGTCAACGGTCCGTTCTTCCGGACCGTGCCGGTCGACACCGCCCCGCTCGGCGTGGTGCGGATCGCCCCCAAGGAGGTCCGGGTGGCGGGCGAGGTATCGGCGATCGTGGAGCGGTCGATCGTCGGGGTGCCGATCACCACCGCCGCCTCCGGCTTCACCGGCTTTTTGCTCGCGCCCGAGCGGGTGACAGTCACGGTGCGGGGACCCGAATCCAGAGTGAACACGCTCACGCGGGACAGCCTGCGGGTCGTGGCGCACCTCGTGGGCAAGGCCGGCCCCGGCGGCTACGCCCGTCTTACGGTGAGCGCGCCGCCCGGCATCGTCGCGCATGCCGTGCCGGACTCCGTGGCGCTGAAGCGCAAGACGGGCCGTGGCTGACGTCGTCCTCGGTATCGAGACGTCGTGCGACGAAACGTCGGCGGCCGTGCTGGTGGGCGACCGCCGGCGCCCGGAGCTCGCCGGGCTCGTCATTCTCTCGCAGGACGTGCATCAGGTATTCGGCGGCGTGGTCCCCGAGCTGGCGAGCCGGGCGCATCTCGCCGCGCTGCCGGCGGTGGTGGACCGCGCCCTGGCGGAGGCCGGAATCGGCTGGAGCGCGGTGGACGCCGTGGCGGTGACGCAGGGGCCGGGCCTCGTGGGGGCGTTGCTCGTGGGCGTGGTGTACGCCAAGGCCCTGGCGTACGCGAGGGACCGCGCGCTGATCGGCGTGCATCACATGGAAGGTCACCTGTTCGCGCCAGCGCTCGAGGATCCCGAGCTCGCGCCGCCGTTCGTCGCGCTGCTCGCGTCGGGCGGCCATACGCTGCTGCTCGACGTCTCC